>JAZLFG010000073.1:0-4004 GCA_045615685.1 Faecousia sp.
GCTGGTGGAAACCGCCGGGGAGAAGAAGGCGCCCACCGAGCGGATGATTACCCGATTTGCAAGGGTCTATACCCCGGCAGTGGTGCTTTGCGCCCTGGCATTGGCGGTGTTTCCACCTTTGTTAGTGGATGGAGCCTGGAGTAGCTGGATTGAGCGTGCGCTGTCGTTTCTTGTGATTTCCTGCCCTTGTGCGTTGGTGATTTCAGTGCCGCTGAGCTTTTTCGGCGGCATGGGTGCGGCCTCTCGGCATGGCATCATTATAAAGGGCGGTGTTGTGCTGGAGCAGCTTGCCCGTGCGCAGCTGGCGGCCTTCGATAAAACCGGGACATTAACAAAGGGTGAGTTTCAGGTGACGCAGGTACATGAGGCCGCCCTGACCCGCAAGGAGCTTCTTTTCTATGCCTCCGGCGCGGAGTCTATGTCCGCACACCCGATAGCAAGAGCCATTTTTTCCACCGAAGGAAGCACGACCTCTGAGGTGCATGTGGAGCGGGAAGAACCTGGCTTTGGCGTGGCCGCTCTGGTGGATGGCCATCGAGTACTGTGCGGTAGCGAACGGTTATTGGTGCAGGAGGGAATTTCTGTGCCGGAGGAGGTTGAGACCTGCGTCCATGTGGCGGTAGATGGCGTATATGGCGGCGCGATCCTTGTGGAGGATGTGCCGAAGGAAAATGCCATTGCAGCGCTGAATCGATTAAAACAACTTGGAGTAGAAAAAACGATCCTCCTGACCGGCGACAATGCCCAGGCAGCGCAAAAGCTTGGGAAGATATTGCCCCTCGATGAAATTCATGCCAAGCTTCTTCCGCAGGACAAGGTGTATGCTATGGAAAAGCTTTTAACCCAGCGGCACGACGGAGGCCGGGTGCTCTATATCGGGGACGGGGTCAACGATGCTCCGGTGCTGACCTTAGCAGATGTGGGCATTGCCATGGGCGGCGTAGGCTCAGATGCAGCGGTGGAGGCGGCGGATGTGGTCCTTCTCAACGATGACCTGGAAAAGCTGGCTGCTGCGGTGAAAATTTCACGGAGAACCATTCGTATTGCCCGGCAGAATATTCTCTTTGCGCTAACGGTCAAATTTGCCATTTTGATTTTGGCGGCGTTCGGTGTTGCATCTATGTGGTTGGCGGTGTTTGCAGATGTGGGTGTGGCGGTACTGGCCATCTGCAATGCCATGCGAGCCATGGGCGGTTCGTAAAAATGATTAACTTGGAGGCTTTGTCATGCAAAAATTGGAAAAACAATTTCATATCCAATGTGTGCCGGGGGATGTGGGGCGGTATGTGCTTTTGCCCGGTGATCCGGGACGGTGTGCGGCTATTGCAGCGCTCTTTGATGACGCGAAGCAAGTTGCCCAAAACCGGGAATTCAATATCTATACCGGATCTATTCTTGGGCAAAAGGTCTCCGTTTGCTCCACAGGCATCGGCGGACCATCGGCGGCTATCGCCATGGAGGAGCTTCACAACATCGGCGCGGACACCTTTATCCGTATCGGTACCTGCGGCGGCATCCGGCTGGACGTCTGCGCAGGGGATGTGGTGATTGCCACCGGCGCTGTCCGCTATGAGCACACCTCCCGAGAGTATGCCCCCATCGAATACCCGGCCGTGCCGGATTTTGACGTGACACTGGCGTTGCGGGAGGCGGCTATGGCGCTGGGCTATTCCACCCACATGGGCGTGGTGCAGTGCAAGGATTCCTTCTACGGTCAGCACAGCCCGGAGAGAATGCCGGTCTCCCATGAGCTGCTGGAGCAATGGGAGACATGGAAAAGGCTGGGCGTCCTGGCCTCGGAGATGGAGTCGGCGGCGCTGTTTGTCGTGTCGGCGGCTCTGGGCTGCCGGTGCGGAAGCTGCTTCCATGTGATCTGGAACCAGGAGCGAGAAAAGGCTGGATTGGACCAGGAAATGCGGGAGGATACCTCAAGTGCCATCCGCGTGGCGGTGGAGGCCCTAAAGGGGCTCATTCGGCGCGATCAAAGCGCTTCCTGCGATGAGGCTTTATAAAAAAATTACAAAAAATGGTCCATAAAAATAATGATACGTCATTGTAGAAATCGCTGAAAGTTTTTTTCGGCGATTTTTGCTGTTGAAAGATTTTTTTTCAAGGAGTATAGTAAGAGCGTATCTATTCGAAAAAGGTAAACCAAAAAGGAGGGAAGGTACCACTTCGATGGATACAAGGTGGATACCCGTATTCGCATTATACGCAGATGTCTGCCACAACGGGCAGACAAAAGGAAAGGAGACGTTCTCTTGAAAAAAATGAAGAAACTCTTGTCCGTGGCTCTGATCGTGTGTATGCTTTTGACAATGCTGCCTGCTACCGCGATTCACGCAGCAGACGAAGCCGAAAGCTTCCTTGTATTCAGCAGCGCCACCGACAACAACCGTTATCTCACAACGGTCAACTCCAATGCCTTTAACGTATTTATGTACAATAATACGTTCTCTGGCACCTTTGGCGATCAGCACATGGGTGGCATTGAGTTTTCACTCAATGACCTTCGTATCGCCACCAATGGCGACCTGCATATGCTGCCGACTCCGGAGCAGTGGGACGCAACGCCTGCACCCTCCAGAGGCACCAAGCAGTTCGATATGGAAACCAACACCCTCACGGTTCCCATGACCTTCAACGGTAGCCCCGACGGCACCCTGAAGTATGATCTGGTCGCAGCTCCGACGAAGGATGGCTTCCTCCTGAAGATGATCCTGCGCACGGACATGCCTGCGGATCTGATCGGTAAGGCTCGCTTCAACCTGGAATTCCTGCCCTCCGCTTACCAGAGAAAGAGCTATCGTGCCGACGAAAATGGCGACGGTGAATACGACAGCTTTGGCAGCTTCCCCCTCCATCCCGAAGATGCCATGGTAGAGACCGAGCGGCCCAATCTGCCCAGCCAGGCCTGGTATGTCAAGGACTGGAACGAGCAGCGCGGCAACGCCCAGCCGCTGCCCTTCGCCACCGGTCGTGGCTTCTCCTTCGCCCCGGAGGATTCCTCCGTTGCCATCAGCATTGCCGCCCAGACCGAAGACAATCTGGAGCTGTATGACGGCCGTAACCGTGCCCAGAACGGCTGGTACGTCCTGAGCACCCTAATCTCCGCTACCAAGGCTGACGAGACCGCCATTGAATGGCTCATTAAGCCTGTGGTAGAAGAGGGCTGGGTGCGTGAGCCTGTGGTCAGCTTCAGCCAGGTGGGCTATTCTCCTGCACAGGAAGAAAAGTTTGCTGTGGTCGAGCTTGACAAATGGGACGAGAACTATCCCAAGGAAATCTCCCTGTGGCGCATGAACGCCGATGGCAGCGAAGAAATGGTCTGCGAGAAGACTCTCGGCGAGACCACTGCCTGGCAGCGCTTCAAATATGCCCGGTTTGACTTCAGCGAGGTCACCGAGGCTGGCCTGTACCGGATTCACTACAACGGCAAGGCCAACGAGATTTTCCCCATTGCCAAGGATGTCTACGACAACATTTGGCAGACCACCCTCGACGGCTTCATGGCAGTACAGATGGACCACATTGCCGTCCGTGAAGGCTACCGGATTTGGCACGGCGCTTCCCATATGGATGACTGCTACCTGACGCCAACCAGCGCCAGTGGCTGGTATGAAGGCAAGAGCGGCTGGTTCGACGGCATGGGCGTCGGCAGCGTTCCTGCTGCTCTCACGGAAAAGGGCTTTAAGGCGGACACGCCGGTAGAAGGCCTGAACAAGGGCGGCTGGTTTGACGCGGGTGACTTCGACCTGCAGATGAGCCGTAACTTCTCTGTCCTTAACCAGTGCATCCAGGCTGCGGAATACTGCAACAATATGGATAACTACGATAACCTGGCTGTGACCTGGAACGATGCTACCGGCGGTCTGGTCGAGATGCACCGTCCCGACGGCGTGCCCGATGTCATCCAGCAGGCCATCCACGGCTCCAAGCAGCAGCTCGCACAGTACGAGGTGCTCGGCGGCTGCGGCGGCACCATGGAGGTCCGTTATCTGCGT
>JAZLFG010000074.1:0-20245 GCA_045615685.1 Faecousia sp.
CCAGGTAGAAGCGACGGTAAGGTTCTGCGGATAGGAGACGGAGTTGCTGGTGTTGCCGCGAGAGTAGCCATGCAGGGCCTCGCTCCACCACTCGTAGGAGTCGATGTTCTTGGTGGCAGGCACATTGAGCGTACCGCCGCCAAGGGCAGAAGCGTTGATGGCAGAGGCGGTGCTGACCAGCTGGCTGCCCTTCTGCTGCACGCTCATACGAGCAATCAGGTCAGCCGCACGCTCGGCAAAGCTGTACTGCGGATTCTCATAAATCGGAATCGTCGGATCAATGGGCTCCTCCTCCGAATTGGTGCCGGTGACCAGCACGGTGACGGGCTTGGAGGTGGCAGTGACGTCACCCTCGGTGACCTTCACGCTGACCTGCACAGAAGCGTCCTTTGCCGCCGGGGTCACAGTGCCATCGGCCGCAATGACCGCTTCGTTGCTGCTGACGAATTCTACGGTATAGCCGTGGGGCGCCTTGACGCTCAGGTCTTCGGCCGTCTCGGCGGGAAGACCGGCTGCCATGTAGTCGGCTGCCTGCTGCGCGGCCCAGGCAAGCACCTCTTCCTCGGTCTTGACCACTTCACCATTGCGGGAGGTGACGGCCACATATTCGAACGACAGCTCCATATAATTGTTGTTGCTGTCATCCTGGGTGGCGAACAGGCCGAACTTCGGGTCGATGTAGTTGAGATTGTCCACGCTGCCGCCGTTGACCCAGGTCTTGCAGTCGGTGGAGTAAGACACGGTGTATTTGTTGCCGGTCTTGTTCATCTTGTAGTAGAGCGTTGCGGTGTTATCGGGGTTCGGATTGGCGTAGGTGACCTCCAGAATGTCGAAGCGCGTGGGGCCAACCTCGTTGGCGGGCTCGACGCGGAGGTTCTGCTGCGCGTTGTACTGGCAATTGATGCGGATGTAGTTGTCCTCATCCTGCCAGCCGAGAATCTGGGTCTGCTGGTAGATGTCTCTGGGCAGAGCCGGATAGAAGGACTTGGCGATGATTTCCCAATCGCCCTGGGCGGGCATCAGGAAGACGTTGGTCCAGGGGCCCTGCGGGTCGGCCTGCTTGGCCATGTAGATGCTGCCCTTCTGGGTCGGCAGCACCAGGCCCACGCCCTCTTCGAAGCGATAGTAGGTCCAGGGGCGCTCCTCGGTGGGATCCTTGACCTCGTGGAGGATTTCCCAGTTGTCGTTCATGTCGCCATCGGCGAAATAGTCGTCCTCGGGGCCGTAGTTGAAGCTCAGGGAATACTTGAGCTGGCGCTTCTCCACGGAAGCTGTGATATAGGTGGTGCCGAAGGGGCCGTCCATGGGGGTAATGTCGATCTGGGTGGACTTGTTGCCGGGCTCCACGGTGATGACCGGGGCCTTGGCGCTGGACTTGGGCACCTCAAAGTTGTAAACCTTGACCGTCGGATCAAAGCCGATGGCTTCGCCGTCCACATAGATTTCAGCGATTTCGGGCTTTTCCTTCTTGGTGATGATCTCGCCGCCCTCAAAGCTAAGGCTCTTGAGCGTGAAGGTATAGCCTGCGGTCATGCCGGTGTAGGCGTCGATCACAATGCTGTCGGCCTCGATGCCGGTATCGGCGTAGGAGAACATCTCGGTAAATTCTTCCCCGTCGGCACTGCGGAAGCAAGTGTAGGTGGTGCCTTCCTTGACGAGCTTGTACCAATAGGTGCCGTTGGAGGCAAGACCGGGCGTAGAATTCAGGTCGGCGGAATCAGCGGTAATATTGCCATCGACGCGCAGGAAGTTCTGCATTGCGCCGTCGCCGCCGCGGATACCGGCCAGGTTCTGGAAGTCGTCGCCTTCGGAAGCATAGAAGCCGAAGAACTGATAGTAGCCGTTGGAAGCACCAGCCTGGCTGAAGTCAAACTTGAGCGTAGCACTCCAGTCGCCGCCCACGGGAATCTGAAGCGCATCCTTGGGTGTGGTGGCCTGATCGCCGGTGTTCTGTCCATTGCAGGGCTCGAAAGCGTCACGGGTGGTAACGAGACGCAGGCCGACACCCTCCTCGATGGCAGCCGTGTCGGGATTCACGACCTCAAACTTGGCCGCATCGGCAGGCGCTGTGAAGTCAATGTCTGCCAGAGGCGTACCCTGGGGCAGCTCAAAGTCCACATACTCGACGACATAGGAGTTGCTGTTGCCAAAGGCCCAGCTTGTATTCCGGTAGGCGTCCAGCACAAGCATCTTTGCGTCGATGCCGGTGGAATCGAAGACAAAGGCTTCGGTGAATTCCACGCCGTCGGTGGAGACGGAGCAGATGTAATCGGTGTCGGACTTTTCAATCTTGAGCCAGTGATCCGCAACCGCGTTCAGGCCGGTGGCGGTGTTGGGGCCAACGTCGGCGTTGCTCTTGGTGATCGAGCCGTCCTTCTTGGTGAAGTTGACAAAGGAGGTATTGCCCGCGCAGATACCTACGCCGTTGTCATAGTCCTCCATGGCGTAGAAGCCGAACAGGTCGGAGTCGCCGCCCCAGGCGAAGGTGCTGCCAATGGTGCAGGCAAACTTGACGGTGGCCGTCCAGTCGCCGGTGACCGGGATCTGGATGGTGTCGGCATAGGCGCCAGCCTCGAAGTTGGAGGTGGTAGCCGCGAGCTTGAGGCCCTCGCCCTCGGCGATTGCCGCAGTCTCCTGGTTGTCGATGGCAAAGCGGCTGCCCGATGCAGGATCGGTCAGGTCGAGGAAGGTCATATCCGCCTTGGGCAGATACTTGGGATCCTTCTCGCCGCAGACGGTGCAGATGCCGTCCTCGTAGCTATGACCCAGGGCCTCTACGAAGGCGCCCTCATAGCTGCTGCCGCAGACGGTGCAGGTATAGGTGGTGTAGCCTTCCTCGGTGCAGGTGGGCGCGGTGATGGTCTCGGTGTATTCGTGGGTGTGGTCGAGGCTCAGCCGGTTCACCACGACCGTGGAGGGATGCTCCATTGTGACGTTGTGGTTGTAAATTTGCAGGTTGGCGTCGTGCGAGAAGGTCCACACGCCGTTCTCTTCCTTGATGCGGTTGTAGTTGAAGGTGATGCTACCCTCGTTGACTGCCACAGACAGGCAGGCGGACGGGCCGCGATAGTTGCCGGCGGCGTTGGTATCGTTGTGGCCGTCGTGCTTATACCACATGTCGTTCATGCAGCCTGCGTTGGCATAGGTGAACTTAATGGTCTTGTACTTGGGGTTGCGGGGATTGCCCCAGGCAGAGCCGGAGGTATCGGCGCTGTACATGATCTGATCGCCGGGCTGGAGAATCTCATAGCGCATGGCGTCTTCATAGTGGTTGTGGCCCCAAATCCAGACGACATCGAGCTCGTCGCCGTACTTGTTGATCACGTCAATCAGCTTGTCGGCATTGGTGACGACGCGCTGCTTGAAGTTATAGGAGCTGTGGGCAGGCCAGTGGGTCTGCAGGAAGATGACCTTGCCGCTGTCCTTCACGGAGGCAAGGTACTGATCGAAGGCGTCGATATCCGCCTGGATGAAGGTTTCACCGCCGCCGCCGGCGCCGGTGGTGCCCTGGGCGCCGATCATGTAGATTTCGAACTCGTCATCCACGAAGGCCAGGCCCGCACGGTTGAAGCCGAAGAGCTCCTTAAAGGCAGCTTCCTTGTCGGAACGGCCGCCGAAGGTGCCGCTCTCCCAGTCGTGGTTGCCCATGGTGTAGGCAAGCGCCGCGTTGGGGAAGGCCGCCTTCTCCTCGCCGGAGATCACGTCGTACACCTGGGTCTTCCAGTCGGGCTGGCCGCCCATGTCGTCCTCGACATAGTCGCCGCCGTGGGACAGCACCTTGGGATCCAGCTTTTCCGCCTTCAGCTCGGCCAGCATCTGCTTGAGGCCGTTGTAGCCGCCCACGCCGTTGTGCAGGTCGGACATAAAGACGATGTCAAAGCTGCCATCCTCGCCAGCTTCGAGCTTGGGAATGACGGCAGACTTGGTGGTGTCGCAGCGGGTGCAGGTGTAGAGGATTTCACCGGCCTCGGTGGCGGTGGCTGCCTTTACAACCTTGCCCTCATCCCACGCATGGCCCAGAGCGGCCGCGCCAGGTGTGGTGTAGGCGTCACCGCACTTGGAGCAGGTGTAGTGGAGCACGCCATCCTCGGTGCAGGTGGGCAGGTCGGTGGTGACGACGTAGCTATGGTCACAGCCAGCACCTGCGCTCACCTCATAGAGGGCCACGGGATAGCTGCTCAGAGAGGACTGCATGTTCGCCTGGCTGACGCCGGGCGCGTCGAAGCCCGCAGCGGCGCCCCGCAGGAAGAACACATAGTCCGACTCGTTGGAGCTGAACAGGAACATGGCCTTGGAGGTGCCGTCGCTGTTCAGATCCTCGAAGGCCCAGTAGCAGTAGTGGGGCTTGGAAGCCACGTTGCTGCTGTCGTAGGTCTTGGTGTCCAGAGGGGCGACACCGGAGCCGCCGGAGGAGCCTCGGGAGAGGTACTTGCTGGCAGCATTGGTGAGGAAGTAGCCGGTGCCGTAGGGGCCAGCCAGGCTGGACTCGCCCTTGGCAAAGCTCCAGATCATGTCGTCGGTCACACCGGAGGTAAGCTGATTACCTGCGATGGTGACAGCGGCGGAAGCAAGAGAGGTCTTGCCATTGACGGTGGCTGTCACATTTTTCAGCGCGTAGCCGTCCGCTACGATGACGTACTGCTTGCCCGCTTCAATCTTGCTGGCCAGCGTGTACGTTTTGGCATTGGTGTCCGCTGCCAGAGAGGTGGGGAGCATACCCAGCACCATCACCAGACACAGAAGCAGTGCAATGCCGCGAGAGAATTTTTTCATAGTGTGCCTCCTTTTTGGGAATCATTCTTTTATAAGCTCCTTCCACCGATCCGTCGGCGCAAAGAAGCATATAAACAAGCTTACAGGCCGCTTCTGCCGCCTGATGTTATTTATTTTAAAGCAGACAGAAAATATTGCAACAGAACTTGTCGGCTTTTTAGGATTTTCTACGTTGTGCTGAAAATTTATGCCCTCCTTTTATGAATTCTGCCAATAGCTTCCGGCGCGTGCAGAATTATTTCCCATTTCCTTGGCATAGCCGTACTTTTCCCGATTTTTTGTCCAGGTTTTTTTGTCATTATTTTGTAGCACAATTTGCACAAATTATTTTTTTCCCTTCAAAAAAACTTTACATTTTCCCTTATTGACATTAAATGGGAATGATTATATCATATTATCGAACTTTTTATTTTTGTCTATGAATCATCCTGCAACAGAACTTGCAGAATTGCTTCTGCTGAAAGGAGTGTCCCATGGGTAAATATTTTGGAACCGACGGCTTCCGGGGGAAAGCCGGCAGCGTGCTGACCGCCGAGCATGCCTTCAAGATCGGCCGTTTTCTCGGCTGGTACTTCAGTCGGGGCGGCCAGAGCGCCAAGATTGTCATTGGCAAGGACACGCGCCGCTCGTCCTACATGTACGAAAGCGCCCTGGCCGCAGGCATCACCTCCTCCGGCGCGGACGCCTATCTCCTCCATGTGACCACCACCCCCTGCGTCAGCTTTATCACCCGCACAGAAAATTTCGACTGCGGCGTCATGATCTCTGCCAGCCACAACCCCTACTACGATAACGGCATCAAGCTCATGAACGGCATTGGTGAGAAAATGGACGATAGCTTCCTCGATGAGCTGGAATGCTACATCGACGGCCAGCAGGGCGAGCTTCCATGGGCCACGGACGACCGCATTGGCCGCACGGTAGACTTCTACTCCGGCCGCAACCGCTATATCGGCTTCCTCACAAGCCTCGCCACCCACTCGTTTGAGGATCACAAGGTCGCCCTGGACTGCGCCAACGGCAGCGCCTGGATGATCGGCCGGGCCGTCTTCGACGCGCTGGGGGCCAAGACCTATGTCATCCACGACGCCCCCGACGGGGTGAACATCAACACCGGCTGCGGCTCCACCCACATCGAAGGGCTGCAGCAATATGTCCGCGATAATAACCTGCACGTGGGCTTCGCCTTCGATGGCGACGCCGACCGCTGTCTGGCCGTGGACGAATGCGGCAATGTGGTCAACGGCGACAAAATCATGTATATTCTCGCCAAGCACTTTAAGGAGCGGGGCCAGCTCCCCTCCAACACTGTGGTCACCACGGTCATGTCGAACTTTGGTCTCTACAAAGCCCTGGATCGGGCCGGGATTGCCTACGAGAAAACCGCCGTGGGCGACCGCTACGTCTATGAGAATATGAAGGCAAATGACCACCTCATCGGCGGCGAGCAGTCCGGCCACATCATTTTCCGCAAATTCTCCCACACCGGCGACGGCCTGATTACCGCAATCATGCTCATGGGCGTGCTGATCGACACCCACCTGCCTCTGTCGGTGCTGGCCTCTCCCGTCACCATGTACCCCCAGGTGCTCAAAAACGTGCGGGTGGACGACAAGGACGCAACCCTGGAAGACCCCACCGTCCGGGCCGCTGTGGCACAATGCACCGAACGCCTCGGCGACAATGGCCGGGTGCTCCTGCGCAAAAGCGGCACAGAACCCGTGCTCCGCGTCATGGCAGAGGCCGACAGCTTTGAAGCCTGCGAGGAAAACGTGGACGCCATCATCGCCGCCATGCAGACGGCCAACCATTTCATTGAGGTAAAATAACCATGCTGACAATTTCGGATTTATACGACCTGTCCCATACCCTGGCAAATGCCTACCTTGCCAAATTCCTCTACCCCTGGGAAGCGCTTGCGGGCATCTCCGAGCTGATTCTTTCTCTGGGGCAAGGGCTTTCCCCAGAGGAATATGACCACCCCTGCGAGGATGTGTGGATTGCCAGGGACGCGGAGGTGTTTGCCTCCGCCTATCTCCACGGCCCGTGCATCATCGGCCACGGCAGCCAGGTGCGGCAGTGCGCCTTCATCCGGGGCAGCGCCCTGGTGGGAGACAACTGCGTGGTGGGCAACTCCACGGAGCTGAAAAATGTGATTTTATTTGACAATGTGCAGGTACCCCACTACAATTATGTGGGCGACTCCATCCTGGGCTATAAGGCCCACCTGGGCGCGGGCGCCGTCACCTCCAACGTGAAGAGCGACAAGCAGCCTGTGGTCATCAAGGGCGACGAGCAAATCCCCACCGGCCGCAAAAAGGTCGGCGCAATGGTGGGCGACCGAGTGGAGGTCGGCTGCAACAGTGTGCTCAATCCGGGCACGGTGATCGGCCGGGATTCCAATGTGTATCCCCTGTCCTGTGTGCGGGGCGTTGTCCCCGCCAACAGCATCTACAAAACCGGAGGCGTGATTGTTCCAAAGGCGTAAAACTCTCACATATACTATATAATATAAAGGTAAAGGAGACCTGAGCTATGCGTGTTATCATTGCGAAAAACTATGAAGAAGCCAGCGCGCTTGCCGCTGATATCATTGAGAAAATCGTCCGGGAGAAGCCCGACTGCACCCTGGGTCTTGCCACCGGCTCCAGCCCCGTGGGGATGTACCGGGAGCTCGCCCGCAGATGCAAGGAAGAAGGGCTGGACTTCTCGAAGATACACACCGTCAACCTCGACGAATATGTGGGCCTTGCGCCTACGCACGACCAGAGCTACCGGTATTTCATGAATGACAATCTCTTTGACCACATCAACATAGACAAGGCCAACACCTATGTGGCCAAGGGCGTGGGCGATGTGGAGGCCAACCTGGCGGAGTTCAACGCCGTGCTGGATCAGGCCGACATTGAGGTGCAGGTTCTGGGCGTCGGCCCCGACGGCCACCTGGGCTTCAACGAGCCAGGCGACACGCTCTACGACGGCGCACACAAGGAGACCCTCGACCCCAGCACCATCGACGCCAACCAGCGCTTCTTCGCCAGCCGCGATGAGGTGCCTCGCTATGCCGTGACCATGGGCATGGGCAACATCCTGCGGGCCAGGAAGCTCCTCATGATCGTCTCGGGAGATAAGCAGGAGGCCATGAAAAAGCTCCTTCTGTCCGACAAATTAGACCCCCATTGCCCCGCCACCTTCATGCGGATGCACCGCGACGCCACCGTCATTCTGGAGCAATCCCTCGCCGACAAGATCGGATATTAAAGAGGATAACACGGTTTAACACAGGGGATCTTAACACAGGGGACCTGTAACACAGGGGACGGGTCTCTGTGTCGTACGACACAGAGAACCGTCCCCTGTGTTTCGCGACACAGAGAACCGTCCGAAAGCACTGAAAAAGTAGGTTGGCAATTGCACACAGCAGGAAATATGGTATAATTATAGCATCAAGCGCAAAGGGTGATAAGATGCTTCGTACTACGGAAAAGCAACTCAGTTTTTACAGTTCGCTATACGACAAAATCCCGCAGGATCACATTCTGAAGGTGATTGATGCGGCAATCGACTTTCGTTTTATCAACGATTTTGTTGCTGACAGCTACTGCCGCAACTTCGGCAGACCCGCAAAAGAGCCTGAAATGATGGCAAAGCTCCTGTTTCTGGAGCACTTATACAATCTGTCCGACGAGCGCGTGATTCAAGAGGGCAACTATAATCTTGCCTTTCTCTGGTTTCTCGGCCTGAATCCTGAGGATGCGCTTCCGGATCCCAGTCTGCTGGCAAAATTTCGTACCCAACGCCTCAAGGAAGCTACTTTGGATGACATTTTAACAGAAATCGTGAGGCAGTGCGTGGAAAAGGGCATCATCCGTGGGAATGGTCTGTCCATTGACACCACCCATATTGCGGCAAACACTACCAAGAAGGTTCCTGAACGCATGATGAAACACATGGCAAAGCGCATTTTCAAGGGGTTGGAGAAAGATATCGGCTTTGTCCCGGAGGAAATTGATACCAATATTCCCGACTATACCACAACGGAAAACTACTCAGAAGCCAGACAGGTGATGAAGGAGTATGTGGAGAAAACAATAGAAGCTGCAACGCCTTATGCCGGAGAAAAGACCGAAAAGGCCATTTTGCAGGCGGAAGGAATTCTGTCTGACGAGAAATTCATGCTCCAGAAGGGGGCGCGTTCCTTGAGCGATCCGGACGCTCGTGTAGGATATAAATCCAAAAACGAATCCTTCCTGGGTTATAAATCTGAGTTCACCATGACCACCGATGAAAGAATCATTACAGCGGTAGATGTCCACAGTGGAGAATATGTGGATGGGAAAGAATTTGGATCCCTGCTGGAAAGAACGCAGTCCGCAGGCGTAACCGTTGACGAGCTCTACGGAGACAAAGCATATTTCCGTAAGGATATTCTGGAGCAGCTTGAGGCAGCAAAGATAAAGGGCTATATTCCGGTAAGTGCCAGCGTGTATAAGCTTGACGAAGAATTATTCTCTTATAACAAGGATAGTGACCAGTGGTTCTGCCACATGGGAAACCACACGGTAAGCTGTAAGAAAACGATTGCGAAAAACGGTCGCGGAGATTGCTATGATGCACAAAGTTATATTTTCCAAAAGGAACAATGCATAAAATGTCCGTACAGGGAAGAATGCATTGGAAAGGGGAAGAAGTCGCAGGCTCGAAAGCTGATTGTCAGCACAAGCACGCAATTGTTCTATGAAAAGAGTCAAGAGCAGAAGGAGCCGGAGTTTTTAGAAAAGTACAAAAAACGTGCTGCCCAGGAATGGAAAAACGGTGAAATGAAGCGGTTTCATGGGATGGCAAGAGCCAGAGGCTGGGGGCAAAGAAGCGTAGCATTTCAGGTAAAGCTGACCGCAATTGCAGTAAATCTCAAACGGATTGCGTCCCTCTGGAAGTTTTCCACAGCCCCCAAAAAAGCAGCGGCGCAGTCTGCCAAACAGCAAAAAAACGAGAGAGGTACTGCTATTTTCATTTGCACTTTTCGCTACCTTTCTCGCATATTTTCATAAAAATACGACTTTTTCAGTGGTTTCGGACGGTTCTCTGTGTCGTACGACACAGAGACCCGTCCCCTGTGTTATGTGTCTGCGACACAGAGAACCGTCCCCTGTGTTATTAAGAGAAAGGAGCAGCAATATGAAGGTTCTTGTTGTGGTAGATATGCAAAATGACTTTATCGACGGTGCGCTGGGTACGGCGGAGGCGGTGAAGATTGTGCCTGCGGTGCGAAGAAGGATCGAGCTGGCGCGGGCGCAGGGCGAGGCCGTGATCTTCACCCGGGACACCCACGGAGAGGACTACCTCCAAACCCAGGAGGGCGCCCACCTGCCGGTGCCCCACTGCATCGCAAAATCCGAGGGCTGGCAGATTTCCGGCGCACTGCCGGTGGGCGATGCGCTGATCATTGACAAGCCCACGTTCGGCAGCGTCGATTTGGGCCGGTATCTTGCGGAGCTTTCCCCCGAGCGCATCACGCTGGTGGGCCTGTGCACCGACATCTGCGTGATCTCCAACGCCCTGCTAATCAAGGCCTTCCTGCCGCAGACGCCGGTGGCGGTGGACGCGGCCTGCTGCGCCGGCGTCACCCCGGAGAGCCACCGGACGGCGCTCGAAGCGATGGCCATGTGCCAGATCGAAATCATCGGACAATAATCAAATACCGGTGAAGCGGCGGAGGGCCTTTGCCACACCATCATGGTCGCAATCGTCGCTTACATAATCCGCGCAGGCCTTGAGCGCCGGAACCGCGTTTCCCATCGCAACGGCGATTCCTGCCGCCCGGAGCATGGACAGGTCGTTCAGGCCGTCACCGATGGCCATGGTCTGCGCCACCGGAATGCCGAGCGCGGTTGCAAGCGCGGTGAGCGCGTCGCCCTTATTGGCGGCAGGCGCATTCAGCTCCAGATTGTGAGGCGCGGACGAGGTGACGAGCAGATCGGGAAACCGCTCCGGCAACTGCTGCAGCAACATTTCCTGCAGCTCGTCCGTGCGGGTGAAAATGATGATCTTCTGCACACTTTTTTGCACCGATTGCAGGTGGGCCTTCAATTCGTCCACCGGGCTTCGCAGCACCCGGAGCATTTTCAGGTAGTGCTCGTCCGGGACGAAGGCCGCCGCGTTCTCCTGAAAGCGGCGGGTGATATAGCCCCAATTCTCCACATAGCAATCGTAGATGAGGTCCTGCGTGTCGAGATACGTCATGACCTCCACCGACCGCTCCCAGGAAATCTCCACGCGGGACAGCACCTTGTCCCGGCGAACATCATAGACCTGCGCACCGTTGATGGTGATGGCATAGTGGAGGAAGGGGAGCGCGCGGATTTCCTCCGGCATTCCGAGGAAAAATCGGCCGGTGGTCGGCACAAGCTCGATGCCCTGCGCACCTATCTGTTCCAGCGCACGCAAATTTTCGGCGGTCAGCTCCTTTTGCGAGTTGAGCAGCGTTCCATCCAGATCCATCCCCACCAGCCGGGGAATCATGGGCAGTTCCAAAGCAACCATCCTCCTATTTCTTTTGCAAACGGGGCAACCACAATCGTGGTCGCCCCGTTTTATATATTATTGATAGAGCGGGAATTTGGTACAAAGCTCGTCCACAGTGGCGAGGATTTCGCCGCGATTTGAGTCGAAGTCGAAGACCGCACGGCAGATGAGGTCGCCAATGATCTTCATTTCCTCTTCCTTGAAGCCGCGTGTGGTGACGGCCGGGGTGCCGATGCGGATGCCGGAGGTCTCCTGGGCGCTGCGGGTGTCGCCGGGCACCTTGTTCTTGTTGACCGTGATGTGCACACGATCCAGGCGCTCCTCTAACTGGCGGCCGCTCAGATCGTTATGCTTGAGATCCAGAAGCATCAGGTGGTTATCCGTGCCGCCGGACACCAGCGACAGGCCGCCTTCGAGCAGCGTCTGGGCCAGCACCTGGGCGTTTCTCACAATTTGGGCCTGATACGCCCGGAATTCCGGCTGGAGTGCCTCGCCCAATGCGATTGCCTTGGCGGCAATGATGTGCATGAGAGGGCCGCCCTGGGTGCCGGGGAAGACGGCGCTATTGATCCGCTTGGCAATATCGGCGTCGTTCGAGAGAATGATGCCGCCGCGGGGGCCGCGCATGGTTTTGTGGGTGGTGGTGGTGACCACATCGGCATAGGGAATGGGGCTCGGATGCTGACCCGCCGCCACAAGGCCCGCGATGTGCGCCATATCTACCATGAGGTATGCGCCCACCTCGTCGGCAATCTCGCGGAAAATTTTGAAATCAATCACTCTGGGATAGGCCGACGCGCCCGCGATGATGATCCTGGGATGGCACTCGTGCGCCTTTTTGCGGACGTCGTCATAGTCGATGAGGCCGGTGGTGGGATCGACGCCGTAGGAGACCGCGTGATAAAATTTCCCCGAGAAGGAGGCGGGGCTGCCGTGGCTCAAGTGGCCGCCGGTGGAAAGATCCATGCCGAGGATGGTGTCACCGGGCTGGCACAGCGCCAGATACACCGCGCTGTTGGCCTGGGAGCCGCTGTGGGGCTGGACATTGGCAAACTTGGCGCCGAAAATCTTTTTCGTCCGCTCAATGCAGAGCTTTTCTGCCATGTCCACATATTCGCAGCCACCGTAGTAGCGGTGACCGGGATAGCCCTCGGCGTATTTGTTGGTCAGGACGGAGTTCATCGCCGCCATAACCGTGGGGCTGACCAGGTTCTCCGAAGCAATCAGCTCCAGGTTCTCGCGCTGGCGCTTGAGCTCAAGAGAGAGCACCCGGGCAATCTGGGGGTCGCTACAGGCAACAATTTGAATGGAATCCTCTACCATGGAACATTCTCCTTTGCATTTTTTGCTTATTATATTACCATGCCGGCATATTCCCTTCAAGGACAAATGTTTTACAAAAAATCGCCCTGCCAGCGCCCAATCTTTGCCGGATTGGGCACTCCCTGCATATGTACCGCTCACGGCACATATGCTTTTTCGGGAGGCGATTGAGATGGGAAAACGAATCTCAGAGCTGCGGTGCCGGGAGGTTGTGAACATCTCCGACGGAGCACGGCTGGGCTTTGTCAGTGATGTAGAGGTGGAGCTGCCCTGCGGACGCGTGACCGCGCTGCTGGTGCCTGGCCCGGGAAAATTTATGGGACTTTTTGGCAGGGAATGCGATTACCTGATTCCCTGGAGCTGCATCCGCCGCATCGGGGAGGATATTATTTTAGTGGACGTGGTGCTGGAGAGCGCCAAAACCCCCCATCCCCGGCGACGGCTGTAACCCAGGTCTTATTTCATGAGCGTGCCGAAGAGCGTCAGCAGCAGAAATTCCGCAAACCCAATGCCCACCATAATCAAAATGCCACGCAGACCGGGCTTTGTGATATTGACGCGGGAGACAAAGGCTGCGGCAGTGAAGAGCATTACGGCCAGATACACCGGGGTAATGTCCATGGGCAGCAGGTAGTTGACCAGCACCACTGCCGGGAAGATCAGAGAGGCCGCCGTTACGGGCAGGCCAATGTAGCTCCTCCGGACACCCCCCTCCGTCTTCTGCCGCTCCTCCTCCATGACGTTGAAATAGGCCAGCCGGATCAGGGCCGACAGCACATAGATCACCATGATCGTGAACAGCAGCACCAGGTAGGCCTTGTGAATTTTTTCCACGCCGATGCTATAGCGCCGGTACAGCGCTACGCCGATGCACACCGGCAAAAGTCCAAAGGCCGCCAGATCGGAAAGAGAGTCGATCTGGATGCCGAAATCCTGCTCCTGCCGGGTGCGGTCGCGCTTTGTTCTGGCCACCTTGCCGTCGAAGGCGTCGCACAGGCCGCACAGGAGAAGAAACAGCGTGCCAATATAGGGATGCCCCTGCCCGGACAGGGCGATGATCGCTCCGCAGGTGGCGCTGGCCGCAGATAAGTAGGTAAGAATGACTGTGTAGTCGTAAAAGCCGATCATATGTCGTTTTGTCCTTTCGTTCCGTTCGTATGCTGCGCCCGGAGCTTCTGTAGCCGGTCAATGACCCAACTCAGGGCCAGCACAACTGCCAGCGGAATGGTGCTGAGCCGCATCGCCAGGAAGCCATCCATCGCATAGCCCATCACAAGGCAAAGGGCCGCAAGCACCAAAAACCAGACGCGAAGCTTCTCGCGCCAATGAATTTCCCGGGAAAGGAGCTGCTCCAATCCCGCGTCCTCTGGGAGCTTTGCAGACGCTTCTCCCTTGAAAAAAATCAATTTTCCTCGCTGGCAGACCATTTGCCAGCCATTTTTTTGCCAGGAAAGGCAATATTCTGCCAAGCTTGCCGTACCGGGCGCGGCCTCACAGGCGCCAACCCGGTAGCAAATGTCTGCCGCTTCCTCCCGGAAGCGGCAGGAAAAGCGCCCTACCTTCTCTAATTGCCAGCCCTCGCCGGACTGGCGTTCCAAAAGCGCCTCCAGCGCCGCCAGTCGCCAGAGGGGATAATGGCCTCGTATTTTCTTCACAAGCGCTCCTCCCGTCAGCGGTAGAGAATTTTCATGCCCTTTTGCACCAGGGGATTGATGGATAAGATCGCACGATCGCCCACCTTCACCTCGGCGTCTGTCACGTCCACCACCGTGTGCACCATACCGATGCGGCCCAGGACGCGGCACCTCCGCGCACCCAGCTCGACATACAGCGCTTTCTTTGTGAAAAGAATGCGGAGGCTGTGCGCTATGGCGCGCAGGCAATCCCGGGCACGGAAGAGATCGTGGCCGTTCTCCGTGCCGAAGCCGTGGTACCAGCCCACGCCGAGAACAGCTACCTGGGTGGGCCGCTTGGTTTTGTAGGCCGCGCCGTAGCCCACCGTGCTGTCGGCGGGCAGCCAGCGAAGCTCCTCCACGTCCGCCTCCACATAGCCGATGCGCTTGAGCCCGAGCCGGTTTGGCCCGGTGATGCGGCCAAGAAGCGCCGAGCCAAGACGAACCGCGTCGCAGTGCATCTCCGGGTAGCGGAGAAACGCCGAGGAATTGCAGCAGTGCACCATGCCGGTCTCATACCCGGCGGACTGAATCTCGCTCACCACCTGCCGGAATTGCCGGAACTGCTCCCGGGTTGCCCGTTCGCTGCAAAAGGCCGAGTGGAAATGGGTATAAATCCCCTCCACCACAATATTTTTCTGGTATTCGTAGACCCGGATCGCCTGATCCACCTGCTCCGGCAGGAAGCCATAGCGCCCCATGCCGGTGTCCACCTTCAGGTGCACCTCCGCCATGGTGCTGCGCTCGGCGGCGATTCCGCCCAGGACGATGGCGGCCTGGAGGGAGCCTACCGTAAAGATAATATTCATATCCAGCATGGCGTTGATTTCCTCGGGATCCTGGGTTTGCCGCAGCATCAGGATGGGATTGTCGGTGAAGCCCGCCTCCCGCAGGGCCGTGGCCTCGCGCACCTCGGTGACGCAGAAGCGCTCGATGCCGTGAGCCGCAAGCAGCCTCGCCATCGGCACACAGCCCAGGCCATAGCCGTTCCCCTTGAGCACGCCCCAGATGGGAACCTGCCCTGCATGCTTTTGCAGCTTCTCAAGATTCTCCGCCAGCTGCGTCTTATCTACAATATATGCTTTCATTTTGGCGGCCTCCCATCCATATGCTCACTGCCCGGAGGGCGTTCCTTTTACATGATCGGTCTTTTTATCCCGGTGGCGCAGCAGGTAGATGCGCATTCGCACCCAGCGCAGGGCGTCGAAGCCCACCTGTGCGCCAAAGTGGATCAAGGGCTTGAGGACCATATCCATCTCGCCCACAAATTCGGTGTAGTCGCCATTGAAGCCCCGCTTGAATTTCACGAGGCCATAGAGGGGGTGATCCTCCGGCACAAGCCCCGGCACACCCCGGAAGTCATACACCCGGCAGCCCTTCTCCGTGGCCCACTGGATCATGCGCCACTGGAGCAGATAATTGGGCATCAGGTTGCGAGATTCGTTGGCGCTGGCGCCGTAGAGGTACCAGACCTTGTCGCCATACCAGATGGCAAGGGTGCCCGCAATGGGCTTGCCCTCGTGGAAGGCCATATAGAGCCGGCAGTGCTCGCCCAAATTATCCAGCATATCGGAAAAATAGGACGCGGGCCGGGTCACAAAGCCATCGCGCACGCCTGTGACCAGCATCAGCTCAGAGAAGGCGGGGATCATCTCCTTGCCGCAGATGCGCACCTCCACCCCCTTGCGCTCGGCAAGGCGGATGTTGTAGCGCGTCTTCTGGTGGAAGGAGGCCAGCAGCTCTTCATTTGTGCGGCCCTCTATATTCAGCCGAAAGACATATTTGGGCTGCAATGCCTCAAAGGCCGCGCCGCCCTCCCGGCTTTTAAAGCCAAGCGCGTGAAGATAATCGGAAAAGGCCGTTTGGGACGAGGGCACATCGGGGTCGATCTTGATGACGTAGGCGCGATATTCCTTGGCCAGAGCCTTGGCCGCGTCTATCAGCTCCCGGACGGTTGCATGGTCATCCGGATCGCACACGGGGCCACGGCAGCAGTACATCATGGTATAGGGGAGGGCCGGTACCACGCGGCGAATGAGCACGGACAGCACCCCCCGGATGCGTCCGTCCTCTCCCCGGCAGACAATCGCCTCCCAGTGCCACATGGGCTTTTGCTTTGCCCAGTAGGCGCTCTGCGCGAAATGGCCCTTGGGATGGCTCTGGTTGAAGGCTTCAAATTCTTCTACGGTTGTCGCGGTGATACGTTCGGTCATACTTGTGCCTACTTTCCAATCTATTACTATATAAACATAACTATAGCATACCCATTTCCGGTTTGCAACGGAAAAAGCCATCTCCTCCCGGAAGCGGGTGCATTCAGGATTTTTTCCTGCCCGGTGCAGCCACAAAGCCCATCACAATGCCGCAGATGCCGCCAATGATGTGGGTGAGCTGGGAGACCTGGTCGGTCTGCCGAAGGCCATCGAGCAGCTCTCCCCCCAGATAGAGGGCCGCCACCAGCAGCAGCGTAATGGGAATATCCCCCTCCCGCGCTCCTGCCAGAGACGAGAGCATGATCAGCATGAACACAATGCCGCTGGCCCCCATCAAGGCGCTGCCGGGAAAGAGCAAAAATTGGGTGAGTCCGGTCACAAAGGCCGTGATAACGATAAAAAGGAGAATTTTTCGGCTGCCGTATTTCTCCTCCATGGCAGGGCCTACAATGAGCAGTAGCAGCATATTGGATATGTAGTGGCTGTAGCCGGAGTGGCCCAGCACGTGCAGAAGCAGCCTCGGATAGGTAAGCGGATCGCGCAGGGGCGAGCGATAGACGCAGAACAGGAGCTTCGTGCTTTTCCCCCCGGTCAGCAGGTTTAGCCCCAGCACCAGCAGGGATAACAGGGAAAAACTCAGAATCACCGGCGCATTATATTGTAGCCGTAGGCGAAATTTTTTCATCATGCACCTCCATAGCGGCGAAATACACAAAATTAAACAGTTAAATTTGTGCGAATTTACAATTTGTTCATTTTTCAGTCACGAAATGGACATGAATGTCCCTTATGCTGTTAACGTAAGAACTGATACAGTTCTTCCCAAATCGCGGAGCACCGGATTTTCCGGTTTTCTATATCCATTTTCTTCTTTTCTCTTTTCTTTCTCCTAAGACAAAAGCCGCAGCCGCAAGCTGCGGCTTTTGTCTGAATGTCAAAAAAGCCGCTAAAGCCTGGATGACTGAGTCGCAGGGGGAAGAGTGAAGGGGGGCAAGGCCCGCCCTTCGCGTTCAATCAAACCGTCTTTCAAAACTTCCTCGAAGTTTTGAAAAACGCCTCAGCGTGTCAAAAAGACTTTTTTGACACGCTGAAAAGCCGCAGCCGCAAGCTGCGGCTTTTGTCTGGATGTCAAAAATTATTTTTTTGACACGCTACCCCTGCGGCTCAGGAATCCGGGCCGCAGGGATTTTTTATATGCAGACAAAATTTCACAGCGACACGCGGCGCTTTTCCTCGTTGCTTTGCAGGGCGGCCTCGATGATGCGAAGCACGTCTGCCGTTTCCTCCGGCCGAACCAGGAGCGGCTCCCCCTGGGTCAGGGCGCGGTAGAGGTTGTCGTAATAGGCGCCATAGCTGCTGCGGAGGGTGGGGATCGTCTTTTCCAGAATTTGGCCGCCCTCGTCGTAGTAGAGCTTGCCATGGCACTCCGGCGGCTCTGTGCCCCAGTCGGGTGCGGGCGGGCGCTTTCCGGCGATCAGGGCATTTTCCTGAGGATCCATGCCGTATTTTATAAACGTCCCCCGGCGGCCGCTTGCCATGTAGTGCGGCCCCTGGTGGGCCACCAGCTCACCGGCGGACAAAATGGCGCGCACCGTATTGTAATAGAGAATCACTTCAAAATTGTCATACCCCGGGGTCTCGGCACGCTGCTTGCGCAGGTCGGCGTAGACCTCCTTCGGCATTCCGAAGAGCACATACGCCTGGTCGATGATGTGCACCCCCAGGTCATAGAGAATGCCAACGCCCTCGCCGCCGACATTTTTCCACACCTTGCGGTAGCTGCCCCGCTCAAAGCGGTCGAAGTGCGCCGCATAGTCCACCACCTCGCCCAGCTCGCCCGCCGCGATGAGGCTCTGAAGCGTCACAAAATCGCTGTCCAGCCTTCGGTTCTGGTATACGGTGAACAGGACGTTTTGTGCCTTGGCAAGCTTACATAATTCCTCCGCCTCCCGGCTGGTGGCGGCCACGGGCTTCTCCACCACCACATGCTTGCCCGCCAGCATCGCCTGCCTTGCCATGGGCACATGGAGGGCATTGGGCGTGGAAATGACCACGAGATCAATATCATCGGTCAAAAGCGCCTCAAAGGAGCGGACAATCTCTACTTCGGGATATTCCTCCCTTGCCCTTTGCGTCGTGCGCTCATAGACCCGGCACAGGGAAAACCGGGGATCGGCATTCAGAAACGGCGCCTGAAAAATTTTGCCGGACATGCCAAACCCGGCAATGGCGGTGCGAATGATTGGTGCCATAGGAGCCTCCTTTGCTCTGTCAGATGATAAGGGTTTCGGGATATGTACCGCTCTCAATCAGTGCGCGGAACTTCTGCTCCGCCAGAGGCACATCCTCTTTATATGTCACGCCGAACCAGCGCTCGTCCGTGGGCAATACCCGGATTTCTGCCTGCCCTGCGTCGATCAGTCGTCCGATGATCGTCGGCAGGACAAATTCGGCGTTGCGGCTTTGGAGATTTTCCTGCAGGAATGCGCAAAATTCCGCCTCCAGGAAGTCGAAAACCCTGGGCGTAAAGCCCCAGATGTTCATGGAGACGCAGCACTCCGGAGAGATGGGGATATGAATGCCGCTGCGAGCGACGCTGGCTGCGCCGGTGGCAGTCTTTTCGATGTGATAGACCTCGCTGATGCTCATGAGCCGGCCATTTTCTACCTGGCATACCCCCCGGGTCACGCCGCCGTACTCGCTGAGGGTATTTTTCAGCACATAGCCCGCCATGCAGCCGAAAACCTTTTCCCCGGAGGAAAGCTGCTGGAGGGCGCTGTAAATTCTCTCTATGGTGGTTCTGCCGTAGAAATCATCGGCGTTGATGACCGCAAAGGGGGAGTCCACCACCTCCCGGCAGGCCAGCACAGCCTGGCCGGTCCCCCACGGCTTTTCGCGGAAGCCCGGGCAGGCAAAGCCCTCGGGCAGCGCTTCTTTTTCTTGATAAACATAGTGCACCGGTACGATCTTTGCAATCCGGTCGCCGATGAGGGCGCGAAAATCGGCCTCAAGCTCCCGGCGAATGACAAAGACCACCTGGTTAAATCCGGCACGCAGCGCATCGTACACCGAAAAATCAATAATCAAAGCGCCGTTGCGGCCAAATCGGGTTAGCTGCTTGACCCCGCCGCCGAATCTGGTTCCAAACCCGGCGGCCATAATCACCAGAGCTGTCTTTTGCATGGAGATATCCTACCTTTCCGCCGCGCCGCAAGGCACAGCTTTTCTCATCTGTGCATGATGCTAGCTGGCGCGATAACCGGCGGCAGTGATGGCATCGATCAGAAGCTGATCGTCCACCGGGGCGGACAGCGTTACCTGTGCGCAGCCCTCGTCCAGGGATACCTCGGCCTCTGCCACACCCTCAACGGCCTCCAGCGCCTTCTTCACGCTCGCAACGCAGTGCATACACATCATGCCTTCAATTTGGATGGTCTTTTTCATGGGAATTTCCTCCTTATTTTGGGCGGCCAGGGAATCCGGGAGCGTGACCGCCTTGATTTTTCTCTGTTTTGCGGGCCTGTCCGGGTGGAAGAGGTTCAGCCGCAGGGCATTGCTCACCACGCAGAAGCTCGACAAGCTCATGGCCGACGCACCGAACATGGGGTTCAGCGTCAGCCCAAGGCCCGGAATCAGGGCGCCTGCCGCCAGGGGAATGCCGACGCAATTGTAGAAAAACGCCCAGAACAGGTTCTCATGAATATTGCGAAGGGTCTTCCTCGACAGGCGAATGGCCGC
>JAZLFG010000075.1:0-16855 GCA_045615685.1 Faecousia sp.
AGAGCATCCGGCTCATAACCGGACGGTCCCGGGTTCGAGTCCCTGAAGGCCCACCAAACTTTCTTGCAGCTAACTGCATTTACATATTGCACATAGGGGTATAGCTCAATTGGTAGAGCGGCGGTCTCCAAAACCGTAGGCTCAGGGTTCAAGTCCTTGTGCCCCTGCCAAAAAATTGCCTGATTTGTCTACGGACGAATCAGGCAATTTTTTTACGTTGCGGGGCAGAATTTGAACCCATAATTGGTGATTCTACGAAAAACATGAGAAAGCAACGTCTTTTTTCCATGTCTTCGCCGCCAAGTCCGCATCGTGGGAAGCGGAAAGACTGTTGCGGTGCGGGGCTGTGCAAATAGGATCAGCAATGGACGCACCGCGTGTGGCTCGCACCATATCAACGAAGATGTATTGGAACGCACATACCGCGTAGTAATAGAATCACTTATGGGAAATGTTGATGAGGTCATAGACGCCGTGGCCGAGGGCTGCGGAGCAGTTCTGGCAGACGGTAGCCACGCAGAGCTGGATACCGTCCAGCAGCAAATCATTGAACTACAGAAGGCAGCATTGCACTATTAAGCAATACAGTCGTCTGATGGCAGAACTGCAGCAACGACAACGTGACCTAAAAGAAAAGTCCAACCAATACGCAGGGGCGAAATTCTGACTGGACGAGTTCAAGTTGCATATTCACACCAGAAAATGTATGAATGCCAATGATTTCATAATTATGCGTTCCGCGGTTGAAAAGATTATCGTATTCAATGATCGGATGAGCATACACCTGCGGTGTGGGATTATACAGGAGAAACCGTATAAATGACAACCGAAGAAAGCTATTTTGCTGAAGTGTGTTCATTGAAATATTCATATTGATGTGGTATAATATGCCTATAATTTAGAGCTATGCGGGGTATTTCTGGTATGAACACAGGTGACATCATTACTTTCGATGCAAAAAAGAACTTTACCTTTGTAAAGGTTTTGGGCGGCGGTGGAACTGGAGACACCCTCCTTTTCAAAGATGAAACCACCAATATGCTATTTGCGATCAAAAAGTATGTTCCAAAAGACAAACGATTCATCGATGAGCTCTATGACCGTTTTGTTGACGAGATTAAAATTTTGTTTAATATATCTCATCCAAATATTGTGCGCATATATAATTATTATTTATACCCCCAGGCTAAGACCGGATTTCTGCAAATGGAGTACGTTGACGGTACTTGCATAGATCAGTATGATCCAATGTCTTGGGATTATAAGGGATGGGAAGCTATTTTCACTGATGTTATTGGCGCTTTTGAATACCTAGAGAAAAATCATATTCTACACAGAGATATCCGTCCGGCTAATATTTTGATTGACAGAGATGGAAATGTAAAAATAATTGATTTCGGTTTTGGAAAACAGCTGAGTGACAGCAGAAATGATGAGAATAGCATATTGTTAAATTGGCCTGCCACAGAGATGCCAAACGAGGTACAGCTTAATCAGGAATATGATGAGCGGACAGAAATATACTTTGTAGGAACTTTGTTCCGACATTTATTAAAAGATGGAATCAGGGATTTCCGTTTTCAGCACATTATAGAGAAAATGGTGAAGATTTATCCCGATCAGCGCTACTCATCTTTTTCAGAGGTAATAACTGATATCACTGCAGGTGTGCTGAGTGAAATTGATTTTACTGATGAACAAAAAGCATGCTATAGGAATTTTGCTGATGACCTATGTTCTCATATTTTCAGCTACACCGATAAATACTCACCACTTAATGATATAGGGCAAACACTTTCAAAGTTAGCCGAGCTTATCAGAAATTCATCCTTAGAAGAATGTGTACAGGACAACAGGCAGCTTATTGGATGCTTCATCACAGGTGGATATAACTATGACACCCGAAAAGATATTGATATTCAGGTTGTGACTGACTTTTATGCTTTGGTGACGAGTTTGCCCCCGGCAAAGCGAAAGCTACTGTTTTCCAATATTAATACACGATTAGCAACGATAAAAATTGAAGTTGATGTTTCTGATTTGCCATTTTGATGTCACTTTTGGTGCAAACACCTCGTAATCCTACACTCTTTGGTGCTAATTTCGCAAATAAATTGCCTGATTTGTCTACTGATGAATCAGGCAATTTTATTTCTTTTTTGGAGGCTGTACGCAAAACAAAAGAAAGCAGAGCGTTTTCTCCCTTATAAAAAATTTTACAGAATCTTCTGTAAAAGGGCTTGAAGTATAAAACACATTGTGTAAAATATTGGTTATTGGTGCTTTAATACACAGAAGAAGAAAAACCCCACAAAAAATGGTTCTGATATGTTTGGCATATTTTTGACTGTTTGGCCACATTCAATTTTTAGGAGGGCGTATGGCATTAAAGGATTATATTGTGGAAAAGCCGACGATCCGCACCGAACGGCTGACGATTAGGAAAATGTGCGCGCAGGATGTCCCCGCTTTGAAAGAGTGGATGGCGGATAAGGAAATTTATTCCTATTGGGGAAAAGGGCCCGGCAAGATGGACAAGAATCCGGAGCTGCTTTTTGAAAAACTAGAAAAGCCGTCTAAAAGCTTTCATCTTGGAATCGAGTTAAATGAAATGCAAAAAATCATCGGCGAGCTTTGGATTTACCTAATTGAAAATGACCGGATGGCCAAGATCGCAATCCGCTTTGGGAAGGCGTATCACGGGAAGGGCTATGCGACGGAGGCGGTTAGGGCAATCGTCCGGTTCTGCTTTGAAAATACAGAACTACAAAGAATCTGGACCGATGTGGATATAAACAACATTGCTTCTTGCAGAGTCCTTGAGAAATGCGGATTTACGCGGGAAGGAACTATTCGTCAGGGGAAAATGGTTTCTACATGGTGTGATTATCATTTGTATGGAATTTTAAAGCGCGATTTTGCTTGCACTTTTCCGAGAAAACACCTGCCGTAGCGTTTTTTCTTTGGAGTGCAACATTTTTCGTGTCCCAATCGTGTTCTAAATGTAGGAGGTGAGCCTTTGAGAACGAAAGAAGAGTTGACGGAGCTTTATTATCGTCACTGTGCCCTGGTCTATCACATTTGCTATCCATTTTTCATGAATCCGGCAGATACGGAGGATGCGGTGCAGGAGACGTTTTTACATCTGATGCGCACCGGCCAGAGATTTCGGGACGAGGATCATGAACGAGCCTGGCTGATTGTCACCGCCAGGAATATTTGCCGGGACGAGCTGCGACGCGCTCGCAGGAGAGAAATTCCCCTTACGGCGGCAGAGGGACAGGGTGCGCCGGAAACGGAGGAAAGCGAAACCCTCCTTGCGATCCAGGCGCTGCCCGAAAAATATCGCCAGATTATCTACCTCTATTATTACAAGGGCTACCCCACTGCGAGGATTGCGCAAATACTCCACAAAACGGATTCCGGCGTTCGCAGCGACCTGCGCAGAGCCAGGAGCTTATTGAAAAAACGATTGGGAGGCATCTAATACATGAGAAGTCAGAAAATTACCCGTGCCTATGACAGCATTCAGCCGGATCCGGAGACCTATGACAGGCTCTTGGCGGAGGTGCTGGCACGTGCGGACGAGGCGCCTGTGCCATCCCGGAGGATCGGCCGACGGGTGCTCTTGATTGCGGCTTGCGTGGCGCTGGTTGCGGCCATCAGTGTGGCGGGGCAAGCTGCCTACCAGAAGTGGTCGCTGCCTCAGCCGGAAACCTATCAGCCAACGGAAATGGGCAACATAGATATTCATTCCCAAACGCAATATTCCCACGAGACGATTGTTGAGCCGGAGACGGCCAAACCCTTGACGGACGAGGCCTTTATCAGCCGGGCGGTGGAAATCCTGCAATCCGTAGGGCTTGAGGATGTGGACACCAGCCAAATGACGGTCTCCCGGCAATCCGAGCTCTACTGGGATCGGGAGGAGGCCGAGGTATCTTTCACGGAGGATAGTCTGCAAACCTCTGTGACCTTCGACGCAGACACCGGCATCCTTCTGAAATTGTCCGG
The DNA here is from genome assembly GCA_045615685.1 of Faecousia sp. Classification (GTDB taxonomy): domain Bacteria; phylum Bacillota; class Clostridia; order Oscillospirales; family Oscillospiraceae; genus SVMC01. Next base: position 4,015 of record JAZLFG010000075.1, read on the forward strand.
TATTGACTGGGATGAAGCTGCAGAATCTGCCTGCGAAACCCAAGAGGAGGCAGAGGCGTTGGCAAGGAAATATTATGCCATCTTACCGGTGGCGCAGGGCTACGAGCTGACGGGTGTTACGGAATATGATGAGCAGTACTGGAGCTATGAGTTCTGCCAGAAGGTCATGGAGGGACTTTATAACTACTATGAAATGGTTCGTCTGGGCATCAACCCGAAGACCGGCAGACTATGCGGCTGCAATGTGTTCTATGTGCCGCTGCTGGATGACCATGAGCCGGGAGATGTTCCCTTGACCCAGGAAGAGGCGGAGGAAATTGCGCATTCGTGCAAGCATGTGACGCTCGACCGCTATACGCTGAAAAAAGCGGAGGTCGCGGTCGTTTTTCCGAACTGGTTTTTCTCTGATAAGATGCCGGAAACCATAGATGTTCGTGCCAGCAAGGTGACGCGGCTGGGCTGGTCGCTGGTATATGAAGATACAAACAGCGAATTTGCGGATGAGATTTGGATTTATGTTGACTATTACACCGGAGAAATTCTTGGTGGCGATATGACAGTATAAAAAATTGACGGCAGCGGGCTTGCCCCAGAGGGCGAGCGCAGCTGCCGTTTATTTTTTTTGCCTTTGGGCAGACTTTTCCTGATAGAAATTAAAACAGGAAAGCACTTGACATAATAGATAAAACCTGGTAATCTAATATAGAACACAAGATAACGGCATGGAGGTGCTTAGATGAACGACTATACGATTATGACGGATACCGGCTGCGATATTGCGCCGGAGCTTTTGGCGGACTGGCAGGTCCAATATGTGGATTTATATTTTCATTATACGCATTCACCAGAGATCTACCGAAGCACGGACGTGAGTGCCAAGAAATTTTATGAGAATATGCGGAAGGGAAGAATTGCCAAGACCTCGGCGGCGAATTTGGAGGGATTCCGGGCAGTATTTGAGCCGGAGCTGCGGGAGGGAAGGGATATTCTCTATCTCAGCTTTTCCGCAAGCCTCAGTAATTCCTGCCATGTGGCGGAAATTTGTGCCAAGGAGCTGATGGAGGCATATCCGGGCAGGACAATCCTGGTGGTGGATAGCTGCTGCGCTTCGGCGGGGCTTGGGCTGCTTGTCTACCTGACCTGCCGGGAACGGGACGCGGGAGCCTCCCTTGCTGCGGCGGAAAGGTTTGCCCGGGACACAGCACGGAAAATTTGCCACTGGTTTACCGTAGATGAGCTTCAATATCTTCGCCGAGGCGGTCGGATCAGTGGGGCCAGCGCTTTAGCCGGGACGGTGCTGCGGATCAAGCCGGTGATGCACATGGACGATGAGGGGAGACTCACCAATGTCCACAAGGTACGGGGTAGAAAGCAGGCCATCGACGCTTTGGCAGAGCAGTATTTTCGCACAGCACTAGAGCCGGCTGGCATCTATTTCATCTCTCACAGCGACTGCATGGAGGATGCGGAGCAATTAGAGGCGCAGATTTTTGAGAAAACGCAGCGGCGAGCCGAACAGATTTGCGACATTGCGCCTATCATCGGCGCCCATGCAGGCCCGGGGACGCTCGCGCTGTTCTATTTAGGGGAGCGGCGGTCATGAGACAGAGGGAAAGAATCAAAAAGGCGCTGGCCTTTGCCATCCGAGTCGGCTCCGTGCCGCCGGTTATGGCGACGGCGCTTGTGATTGTGCTGGCGGTGTGCAGGAGGGATTTTTTTGCCTCCCGGGCGGAAATTTGGGCGACGCTGGGCTTTCTTGCCTTTTTGCCGCTTTGCGCCTATCCCTGTGCCTGGTTGATCCCCAGGGTGCGGGCAAAGGGACGAGAGGGGGAGAGAAATCTTGCGTTTCTTTTTTCCGGCCTTGGGTATGTGACTGGGTGGTTCTATGGCGTGTGCATCAGCAGGAATACCGATCTAATCCTGATTTATTTGATCTATCTGTTTTCCGTGATCGGACTTCTGATCTGCAATCAGGTCTTCCACCGGCGTGCCAGCGGCCACGGATGCAGTGTGACGGGACCGCTGGTTTTGATCATTAATTTTTTGGGGATCAAGGGGTTGGTTCCTGGCGTTTTGGCCTACCTTGCCATCTTATGGGCGTCGGTCTACAGCAAACGCCATACTCTGGGACAATTTCTCGGAGGTACATCAATTTGCCTCACAGCTTGGGTGCTTGCCTGGCTGTGCATAGACTATATTCCCGGGCTTTGGTAGACGGTCTTGCATTTTAAGGTGGCAGGATATATACTATTCGTGGAAAAAGATGATCCGGCTTTTGAGCCTGATTATATATTATTTTAAGGAGCTTGCTGTTTGAAGAAGAACAACACCTTGGAGCTTGCGGCATAGCTGGGAGGCTCCGGCCTCCCAGTATTGCGGTCAACAAGCATCAGGAGGTAAAAAATAATGAGTAAAAATGACTGCATCATTCGTTTAGAGCGACCCGAGGAGCATCGGGAAGTGGAAAACCTGGTCAGAGAGGCGTTTTGGAATGTGTACCGTCCGGGCTGTCTGGAGCATTATGTGCTGCACTGCCTGAGAAATGATCCCGCGTTTGTGCCGGAGCTGGATTTTGTCATGGAGGAAGACGGCCGACTGATTGGACAGAATATGTTCATGCGGGCATTTCTTCAGGCAGATGACGGCAGGTGCATCCCTATCATGACCATGGGGCCGATCGGGATTGCGCCGGATTGCCAGCGGCAGGGTTATGGCAAGCGCTTGCTGGATGCATCCCTGGCGCGTGCGGTAGCGCTTGGCTGTGGAGCGGTGTGCTTTGAGGGCAACATCGACTTCTATGGCAAGAGCGGCTTTACCTTCGGAAGTTGCTATGGCTTACGTTACCACGGCCTCCCGGAGGGAGCGGATGCTTCCTTTTTCCTTTGCAAGGAGCTGATCCCGGGCTACCTATCCGGCGTCACAGGGGAATATGCCCCGCCGGAAGGCTACCTTGTAGACGAGGCGGAGGCGGCTGCCTTCGACCGAACCTTCCCCTATAAGGAGAAGCAGAAGCTTCCCGGGCAGATTTTCTAATCGAATTAAAAAGGGGCTGTAGCAAAATGAAAATTTTGCACAGCTCCTTTTGCCCCCTGTGAGCATGAAAAACGTCTTTTGCCGTGGTAGACAAGAGATGTTTTCTTTATGTATAAGAGCGACGAAACGTCGTATTTTTAAGGTAAGAAATCACGCTTGTCGTTTTTCGGCGCGTCAAACCGGGATTTATCGGCTTGTAAACAGCTCGATTTCCTTTTGTAGCAGCCGAAATACGCTTGCGACAAGGTACCCGTCCGCGATCGCGTGGTTGAGCCGCACAGTGAGCGGCATAAGAAGTCTGCCGTTCTCTTCCCTGTATTTTCCCCAATTGACGATGGGGGCAAAATACAAATATCCGTCTGGCAATTCTATATTCAGAGAATCGTACGAAAGCCACGAAATATATGACGCATCAAACCAATTCGGGTGATTTGCCGCGTCAAGGCCGTATTCTCTCGTTTGCTTTGCTTTTTCTACGTCATCCACTGCGTTTTTGTAAAATGTTTCATAGTTTTCATCATACATCGAATAGACGGGCGTACACGTCTCGGTGTCCTGATGAAAAACATATTGGATCGGATTTATCACGTCGTAGCAGATCAGCTCATTGGTCTGCCACAAATATCCCATCTTGTAATCATCACGGGAATTCAGAACCTTCGATAAAAGGTACAGAAAGTTGATATAGAACTTTGTATTTGTCTTTTTGGAATATGCCGCCAGTTCTGTGACATCGATTCTCGAAGTGATGGAGGTTGAACATTTGCAGTCCTCCGAGAAATGTCGGAAAACACCCTTCCGGTAGTAGGCTTCTTTGTCAATGACTTTATAATTTGCCATCTTTCAATCCTCCGGAAATTCTGATTTGTTGAAATCATTATAGAGCGTTTCGTGTGTTTCGTCAATGATATATTGCATAAGGCGATATGATATACGGATATACCGAGCAAGCTCAGCAAAATAAAATATCCGTTCCTTCATGCGCCGCAGGCGTATATCATTGCACAAAGGGCGATATCATACCGAAGGTAGATCATCTGCTCCAAGAGGCACAAATATCATTAAAAAAGCCCTCTTTTGTCCGGTAGACAAAAGAGGGTTTTGTTGGTGGAGAATGCTGGACTCGAACCAGTGACCTCCTGCGTGTGAAGCAGGCGCTCTAGCCAGCTGAGCTAATCCTCCAAAGCTCGTTTATTATAACAGCGTGCACGCAAAAAATCAAGCCCTATTTTTGGAAACTGCGATATATTCGTTTTTTTCTAAATTAACGGGAATAGGGACTTGCATTTTCTGTAATCTTTTGTTACAATATTTTTACCGAAATTTCATGAAATGGGGTGAGCCGATGAAGCTGATCTCCTGGAATGTCAATGGCCTGCGTGCCTGTGTGCAGAAGGGCTTCTATGATTTTTTTGCCCAGGCCAACGCCGACTGCTTCTGCTTGCAGGAGACGAAAATGCAGCCCGGCCAGTTGGAGGTCAATCTGCCAGGCTACCACCAATTCTGGAACAGTGCCGAGAAAAAGGGATATTCCGGCACGGCAATTTTCTCCCGCTCAGAGCCGCTTTCCGTCCGCTATGGCGTGGGAGCGGAGGCGCTCGACCATGAGGGCCGCCTGATCACACTGGAATTTCGGGATTTTTACCTGGTCACCTGCTATACCCCCAATGCGCAGGATGGGCTCAAGCGCCTTGCCCACCGCATGGCTTGGGAGGATGCCTTCCGCGCCTACCTCTGCGAGCTGGACAAAATAAAGCCTGTCATTGCCTGTGGTGACCTGAACGTGGCCCATCAGGAGATCGACCTCAAAAATCCTGGTTCCAACCGGGGGAATGCGGGCTTTTCCGATGAGGAGCGGGGCAAATTTACAGAGCTTCTCGCCTCTGGCTTTACCGATTCGTTCCGACTGCGGCATCCCGACGCGGTAGGGGCTTACTCCTGGTGGAGCTATCGCTTCAACGCCCGGGCCAACAACGCCGGATGGCGGATTGACTATTTTGTGATTTCCAACCGACTGGCCCCCTATGTGACCGAGACGCCGATCTATTCTGAGGTACTCGGCTCCGATCACTGCCCGGTGGGGCTGGTACTAGATGAGAAAGGAGCTTTTGCATGAGGAATCGTTTGATGCGCCGCGTGGGCGCGTTTATCCTGTGTTTGCTGCTGTGTTTAGGCATGGCTTCCGAGGCACTGGCCTATACCGGCGTCAGTGCCTGGGCCCAGGAGGAGGTGGACGCAGCCGACGCACTGGGGATCATCCCGGCTACGCTGCAGGATAAACCCTTATCCGGGGCTATGAGCCGGCTGGATATGTGCTATATGGCAGTGAACACCTTTGAAAAGTTCGTCGGCACAGAGCTGTATCCTGCCAGAATTGATCATTTCTCCGATACCCGGGATGCGAACGTTTGCGTGGCCTATGAGCTGGGCCTGGTCAGCGGCTACCCCGACGGCACCTTCCTGCCGGACAAGCAGATTACCCGGCAGGAGTTTTCCAAGATCGTCAACAACCTGCTCGACGCGCTCGAATGGTCAGAGGATGCACAGAGGCTTGCCGAATTTACGGATGAAGGCACGGTGGGCGAGTGGGCGTTTGCGGCCACGGCCCGCATGGTGCGGCTTGGAGTCGTGACCGGCGGCAACGGCAAGCTGAGCCCTGGCGGCTCTACTACGGTGGAGCAGGCCTGCGCGATGTTCCTGCGGGCATACAATGTGCTGACGCTGGATGGTGATGATGGCTTTGTAGGTGCGGCTGACCCCGTGGAGGGAGACTATACACCCAGCTATATCGGTATCAGCGCCTGGGCGCAGGAGACCGTCAAGCAGATGGACCTGATGGGTCTGCTTCCGGCCTCTATACAGGACGCGGTGATGAACGAACCCATTACCCGGGGCCAGATGTGTGAGCTGGCGGTTTTGACCTATGCGGCCCTCCAGGAGGATCTCCCGGAGGTTTCCGAGCAGATCTTCCCGGATACAGAGCTTCCCGCAGTCTCTCAGGCCAGTGCACTTGGGCTAGTCAACGGCTTCCCGGACGGCACCTTCCGACCGGAAGAGCTTTTGACGCGGCAGCAGTTTTTCGTTATTACCAACAACCTCCTGGAGGCCTGCGGCTATCAGGAAGAGGAGGATGGAGCACTTTTGCAGCGGGTCTATGCCGATGCCGACAGTGTTTCCGACTGGGCGAAGGCGCCGGTAGCACTGCTCTACCGCCTGGGCGTCATGCACGGCAACGATCAAGGCTGCGTGACTCCCGGGACCGGTACGACCAGCGAACAGGCCATTGCCATGCTGATGCGCACCTACAATCAGGTCTCCGCGTGGTGCGAAGCCCATCCTTTGCAGGAGATTGTCGGTGCCCTCACCGTCCCCGATGCCGCCCTGCAGGCAGTTGAGCTGGCCAAGAGCTTTGTGGGCTATCCCTATGTCTGGGCAGGAGCCAGCCCCTCGGTGGGCTTTGACTGCTCCGGCCTTGTCTACTATGTTTATCAGCAATTAGGCTACAGCCTTTACCGCGCCGGTGACGGTATGGCCAAGAACGGCATTGAGGTGGAGGAGAGCGAAATGCAGCCGGGCGACATTCTGATCTTTGCCAATCGAAGCACTGGCGCAATTCAGCATGTTGGCCTGTACATCGGCGACGGTCAGATGGTGCATGCCCAGTCCAGCAGCACCGGCGTGGTGATCAGCGACTATGATTATGATTCGGGAAAGTACATCTACACCATTCGCCGGATTGTCTACTGAGCACTGTAGGGACATAGGCAGCACAGGTACAGCGCACCATCCAGCTCCATAAGGTGGAGCTTTTCCGGTGCGTCGGGAAAGGCCATAGGGGCATCCTCCCGCCAACGCACAGCCCGCTCAAGCCTGGTGGGCGTATTGCGGTGTCGGCATCCGTTGATCTCCTCCGACCATTGCCCGTCCGCTTCACACCAGGCGCTGACGAAGGTCGGCAGCGCCGGAAGCTGTGTCCGGCTGATACGGCGGCGGCATTCCAGCATATCCCCTGTGGGAAGGAAGACGCCGAAGGGTGCACCGTCCAAATACAGCCGCAAAATTTCATGGCAGAGCGGGATACGGGCAAGCAGCACCCGGTAGAGCCCATCCTCCGCGATATTAAGTGTACCGATGGCAGCGCCGCAGCGATAGATGATATATTCCAAAAAATCCCCCCGTGCAAGCCTATGCACGGGGGGAAAAATATTTCAGGTTTTTTTAATGAACTGATTGCCACATTTGGGGCAATGGATGTTGATTTTCCCCCGACCTTTTGGTACCCGCACCGTCTGGTGGCAGTGGGGACAGGAAAAGTAGCGGCTATCCCGATCCTGCAGGCGAGAGAAAAATTGTAAGAATTTTTGATTTTCCAGTCTGCGGCGGTTGACATTCCGGGAGAACATTCGGAAAATCAGAAAAATCAGCGGAATATCGCCCAAAAAGGTCAGAAGGCTTGAGGAGCCGAACCAGCCGATGATGGTCAGCGCCGCGCCAAGGATCAGCAGAGCAGTATTCAGTTGATCCGGGCCGTATCGGCCGTACATAAAGCGTGCAAAGCCTTGCTTCAATCGTTGCAGCATGAGGATCACCCATTGATTATTGTTATGCCTCGGTCAGACATGTGTAGAAATGGAAAACTGCCTAGCGGGTTGCCCGCTACGCACAATGTTATTATAGTTATTATAATGCAGTTCCGCGGATTTTCAACCAGTTGTGCGTTAAGTTTACGAATTGTTCATTTTTTCTTCCCTGGGCGCAGCACCACAACAGCGACCAGCAGAAGTGCGATTCCGGCAATTGCGTCTAGCCCGAGGGTTTCGTGGAAGGCAATAACGCCTAACAGTGCAGCGGATACCAGCTCTAAGGAGGCGAGGATGGAGGCTCTGCCCGGCTCCAGGAAGGTAAGACCCTTGGTGTAGAGCAGGTAGGCAATAAATCCGGTGGTGATTCCCAGCAGCACCATGGGCAGCAGCAGTACCGGCTGGACGAAAAGGGCGGAGACGATGTGCTCGGGCCTTGCGAACACCAGGCAGCCGAGGACGGCAAAGGCGAAGGCATAGAAGGTGATGGTCCAGCTATCATAGCCCCGGTTCAGAGCGACGCGGCTGAAGATGGAATAGAGGGCGTAGCTCAGTCCCGATCCAAGGCCAATAAAAAAAGCTCCGGGCGTCAGAGAGAGCTGTCCCTGGGCCATGCCGGAGACCAGCGCACAGCCGCCGAAGGCAAGCAGCAGTGCCAGTAGTTTCCGCAGAGTTAGCTTTTCCCGGAAGCATATCAGGCTCATCAGCATGACAAAGGAGGGGGCGGTGTAGAGGAGTGTTCCGGCCACAGCCAAGCTGCTGCGCTGGATCGTCTCGCTATAGCAATAATTCATGCACATAAGGCTTAAAATTCCTGCCCCGGCAAAGATCCAAAGCTCCTGCCAGCGAACGCGAAGCCGCTCCCGGTGGCACAGCAGCAGATATACTGCCATGGCGGTAAAGCCAATGCCCATGCGAATCAGCGCGATGTCCCAGGTGCTCAAATTTGCCTCCCGAAGGATGCGGACATAGAGCCCCACGGTACTCCAGAGTATTGCCGACACCAGCACAAAAAAGGCGCCGAGAAATTGATTTTTACGCATTGTGGTTATCTTCATAGCTTTTACAGTAGGGGGCTAAGGTGCAAAGGCCGCATTTCGGCGCCCGGGCAACGCATACGGCCCGACCGTGCAGCACGATGCGGTGACAAAAATTGGAGCTTTCCTTCGGAGGAAGCAGGGCGCGAAGCTGTGTTTCAACCTTTTGGGGGTCTTTGCCGGTGGCAAGGCCCAGCTTGTTGCAGATGCGGATGCAGTGCGTGTCACACACCACCGCACCTTCACGCCCATAGAGGTCGCCCAGCAGTAGGTTGGCGGTTTTTCTGCCCGCCCCGGGGAGCTTCAGGAGCTCGTCCATCTGATCGGGTACCCTGCCACCGTAATCCGTCAGCAGCATTTGACAGGCCAGGACGATGTCCCTTGCCTTGTGCTTGTAAAAACCGCAGGAGTGGATATAGGTCTCCACTTCTGCGATGTCCGCTTCTGCGAAGGCTTCCAGCGTGGGGAAGCGGGCAAAGAGTGCGGGCGTCACCAGGTTCACCCGGGCGTCGGTACACTGTGCAGAAAGCCGCACAGCGATCATCAGCTCATAATCCTTTTCCGAATGAAGGGCGCACAAAGCATCCGGATAGGCCCGCGCCAAGGCCTGAATGATCCCGGCTACCCGATCTGATAGTTCCATTGTAGGATCCCTTCTCCCCTGCGACTTTGTCGATTTTTCTTAGTATAGCATATTTCCTTTGTTCTTGCAAACCGTAACAAGGCCAATCCACCACTTGCGAAACCGGGAGAAATGCGGTAAAATGAGCAAAAGAAAGGAAGGGGGAAGCGCCATGTATCAGCCGCTGGCCGACGAGCTGCGGCCTACCAGCCTGGATGAGGTATATGGGCAGGAGGAAATCCTCGGCGAGGGGAAGATGCTGCGCCGCATCATCGAATCCGGTAAGATTCCAAATTTGATCTTCTACGGCCCCTCCGGCACGGGAAAGACCACGGTAGCCAACATCATTGCAGAGCGGACAAAGCGCAAGCTCTTCAAGCTCAACGCGACCACCGCCTCTACGGCAGACATCAAGGAGATCGTCTCTCAGCTCGATACGATGCTGGCCCCCAACGGTGTGCTTCTGTACCTCGACGAGATTCAGTCCTTCAACAAAAAGCAGCAGCAGACCCTCCTGGAGCACATTGAGAACGGAAAGATTACGCTCATTGCTTCTACCACAGAGAATCCCTATTTTTATGTGTTTAATGCGATTTTGAGCCGCTCGACGGTGTTTGAGTTCAAGCAGCTCTCCCCGGAGGCCGCTATGCTGGCGGTGCGCCGGGCGATTGGCTATATGGAGACAAAGACGGGATTGACGACAGAATGTGAGCCCGGGGCACTGGAGCATGTTGCCTTTTCCTGCGGCGGTGATCTTCGCAAGGCACTCAACGCGGTGGAGGTGCTCTTCTCTGCTGCCGGTGCGGATTGTCCGGTGCTTCCCATCACCCTGGCCGACGTGCGCACCGTGACCCAGCGCTCGGCGATGCGCTATGACCGGGACGGAGACAGCCATTTTGACTGCCTATCGGCGCTGATGAAGTCCATTCGCGGATCTGATCCGGACGCGGCGATCCACTATCTGGCAAGATTTTTAGAGGTGGGGGATTTGCCCGCCTGCTGCCGCCGCATTTTGTGCTCGGCCTGTGAGGATATTGGGCTTGCCTATCCTCTGGCAATCCCCATTGTCAAGGCTTGCGTGGACAGCGCCCTGCAGTTGGGGCTGCCCGAGGCACGGCTGCCGCTGGCCGACGCGGTACTTCTGCTTGCCACCTGCCCTAAGTCCAATTCCGGCTGCATGGCCATCGACCGGGCGCTTCACGATGTTCGAAAGGGAAAGACCGGCCCAATCCCCCGGGAACTGCAAAATGTCCACGCCGACAGCGCCGGACAGGAGCGAGAGCAAGGCTATCTCTACCCCCACAGCTATCCCCACCATTGGGTGCAGCAGCAATACTTACCGGACGCCCTGGTGGGCACCCACTATTACGACTATGGTGAAAACAAGACCGAGCAGGCCGCGAAGCGCTACTGGGATGAAATTAAGAGGTGAATGAATATGGATGTACGCCTTGGCGATGTGCTACTCATGAAGAAGCCCCATCCCTGCGGCTGCCGGGAATGGAAGGTGCTTCGCACCGGCATGGATTTCCGTCTCAAATGCCAGCTTTGCGGCCATGAGGTACTGCTGCCCCGGAGCAAGGCAGAGAAGAATATCCGGGAAATACGCCGCCCGGAATAACTCCTCGACGCACCGTGACAGTGATGCCCCCGATCCTCTTGCAATTGCTGGCAGGCTTTGGCCCCAAAAGGCGAACACCGCAGAGAAAGCACCGGGAAATTGAAGATCGACACGACAAACAGGCCGCGTTCTCAAGGGAATTGCGACCTGTTTTTTATTTGCCTCGCCGTATAATCCGGGTACCGGAAAAGGAGGGCAGCCATGACCGTCTATCTGGATGTGGTATTTGTGCTCAACGGGGGGATCAACTATCTGCTCCTGTATGCCAGCGCCCGGATTGTGGGGGCTGTAGCAAAAAGAGCTCGGCTTGCGGGCGCTGCAGTGCTGGGCGCACTCTATGCCTGTGGGACATTTTTGCCGGGATTTGCATTTTTGGCAGAGGTACCTTGGCGAGTCGTGGCACTGCTTGCCATGCTGACGCTTGCTTTTGGGGTGGGAAGGAGATTGCTCCTGCTGGGAGCGGTTTTTCTTGCCCTGAGCTTGGCGCTGGGAGGCCTTGTGCAGGTACTCAGTAGCTTTTTGGGTATTCCGGTGTGGATTTTACGGGGCAGGGTGTACTATGCTGTGGGCTTTCCCACGCTGGTACTGACCGCAGGGGCACTCTACCTGGGCGCCTGGCTGCTGCTACAGGGAAGCATGGCGCATACCGGCGGCATTGTAACAGCGCGGTTGGAGCTGAAGGGAAGGCAGACCTCACTTTCTTTTCTTCGGGATACCGGCAACACCTTGAAGGATCCTTTTACGGGCTGTGCGGTTCCGGTGGTAGAGGCTGGCGTGATTGCACGGCTCCTGCCGGAGGCAAAGGAGCTTTTATCCCTGTCCACAAACGATTGCGCAAAGGCAATGGCAGGGCTCCATGAAACGCTGCCGGATTTGTCCCTGCGCCTGATACCCTATCGGGCGGTAGGTACGAAGCAGGCGCTTCTTTTGGCGGTGCGGTGTGACAAGCTGTGTGTGGAGGACAAAACAAGGCGGGATATTTATGTGGCTGTTTCGCCCAACCGGGTGTCAGAACATGGCGACTTTGAGGGACTGATTGGGGAAGGGGAATGATATGAAGGAAAAAATCAGCGGGTTTTTAATACAGATGGGCGTGCTGCGTCCATCGAAAATCATGTATATTGGCGGAAGCGATGTGCTGCCGCCACCGCTCAAGGGGTTGGATGAGCAGGCCATGCTGGAAAGACTTTCCGAGGGGGATGCAGAGGCAAAGCAGATATTGATTGAGCACAACCTGAGGCTGGTGGTGTATATTGCCCGAAGATTTGAGAACACCGGCGTTAATCTGGAGGATCTGATCTCCATTGGCACCATTGGCCTCATTAAAGCAGTGGGGACGTTTCGGCCGGATAAGAACATCAAGCTGGCGACCTATTCCTCCCGCTGCATAGAAAATGAGATTTTGATGCACATCCGGAAAATATCCGCCCAGAAGACGGAGGTCTCCTTAGATGAGCCGATCAATACCGATTGGGATGGAAATGAACTACTTCTGTCCGATATTCTGGGCACGGATGCCGACACGGTCATGCGTCCGATGGAGGAAAATGAAGAAAAGGTGTTGCTGCATCAGGCTTTGTCGCTGCTGACGCCGCGGGAGCAGCGGATCGTATGCTGGCGCTACGGCCTGTGCGGGCAGCAAGAGCGCACCCAGAAGGAAGTGGCAGAGCTGCTGGGCATCTCCCAGTCATACATATCGAGACTGGAAAAGCGCATCATGACAAGGCTTCGCCGAGAGATTTCCCGTCAATGGTCAGCATAGAGAAAATTTGCGGCAGCGCAGAAGGATCTTTTGCGCTGCCGCGAAATTCTGCTTGCCTTTTGGGGAAAGCTGTATTATAATACGTGCGAGCAGAGGTCATATGCCGGTATGTCGGAATTGGTAGACGACCGCGACTCAAAATCGTGTGGAGCGATCCGTGTGGGTTCGAGTCCCAAGTCGGATCGT
>JAZLFG010000076.1:0-20534 GCA_045615685.1 Faecousia sp.
CCTCTGCACGAACCTTATTGCGTTCGGGATCAAGCTTTACGCCGAGGAATTCCAGGCCTTCACATATTTTTGCACGGTTGGCGCTGCCGTTTTCTCCGACGCCTGCGGTGAACACCAGGCAGTCGAGTCCGCCAAGGGCAGCGGCATAGGCGCCGATATACTTCTTGGTCTCATAGCAGAACTTGTCGAGCGCCAGCTGGCAGGCCTCGTCGCCCTTCTTTGCCCCATCCTCAAGGTCGCGGAAGTCGGAGGAGAGGCCGTTGGACAGCGCCAATACACCGGACCTCTTGTTCAGCATCGTAAGGCACTCGTCGGCGGTCATATTGTATTTGTTCATGATGAACTGCGCCACGCAGGTGTCGATGTCGCCGGAACGGGTACCCATGGGAAGACCGGCCAGAGGGCTCAGGCCCATGGAGGTATCCTGGCATTTGCCGTCGGCCACCGCAGACAGGGACGAGCCGTTACCAAGATGGCAAACAATGATCTTGAGCTCGTTGGCAGGCTTGCCCATCAGCTCAATGGCCCGCTTGGATACGAAGCGGTGGGAGGTGCCGTGGAAGCCGTAGCGGCGCAGGTGGTCATTCTCATAGTACTCCGTGGGAATGGCATAGCGGTAGGCCTTGGGGGGCATGGTCATGTGGAAGGCAGTATCGAACACTGCAATCTGGGGCTTGCCGGGCATAACCCGCTCGCAGGCCTCAATGCCCTTGAGGTTGGCAGGGTTGTGGAGGGGGCCCAGGGGAATGCAATCCCGGATGGCCTGCTTGCAGGCTTCATCGACAATGCAGGATTCCACAAATTTGTCGCCGCCATGGAGCACACGATGCCCCACCGCATCTACCTCGTCCAAAGAGGAAATGACGCCATACTGGGGATCGACCAAAATATCCAGCACCGCAGCAATGGCCTCAGAATGGGTGGGCATGGGAATGTCGCGGGTGACCTTTTCGTCCTTCTCGGGCACCTTGTGGGTCAGGCGACCGTCAATACCGATGCGCTCACACAGACCCTTGGCACTGACCAGCCCCGTAGCCGGATCCATGAGCTGATATTTCAAAGAGGATGAGCCAGCGTTGATAACAAGTATTTTCATAGTGTTACACCTCAAAAAAAGTTATACATTTGCAGGTTTTTATGCTAAAATTAAGAAATGCTCAATCCGCTCCGATGACCGGAACAGCAAGCTCTTAAATATCAGTATCTATTGTATAACACTTTGGCAAATCATACAAGCAAAAAATTCAAGTTTTTTGCAAATTAGGGGGGATTTTGTGAAAACCGCTGGGATCGTCTGTGAATACAATCCCCTGCATCTGGGTCATGTCAAGCAGTATGGCCTGATTCGTCAGGCACTGGGCGAGGACACCTGTATTCTCTGCCTGATGAGTGGCGCCTATGTCCAGCGGGGGGAGCCTGCCGTGTTCGACGCCGGAACCCGGGCCCGTGCGGCAGTGCTGTCTGGGGCAAATCTTGTGCTGGAGCTGCCCATCACCGCCGCCCTTTCCAGCGCCGAGGGCTTTGCCGCTGGAGCGGTTCGTGTGCTGACGGAGCTGGGTGGGGTGGATTATTTGTGCTTCGGCTCCGAATCAGGTGACGGCAATAAAATTATGTCAACTGCGGAATTGCTGCTTTCTTCCGCATTTTCCGACGCACTTCAAAAAGGTCTTGCCGATGGCGACAGCTTTGCCGCCCTCCGCCAGCGAACACTGGAGGCTCTTGGCGGAGATGGGAGTCTTCTTTGCAATCCCAATGACATTCTTGCGGTTGAATACTGCAAGGCGCTGCGCTCCTCCGGTAGCCCCATTTCCCCCATGGCCATTTTGCGAGGCGGCAGCTACCATGCCAGTGTCCCAACCGCGGAAAATCCCTCTGCCGCCTCCCTTCGAGCCAGAATGCAGGGCGGCGATTGGCTTTCCTATGTCCCACCCCAGGCCAGAGCGCTTTTTTCAAACGCACCGCTCCACCGCCTGATCTACGGAGAGCGGGCCATGCTGGCGAGGCTTCGTGCAATGGATGAATCTGAATTTGCGGCGCTTCCCTACGGCTCTGAGGGCTTATGGCGAAAGCTGATGGCAAACAGCTACCGAGCTCCCACCCTGGAGACGCTGATCGATGGCGTCAAATCCCGCCGCTACGCCAGAAGCCGCATTGCACGCATGGTTCTGTGTGCCTATCTTGGCATCCGTGCCGAGGATCTGGAATCTCCCGCCCCTTATGTCCGGATTCTGGCCTTTGATGCAATTGGCCGTCACTTCCTCCGTGCTATCTCGGAGAAAAGCAACATTCCTCTTCTCCATCCGGGCGAGTCCGATGGCAGTACCTATGGCAAACTGGAAGCGCGCGCCCTTCGCCTCTATTCTCTGTTTCTTCCCCCGGATGAAGCACCTGTCCTGCCAGAACATGAACGGGTTTTTTGTAAGCCAGAAACGGTAAAAACAGAAAATAAATGAAAAAAAGCTTGCATTACCGCGCATCTTATGATAAAATTATTTAGCCTTAAAAAGCCAAGGGAAGAGCTTCGCGCTCTTTTACAGATTTTGAAAGAATGAGGTGAACCCCATGAAGGAAGGAATCCATCCCAAGTATCAGCAGACCACGATCCGTTGCGCCTGCGGCGCGGTCATCGAAACGGGCTCTACGAAAAAGGACATTAAGGTTGAAATTTGCTCCAAGTGTCATCCGTTCTATACCGGCAAGCAGAAGCTGGTCGATACCGGCGGACGTGTGGAACGTTTCAACAGAAAATACGGCCTGAAATAATCGACCGAAGCCCGCACCGCAGCTTGGTGTGGGCTTTTTTCGTACATTTATTAGATATTTGTAAATTTTTGTTGAATTTTTTTATTTAGGAAGGTCTATGGAACAACACATGATCGACCGGGCGGTGCTGGTAGGTCTGAGCGCTGACTGCTTCCGTCCGGAGGAAAACGCCACGGAGCAGTCCCTGGAGGAGCTTCGCCAGCTTTTGGAAACCGCCGGCGGTAGCTGCGCTGCCACTGTGCTGCAAAACCGCCACACCCCCGACTCCCACAGCTTCATCGGCGAAGGGAAGGCCCAGGAGGTACGCGAGCTCGTCGCTTCTCTGGATGCCAATATGGTCATTTTTGACAATGAGCTATCCCCCAGCCAGATTAGAGCTCTAGAAGAGCTGACCGGCGCGGTGGTACTCGACCGCAGCGCTTTAATCCTGGACATTTTCGCCCAGCGGGCTAAAACCGCCGAGGGAAGATTGCAGGTGGAATTGGCACAATATCAATACCTGCTACCCCGACTCTCCGGCATGGGCACAAGCCTTTCCCGTCTTGGCGGCGGCATCGGCACCCGTGGCCCAGGTGAGACCAAGCTGGAAACAGACCGCCGCCACATTCGCAGCCGGATTGCAAAATTAGAAAGCGAATTGGAAGAGGTGCGCAAGGTGCGCGCCACCCAGCGAGAACGCCGCATCCACAACAGCATTCCCGTAGCAGCACTGGTGGGCTATACCAACGCCGGAAAATCCACCCTCCTAAACCGCCTCACCGGAGCGGGCATTCCCGCAAACGACCGCCTGTTCGACACGCTGGACACGACTACCCGCCGCCTACAGGTCTCTGATACATTGGAGGTGCTGCTTTCCGATACCGTCGGGTTCATCGCAAAGCTGCCCCACCATCTGGTAAAGGCCTTCCGGGCTACGCTGGAGGAGCTCTCCTATGCCGACGTGCTGATTCACGTGATCGACACGGCGGATCCCCAGCGAGACGATCACATTGCCGTGGTAGACCGCCTCATCGACCAATTAGCAAAGCCCGGCACGCCGGTCATCCGGTGCTACAACAAGGCCGACCTTGCTGCCCCGGATGAGATTCCCTGCCGAGAAGATGCTCTTCCGGTCAGCGCTGAAACAGGCGAGGGCTTGGATGCGTTGCTGGCTTCCATCGAGGCCACACTTCATCGAGGCCTGCATCACTGTGTGCTGCTGCTGCCCTATGCAGAGGGCGGCTGGATCGCACAATTACACGAAAGCGCTCAAGTGCTACGCTGCGAGTATTTGACCAAGGGAATCGAGGTTGAGGTTATCTGCCAGGAGGCACTCTTTGGCCGCCTGCGCAAATTCGTACAGGAGGAGCTGTAATGGAAGAATATCTTGTCCCCTCCGGTGTGGGTGTGGATGAGCATACCGAGAAGCGTTCCCGTTTTATCGGTCACATCTGGCGTACCGATACGGAGGAGGAAGCAATCGCTGCAATCCGCGCCACACGCGAACGCCTGTGGGATGCCAGGCACCACGTATACGCCTATCTCATCCGTGGCGGCGCCATGCGCTACAGCGACGACGGGGAGCCCCAAGGCACCGGCGGGATGCCGGTGCTGGACGTGCTGCGCCGACAGGAGCTGAACAATGTCTGCTGTGTTGTGACACGCTATTTTGGCGGAATCCTTCTCGGCACCGGCGGGCTGGTACGCGCCTACTCGAAGGCAGCCAGTCTGGCTGTGGACGCTGCCGGAATCAGCATTATGCGACTCTGGCAGAGGGTCAGTATTCCCTGCCCCTATCCCCTCTTTGAGCGGGTGCGGCAGGAGATCGGCGCCTTCGAAGGAGAGGCCATCTCCACCGACTATGGAGTACTGGTAGACATCTGTGCCCGCGTCCCCTTAAACCGCTCGGAGGAATTTTGCGCCCGCTTGACCGATCTATCCTCCGGCGCTTTGACTCCCCAACTGGGCGTGCAGGAATATCTACCGGGGCCGTGGCATAAATAACTTTTCTGCAAGGAGGCGACGATATTGACAATTCGAGCGCGGATAGAACAGCAGGAACACATGACGCTTTCTCCCTATGCCGCCTTTGCCGATGAGAGCCTGGGCCGCCTCTGTCCGGAAGAGGAGCGCGACAGCCGTACCTGCTTCCAGCGAGATACCGACCGCATCCTCCACAGTAAGGCGTTTCGCCGTCTAATGCACAAAACTCAGGTGTTTTTGCAGCCGGAGGGGGATCATTATCGCACCCGCATGACTCATACTCTGGAGGTATCCCGGATTGCCCGCTCCATCGCCTGTGGCCTGCGGCTCAACGAAAATCTCACCGAGGCCATCGCCCTGGGCCACGACCTGGGCCACACTCCCTTTGGCCACGCAGGAGAACTTGCTCTGAGCGAGGTCACGGGGAAGAAATTTCTTCACAATGAGCAGTCCCTCCGGGTGGTGGATGTACTGGAGCGAAATGGCGAGGGTCTAAACCTCAGCTACGAAACCAGGATGGGCATCCTGGGTCACACCTGGAGTGCTCGAAAGCCTGAAACGATGGAGGGGCTTGTCCTTCGCTATGCCGACCGCATTGCCTACATAAATCACGACATCGACGACGCCATGCGCGCCAATATCCTGTGTGAATCGGATATTCCTCGGGAGATTGCACTCGTTCTCGGCTCGTCCCATTCCCAGCGCATCAACACGCTGGTGGAGAATTTGATTGACTGCTCCCTTGATACCCAGACGCTTCAGATGCGCCCGGAGATCGAGCGTGCCATGGACGCCCTAAGGGACTTTCTGTTTGAGCGTGTCTACCGCAATCCTGTCGCCAAAGGCGAAGAAGCGAAAGCGCGGGATATCCTAAAGCGGCTGTTTGAATACTATATGCAGCACCCCGAACGGCTCCCGGCAGATTTTCAGCCGCAATTGGATTTTGAGGGAATGGAACGGGTGGTATGCGACTATATTGCCGGCATGACAGATAAATATGCCATCTATAAATATGAAGAAATTTTTGTTCCCAACGCTTGGCAGCTTCGCTGATGCATGAAAGGGAAGAAAACTACAAAAAAGGAGAATGCGGATTATGGCGTTTCCCGCCGCTTTTATTGACGAGCTGATTGCCCGCAATCCAATTGAAGAGGTCGTGGGCCAGTATGTTGCGCTGAAGCGAAGCGGTGGCCGTCTGTTTGGTCTTTGCCCCTTCCATGGGGAAAAGACCGCCTCCTTTTCGGTCTCTCCGGATGCTCAGCTCTATTACTGCTTCGGCTGCCACAAGGGCGGCGGCGTGATCAACTTTCTGATGGAGATCGAAAGCCTCAGCTATCCCGATGCAGTGCGGCAGCTTGCCCGCCGGGCAGGGCTGGAGGTGCCGGAGGATGAGCGCTACAAGAGCCAGTACAAGCAGCAAGAGCGGCTCTGGGCCCTATGCAAAGACGCAGCGCGATACTTCCATCAGCAGCTTTCCACCCCCGATGGTCGGCCTGCACTGGAATATATCGTAGCCAGGGGTCTATCCCGGCAGACAGTCACCCAGTTTGGCCTGGGCTTTGCGCCTGACCGTTGGTCCGGCCTGCTGGACGCGATGGGAGCAAAAGGCTATCGCCCGGAAGAGTTGGTGGAGGCAGGGCTTGCCATCCGTTCAGCTCAAAAAAACTCGATCTACGACCGCTTCCGTAACCGACTCATGTTCCCCATCATTGATGTGCGCGGCAATGTGATCGGCTTTGGCGGGCGCGTTATGGATGACAGCAAGCCCAAATACCTCAATTCTCCGGAATCCATCATTTTTAACAAGCGGAAGAATCTTTTCGCCCTAAATATCGCCAAAAAGAGTAAGCTTGGCTGCCTCATCCTGACCGAGGGCTATATGGACGCCATCGCCCTGCACCAGTATGGCTTCGACTGTGCACTTGCCTCCCTGGGAACTGCTCTGACCGAAGAGCACGCCAACCTGCTCTCCAAATATACCGATCAGGTCATCCTGACCTATGACGCCGACGAGGCCGGTCAAGCTGCCACCCGACGGGCTGTGCCTATACTAGAAAAGGCTGGTCTGCAGGTGAAAATTCTGCGGCTGAACGACGCCAAGGATCCGGATGAATTCTTAAAGAAATTTGGCGCCGACCGCTTCCGGCTGTTGCTGGAGCGCTCGGAGAACCATGCCGAGTATCGCTTGCAATCCCTCACCCAAAAATACGACCTGACGCTGGATGAACAGCGGGTCGCCTTTCTCAAAGAGGCGGCGGAGATGATCGCATCCCTGCCCAATGCCATTGAGCGGGAGATTTATGGCGTTCGAGCGGCCCAGGCGGCACAAATCTCCAATGACGCCATGAAGATCGAGGTAAATAAAGCCTATCGCCGCCGCATTGGCCGGGAAAAACGTGCGCAGGAGCGCATCGACCTCTCGCCTGCCACCCGCCAGCAGCCATCGGCGCGCAGCATCCGATACACAAATCTCCACTGCGCCATGGCAGAGGAGGGACTTTTACGGATGGTTTTGCAGGAGCCGGGCCTGTTCGATCAGACAGAGCCTTTGACCGGATCGCACTTCTCCTCCCCCCTGCTGGGCCGGGCCTTTGACGAGCTGCGCCAGCGATATCAAGAGAGCCTACAGCCAACACTGGCCGCACTGGGGGAGGTTTTTTCCCGAGAAGAGCTGGAGCACTTGACCCAGGTAACGCAGAAGAAAAATGAGTTGGTATCAGACGATGCGTTCCGGGATTACCGGCAGATCATCCTGGATGAGGCCGCCAAGGCCAATATCCAGACTGAGCAAGACCTACTGGCTCTCCGAGATCGTCTGAAGAAAACAAAAGGATATGGAGGATAATGTGATGCAGGAACAAAACGAGCAGCTTGAACTGAACCGGGAGGAACTGTTTCAGAAAAAACTCCAAGAGCTTCTTACGGAGGGAAAGAAGACCAAAAAACTCCCCTCACGGCAGCTCATTGAGACGTTAGACATCCTGGACGCT
Organism: Faecousia sp.; assembly: GCA_045615685.1. GTDB lineage: Bacteria > Bacillota > Clostridia > Oscillospirales > Oscillospiraceae > SVMC01. Next base: position 7,716 of record JAZLFG010000076.1, read on the forward strand.
GATGAGCAGATGACCGAGCGCCTATATGACACGCTGGAGGCCGCCGGTATTGAAATTGATGTGGACGATGTCCTGGAGATCATCGGAAAATCCAATGACCTGGAACCCACTGCCGAACACCTTGCCCAGGAGCAGGAGGAGGAGCTCATAAACACAGACGAAATCTCCGAGGGCTTGTCTCTAACCGATCCCGTGCGGATGTACCTGAAGGAAATTGGCCGCGTCAGTCTTCTGAGCCAGGATCAGGAGCAAATTCTCGCCCAACGCATTGAGGAGGGCAATGAGGCAGCCAAGAATCAGATGGTCGAGGCCAATCTGCGGCTGGTGGTAGCGGTTGCCAAGCGCTATGTAGGGCGCGGAATGCACTTTCTGGATCTGATCCAAGAGGGCAACATGGGGCTTTTGAAGGCAGTAGAGAAATTCGACTATCGCAAGGGCTATAAATTCTCTACCTACGCCACCTGGTGGATCCGCCAGTCCATCACTCGGGCCATTGCCGATCAGGCCCGCACCATTCGCATTCCAGTGCACATGGTAGAGACGATCAACAAGGTCGCTCGTGCCTCCCATGCACTGGTACAGGAGCTTGGCAGAGAGCCCACCCCTTTGGAAATTGCCGATCATCTGGAGCTTCCACTAAACAAGGTGGAAGAGATTATGAAGCTATCCCAGGAACCGATCTCCCTGGAAACGCCTGTTGGTGAGGAGGATGACAGCCACCTGGGCGATTTCATCCAGGACAGCGACAGCTCTGAGCCCATGGAAGCCGCCGCAGCAAATTCTCTGCGCGAGCAATTGGAGCGGGCATTATCCACACTGACGCCCCGAGAGGAGAAGGTCTTGCGTCTTCGCTTCGGCTTTGAGGACGGAAAGAGCCACACCCTGGAGGAGGTCGGCAAGGAATTTAACGTAACCCGTGAGCGCGTCCGACAGATCGAATCAAAAGCCCTGCGCCGTCTGCGCCATCCATCTAAATCCAAGGCTCTGCGTGACTTTGTAAACTAAGAAATCTTTTGCTTGACATTGGCAAAAAAAAACGTATCATATCAGTGTAGCTTTTAAATCCGATGGGAGGATTATGATATGTTTGAAAAAATAGCAGCCTACCTTTCCCGCCAGATGGACATACCCGTAGAAACCATTACGGAGGATACCACTTTCGAAAGTCTCGGCATTGATTCTCTCGATACCGTGGAAATGCTGATGGATCTGGAAGAAGAACTGAATGTGAGCCTGGAGTTGGAAGAAAAGCTCGGTACCGTTGGCGAATTTGTCTCTTTCGTGGAGAATTGCATCGGTTAAGAAAATGCTTGCATAATCTGGCATTTTCGTATACAATAATCATGTCCATGTCACAAGCCTCCGGCCTGTGACAAGGTCGCACTAGCCGGGGAGCTAGCGGTGCCCTGTAACCTGCAATCCGCTACAGCAGGAGTGAACTCCTACACCCGGGCATATCCTGTATTGTCTGACCCTCGCAAGCGGCGATGAGGAATCGGTCCCACGCAACGTGGTCCCGCGAACCATGTCAGGCGGGGAACCGAGCAGCATTAAACGGATCATCGCGTGTGCCGTGGGGGCGCCGTTTCCGAGCTGGCTGCCTGGGTAACGGGTATAGTATATGTTCAAATGTAGGTGTGCGATCTTGTCATGGGCCGGACGTTTCTCTATTTCTGAGAGGTGGGAAGATGTATCAGGCGTTATATCGAAAATATCGTCCCCAGACCTTCGATGAGGTGGTAGGCCAGGCCGGTGTCACTCAAACCCTGAAAAACCAGCTCCAGACCGGAAAATTGAGCCACGCCTACCTCTTCACCGGCTCCCGAGGCACCGGCAAGACCAGCTGTGCCAAAATTTTGGCCAAAGCCGTCAACTGCGAGCATCCCGAGGACGGCAACCCCTGCAACCGCTGCGCCGCTTGCCGCTCCATTGATGACGGTAACTGCATGGACGTGCTGGAGATTGATGCCGCCTCCAACAACGGAGTGGACAATGTCCGCTCTCTTCGGGACGACGCAGTCTTTCCTCCGGCCGAGGTGCGGATGCGCGTGTATATCATCGACGAAGTGCATATGCTCTCCATGTCCGCCTTCAACGCGCTGCTGAAAACCATTGAGGAGCCTCCTGCCCACCTTCTGTTCATCCTGGCCACCACGGAGCTGCACAAGGTTCCGGCCACCATTTTGTCCCGCTGTCAGCGGTTTTCTTTTCGCCGCCTGACGCCGGAGGATGTGGCGGGTCGAATCAACGAATGTGCTTGGCAGGAAGGAATCGAAATCGACGAGGAGGCTATTGCACTTCTGAGCCGCCTGGCAGATGGCGCCATGCGCGACGGTATGAGCCTGCTCGACCAGTGCGCCTCCGCCACAAAGGGGCCGGTCACAAGGGAAAGCATCTACCGCTGCCTCGGCCTTGCAGGATCCAAAAATACGGTAGATATGCTCTCATGCGTCGCTGACCGGGATGCAGCCAGGCTGCTCGGCATCTTTTCTGAGCAATATGCCGCCGGGAAAGATTTGGGCGCGATGGTAGATGAGCTGACAGCGCTGTGCCGGGATCTTCTCGTCCTCAAAACCGCTCCAAAGGGTGGTGCGCAGCTAATTTCCGGCATTTGCTCTCAGCAGGAATTGGATGTGCTGCTGCCAAAATTTACGGCAGCCTCCTTGCTTCGCATGACAGAGCTTCTTCAGAAGACCGCCTCCGGCTTCAACCGCACCGCAAATCGTCGCATTGACGTAGAGCTGTGCTTACTTCAGCTCTGCGACGAAACGCTTGCCCCGGATACCAAGAGCATCCTCGCCCGGCTCAGTCGGCTGGAGGCGCAGGCTGCCTCTGGGGTACTTGTCACTCCCCCCTCCCCTGCCCCCACCCAAGAAGCGCCAACCCCTGCGCCAAAGGTGGAATCGAATCCAGAACCACCCGCACGCCAAGAGGACTTTTGGGAAAAGCTCTGCGCCTGCGTCCTGCCGCAGCTTGGGCAGGATACGGCCTGGCTGTTTCGCCCGGAATCCCAAGGGGCAGTGCAGGGATGGCTCCAAGGGGATGTCCTTCGCATTTCTGCCCGGGACGCCTTTGTCCTTGGGATGGTGGAAAAGTGCAAGGAGCTACTGTGCCAGTCGGCATCGCAGCTCTTGGGAAAGACCGTGCGGGTCGTGCTGGTGATCCAGGGGAACCCCATGGACGATTCCGATTCATTTGAACAACTGCTGCGCCTTGGAGAGCAGCATCCCGATATTGTGCATATAAAATAGTAGCAAAGGAGACATTGCAATGGCAAAGGGCAATTATCGTGGCGCCCCCATGATGGGCGGCGGCATGAATATGAACATGGTGCGGCAGGCACAAAAAATGCAGCAGGAAATGCTGAAAATGCAGGAGGAAATGGAGGCCCGCGAATATGAAGTGAGCGCCGGTGGCGGCATGATCACCGCAGCAGTCAACGGCAAGCATGAGCTTCTTCGCCTTACAATCGACCCCGAAGCGGTGGATCCGGACGATGTGGAAATGCTCCAGGATCTGGTCATTGCAGCGGTCAACGAAGCACTTCGCAAGGCCGAGGCCGACAGCGCCGCCAACATGTCAAAGCTGACCGGCGGCGTAAACCTGGGCGGTTTACTCTGAGATGCGTTATTTTCCCGCCGCCCTGGAGCGGCTGACAGAGGAGTTTGCGCGTTTGCCTGGTATCGGCAGCAAAAGCGCCCAGCGGCTGGCCTTCTACACCCTGCGGATGCCCCAGGAAGAGGCGGAGGGCCTTGCCCAGGCGATCCTGGAAGCAAGAAAAACAGTGCACCTGTGCCCGGTGTGCCAAAATCTGACCGATCAGGATTTGTGCACCATTTGCAGCGATGAAGATCGGGATCACAGCATTGTATGCGTCGTAGCAGAGCCAAAGGATGTCGTCGCCATAGAGCGGGCGCGGGAGTATCGCGGCTTGTACCATGTGCTCCACGGCGTGATCTCTCCTCTGAACCATATTGGCCCGGATGATATCCGCATTCGGGAGCTACTAGCAAAGGTAGGCGGCGGCGAAGTGCAAGAGGTCATCATGGCCACCAATCCCGACACCGAGGGCGAAGCCACTGCCATGTATATCTCCCGGCTCCTGCGGCCGCTGGAGGTGCGGGTTACACGGCTGGCCTACGGCATTCCGGTAGGCAGCCAGCTCGAATACGCCGACGAGGTGACACTCCTGCGTGCAATCGAAGGCCGCAGGGAAATTTAGGAACCCAATCAGGAGGTCAGGATGGTACTGTTTTTGCAAATTCTCAGTATGGCGTGCGTTATTGTGCTGCTCATCAGCTATTCTATTTATCGCCGCTGCCTTCAACCAGACTACGCCGAGCAGAAGACACAAGCAACGCTCAAAAGGGAAGCAAGAATCTGCCTTATCGCCATGATGTCTGCCATTGCTCTTTGCATCGCTGCAACCCTAATTCTCAGAAAAATCTCATAAGAAATTTTGGCCGTACGGTATCTGCCGTGCGGCTTTTTCGCACAATATACACTGCGCCGCAGGACTTTTGATCCTGCGGCGCAGTAGGGTATTATAATGAATAATTACAGTTGTTCGTTATCAACCATATCGCTCGTCACGCGGGATTCGGGGGTAATTCCCTCCTCATAGTCGCGGTAGACCTGTAGGCCAGAGCCAGCGGGAATCAGTTTGCCGATAATGACATTCTCCTTCAGACCCACCAGATGATCCACCTTCCCCTTGATGGCAGCCTCCGTGAGCACCTTGGTGGTCTCCTGGAAGGAAGCGGCAGACAGGAAGGAATCGGTGGCCAGGGATGCCTTGGTAATGCCCATAAGCATCAGACTCTTGGTGGCAAGCTGGAGCTCGGTCTCCCCTGCATCGATGCGGGCCTGCACGGCGGCATTGGCATCGTCAAACTCAAAGGTGTCGATCACCGTGCCGGACAGAAGTGCCGTATCACCAGGCTCCTCCACACGAACCTTGCGCATCATCTGGCGAATGATGACCTCAATATGCTTATCGTTGATATCCACGCCCTGCTGGCGGTACACAGCCAGAACCTCCTGGGTCAGGTATTCCTGCACAGCCTCCACACCGGAAATGCGCAGCACATCATGAGGCGACAGAGCGCCGTCTGTGATGCGGTCGCCCTTGTGAATTTGTGCATTGTTCTCCACACGTAGTCCGGCAGAATAGGGCACCTGATAGAGCTTCACTTCCCCATCGTCCGCCGTGACCGTGATCTGGCGCAGAGCGGTGCGGTGGGTTTCGTCGATATTCACGATGCCGTCGATTTCGGAGATGGTGGCCATCTTCTTGGGCTTTCTGGCCTCAAACAGCTCCTCAACTCTGGGAAGGCCCTGTGTGATATCGTCACCGGCCACGCCGCCGGTGTGGAAGGTACGCATGGTGAGCTGGGTGCCCGGTTCGCCGATGGACTGCGCCGCGATGATACCGACTGCCTCGCCCAAATCCACCAGCTTGGAGGTGGCCAGGTTCATGCCATAGCACTTGGCACACACGCCGCTTCTGGCCTTGCAGCCGAGCACCGTGCGGCAATAGACGCGGTAGATTCCGGCTGCCTCAAAGCGATCCGCATCGGACTCACGCATCATGACGTCCTTCGACTGGAGCAGGTTCCCCTCAGCATCGTACAGATCATCCACCAAGAAGCGGCCTTGCACTCGCTGTGCAAAGGTTTCGATAACCTGCCCCTTCTCCTCGTAGGCGCCAAGCCAGATGCCGTCGTGGGTCTGACAGTCTCGGATGCGGATAATCACATCCTGGGAGACGTCCACCAGGCGGCGGGTCAGATAGCCGGAGTCAGCGGTACGAAGGGCCGTATCGGTCAGGCCTTTTCGAGCGCCTCGGGAAGAGATGAAGTATTCCAGTACGGAAAGGCCTTCACGGAAATTGGCCTTGACCGGGATTTCAATCGTGCGGCCGTTGGTATCGGCCATCATGCCGCGCATACCGGCCAGCTGACGGATCTGCTTCATGGAGCCTCTCGCGCCGGAGTCTGCCATCATGAAGATGGGGTTGAAGCGATCCAGATTGTCCTGCAGCGCGTCAGTCACATCGTCGATGGTCTTTTCCCACTGGCGAACCGTCAGACGGTAGCGCTCGTCGTTGGTGATGAAGCCGCGTTTGTACTGGCGGTCGATCTTGACCACCTCGTCCTCGGCCTCACGGATGAGCTCATACTTGCGCTCCGGGATGCTCATATCCGCAATGGAGACGGTAATTGCACCCTGGGTGGAATATTTGTAGCCCAGCGCCTTAACCTTGTCCAGCATTTCCGTGGCGATGGTAAAACCATGGACGCGAATGCAGCGGTCGATAATCCTGCCGAGCATCTTCTTGCCGACGGTCTCAGTGATCTCCAGGGCAAACATATCGTCTTCAGTCTCGCGCTTCTTGAAGCCCAGATCCTGGGGGATTGGCTCGTTGAAGATAAGCTGGCCCACGGTGGCGTCGATGATACGGGATTTCATCACCCCGTCGATTTCCTTCTCCACGCGCACCTTGATGGGGGCGTGCATTTCCACGATTCGATCCTTATAGGCCAGCATTACCTCGTCCACAGAGGAGAACCAGCGGCCTGCGCAGCGCTCATCCTCCTTGACATAGGTGAGGTAGTAGGTGCCAAGGATCATATCCTGGGTCGGCACTGTGACAGGCTTGCCATCCTGGGGACGAAGCAGATTGTTGGCAGAGAGCATCAGCATCCTGGCCTCTGCCTGGGCTTCAGCGGACAGGGGGACATGCACGGCCATCTGGTCGCCGTCGAAGTCTGCGTTAAACGCGGTGCAGCACAGCGGATGCAGCTTAATGGCACGTCCCTCGACCAGCACCGGCTCAAAGGCCTGAATGCCCAGGCGATGGAGCGTCGGCGCACGGTTGAGCATGACGGGACGATCCTTGATAATCTCCTCCAGGGCGTCCCAAACCTCGGTCTTGCCCTTGTCGATCATCTTTTTGGCGGACTTGATGTTGTTGGCCTGGCCGTCCTCCACCAGCTTCTTCATGACGAAGGGGCGGAAGAGCTCGATGGCCATTTCCTTGGGCAGGCCGCACTGATAAAGCTTCAGCTCCGGGCCCACGACGATGACGCTTCGGCCAGAATAGTCCACGCGCTTGCCCAGAAGGTTCTGACGGAAGCGACCCTGCTTGCCCTTGAGCATATCCGAAAGGGACTTGAGGGCGCGGTTGTTGGCGCCGGTGACGGCGCGGCCGCGGCGACCGTTGTCGATCAGGGCGTCCACCGCCTCCTGGAGCATACGCTTCTCGTTGCGGATGATGATATCCGGTGCGCTGAGCTTGATCAGGCGCTCAAGACGGTTATTACGGTTGATGACGCGGCGATAGAGATCGTTCAGGTCGGAGGTGGCAAACCGGCCGCCGTCGAGCTGCACCATGGGACGAATCTCCGGCGGAATAACCGGCAGAACATCCATGACCATCCAGGAGGGATCGTTGCCGGACTGACGGAAGGCTTCCACCACCTCAAGGCGCTTGATAATGCGCAGCTTCTTCTGCCCAGAGGCGTTTTTCAGCTCTCCCCGAAGGCTGTCGGATAGGTTCTGAAGGCCAAGCGTTGTAAACTCGGCCATTTTCGCCGTCAGATTGTCCAGAAGCTCCAGATCTTCAGCAGGTGCAGGAATGCCCTTGTCCTTCATCTCGGCAAGGCGGACATCCAGCTCATGCTTCCGCTCCATCAAAGCTGCCTTTTCCTTGGCGTCCTCATCATTCAGGCCGACGGTGGCCAGCAGCTTTCTGACCGCCTCCGCGCCAATCCCTGCATCGAAGTCATCCTCATACTTCTCGCGCCAGTCGCGGTATTCCTTTTCGGTCAAGGTCTGGTTTTTTGTGAGAGGAGCGTCGCCCGGGTCGATGACAATATAGGAGGCAAAATACAAAACCTTTTCAAGAATTCTGGGGCTGATGTCCAAAAGCAGACCCATGCGGGAGGGAATGCCCTTGAAGTACCAGATATGGCTGCACGGGGCAGCCAACTCGATATGGCCCATGCGCTCTCGACGCACCTTGGCCTTCGTGACCTCGACGCCGCAACGGTCGCAGATTTTACCTTTATAACGAATCTTCTTATATTTACCGCAATGGCACTCCCAGTCCTTGGTCGGCCCGAAGATTTTTTCGCAGAAAAGGCCTTCCCGCTCCGGCTTGAGGGTGCGGTAGTTGATGGTTTCAGGCTTCTTTACTTCGCCGTAAGACCATTGTCTGATCATGTCCGGTGAAGCAATACCGATCTTGATCGCGTTAAAAATAGCGTTGCTCATCGTATTACTCCTCCTTACAGCTCATCGTCCATATCTATATCATCCACGCTGTTTACCAGCTCAGACAGCACATCCATTACATTGCCGTCGGGCTGATCCTCGTCCAGCGCATATCCGGAATCCAGCACCTCACCCTCGTCGGTGACGTAGGTTTCCTCGTTGATACCGGCGGCATAGACCACCTCGTCCTCGTCCTCTTCACGAAGCTCGATCTCGTCTCCGTTTTCGTCGAGCACCCGGACGTCGAGGCACAGGGACTGAAGCTCCTTGACCAGCACCTTAAATGACTCCGGTACACCGGGATTTGGCACATTGTGGCCCTCCACGATGGCCTCATAGGCCTTTACACGGCCGGTCACATCGTCGGACTTCACAGTGAGGATTTCCTGCAGCGTATACGCAGCGCCATAGGCCTCCAACGCCCAGACCTCCATTTCGCCGAAGCGCTGCCCGCCGAACTGGGCCTTGCCGCCCAGAGGCTGCTGGGTCACGAGGCTGTAGGGGCCGGTGGAACGGGCATGAATTTTATCATCCACCAGGTGGTGGAGCTTGAGATAATAGGGATAACCCACAGTAACACGCTGGTCAAAGCTCTCGCCGGTGCGGCCATCGTAAAGAATGCTCTTGCCATCCTCCGCCACGCCCGCCAGCTGGAGGGTCTCGCGGATATCCTTCTCATTGGCGCCATCAAAGATGGGGGTGGCAATCTTCCAGCCCAGTTCATGGGCGGCGTAGCCCAAATGCACCTCCAGCACCTGGCCGATGTTCATACGGGACGGAACGCCCAGCGGGTTCAGCACAATATCCAGCGGTGTACCGTCGGGCAGGAAGGGCATATCCTCCTGGGGAAGAACCCGGGAAACGACGCCCTTGTTGCCATGGCGGCCTGCCATCTTGTCGCCGACAGAAATCTTTCGCTTCTGGGCAATATAGACTCGCACGACCTTATTGACGCCGGGAGCCAAATCGCCGCCGTTCTCCCTGGTGAAGACCTTCACATCCACGATGATGCCGGCTTCGCCGTGGGGCACCTTCAGGGAGGAATCGCGCACTTCTCTTGCCTTCTCGCCAAAGATTGCCCGCAGCAGACGCTCCTCGGCAGTCAGCTCAGTTTCGCCCTTTGGGGTAACCTTGCCAACCAGGTAGTCGCCTGAAGTAACCTCCGCGCCAATGCGGATGACGCCGCTCTCATCCAAATCCTTGAGCGTATCCTCACCTACATTGGGAATATCCCGCGTGATTTCCTCCGGCCCCAGCTTGGTATCCCGGGCCTCGGTCTCGTACTCCTCGATGTGGATGGAGGTAAACACGTCCTCCCGCACCAGGCGTTCATTGAGCAAAATGGCGTCCTCGTAGTTGTAGCCTTCCCAAGTCATGAAGCCGACCAGGACATTCTTGCCCAGGGCAATCTCGCCGTCCTTGCAGGCGGGGCCGTCGGCAATGATCTGGTTGAAGCTCACCCGTTCGCCAACCTCCACATTGGGTCGCTGGTTGACGCAGGTGCCCTGGTTGGAACGGGCAAACTTGGTCAGGTAATGGTCTGTGATATGGCCATCGTCGTAGCGGACGGTAATATTCGTGGCAGACACCCGGGTAACAACGCCATCGCCCTCAGCCTTGACGCAGACCTCAGAGTCTACGGCACACTTGTGCTCAATGCCGGTGGCCACAATCGGGGTCTCTGTCACCATCAGAGGCACAGCCTGACGCTGCATATTTGCGCCCATCAGGGCACGGTTGGCGTCATCGTTCTGGAGGAAGGGGATGAACGCCGTCGCAACAGAGGTCATCATCTTCGGGGACACGTCTACATAGTCGATCATTTCCCGATCCACAGAAATGATCTCGTCCCGGTGGCGGCAGGTAACGCGCCGGTTCAGGAGGTAGCCGTTCTCATCCTTGGGTTCGTTGGCCTGGGCGACATAGAAGTCGTCCTCCACGTCGGCGGTCATATAATCAATGGTATCTGTCACGCGGGAGGCAATGCACTTGCCGTTTTCATCGAATTCCCGCTGCACCTTGCGGAAGGGAGCCTCCACAAAGCCGTATTCGTTGATCTGTGCAAAGGAAGCCAGATAGTTGATCAGGCCGATGTTCGGACCTTCGGGGGTCTCGATGGGGCACATGCGGCCATAGTGGCTATAGTGGACATCGCGCACATCGAAGGAGGCGCGCTCTCTGGACAGACCGCCGGGGCCAAGGGCCGACAGACGGCGCTTATGCGTCAGCTCTGCCAGAGGATTATTCTGATCCATGAACTGGGACAGCGGAGAAGAACCGAAAAATTCCTTGATAACCGCCGTGACTGGGCGGATATTAATCAAGCTCTGTGGGCTGATATCACTCAGCTCCTGTACGGTCATACGCTCCCGAATGACGCGCTCTAAGCGGGTGAAGCCCACCCGGAACTGATTCTGCAGCAGCTCGCCCACGCAGCGCAGACGGCGGTTGCCCAAATGGTCGATGTCATCGGTGGTACCCGCGCCATAGACCATACAGTTGAGGTAGTTGATAGAAGCTAAAATATCGTCTGGCGTAATATGCTTTGGGATAAGCTCGTCGCGGCGCTGCTCAATGGCCTCTTCCCAGCCATCGGCCGGGACGGTTTCAAGCATTTCCTGTAAAACCTTGAAGCAGACCTTCTCCTTAATGCCATACTCCTTGGGATCGAAGCCGACAAACTGCTTCATATCCACCATGCCGTTGGAAAAAACCTTGACGCGGGCGCCGTTCACGTCGATCACTGCCTCATTGATGCCCCGGTCGGAGAGCGCGTGGGCTTTGGCTCTGGTCAGCGTCTCGCCAGGCATCGCCAGCACCTCGCCGGTCATGGGATCGGCCACAGGCTCAGCCAAAATCTGATTGGCAAGGCGAGCCCAAATATCCATCTTCTTATTAAATTTATAGCGCCCGACCTTGGATACATCGTAACGGCGGGAATCGAAGAACAGTGACTGCAGATAGCTTTCAGCATTCTCCACCGTAGGTGGTTCGCCCGGACGCAGGCGGCGGTAAATCTCCAACAGAGATTCCTCCCGGCTGTGGCAGGTATCCTTCTCCAGGGTCGCCAGGATACGAGGATCTTCGCCAAACAGCTCCTTAATCTGACTATCAGAAACGACGCCCAAAGCGCGGATGAGACAGGTAATGGGAAGCTTGCGGTTCTTGTCAATGCGGACATAGAAGGTGTCCTGCGTGTCGGTCTCGTATTCGAGCCAGGCGCCACGATATGGAATGACCGTAGCGGTATAGGTGTGCTGATCCGCCTTGTCCACCTCATGGCCGTAGTACATGCCGGGGCTGCGAACGATCTGGGAGACAATGACGCGCTCTGCGCCGTTGATAACAAAGGTGCCGCCATTGGTCATCAGGGGGAAGTCGCCCATGAAAATGCTCTGCTCTTTGATTTCGCCGGTGTTCTTCTTGAGCAGATGTACCCGCACCTTGATGGGCTTGGCGTAGGTGGCGTCGCGCTCCTTGCACTCCTCCACGGTGTACTTAGGGCTCTCATCCATGGAGAAATCCTTGAAGGACAGCTCCAAGTTGCCGGTGTAGTCGGTGATGCTTCCCACGTCATTGAAGACCTCTCGAAGCCCTTCATTCAAGAACCATTGGTAGGAATCCTTCTGAATCTTGAGCAGGTTGGGCATTTCGAGAACTTCTTCATACTTGGCAAAGCTGTGGCGCAGGGTCTTGCCATAGAGAACTTCTTTCGTTTTCGCCATAAGATTCTTCACAGCCTTTCTTCACAGTACAGATCTATTATTTGACACGCCAGGGCGAGTTGTTAACAAAATCAGAAATCCCCCTTGACCTGTTTGGTGATATATGATAAGATGTAGTCAGGATTAGGGGAATAGCGCTGCTCATTCTGTCACGGTATGGACTAACATTCTACCACATTTTTTCTCTTTTGTCAACGCTTTCTCCGCATTAGCCGAATAAATATTGTTTCCGGGTGAGCACCTACCGACTGTCAGGCTATTTGGCCTGATTTTTTCTTTTTGGAGGGAGTTTTATGTTTTCCTACATTTGGCCCATTGCGCTTGTGGTACTATCCAACATTCTCTATCAAATCTGCGCAAAATCCGCGCCCGATGGGATGAATCCCCTCGCCTCTCTCACTGTCACCTATGCTGTGGGCGCTGCCGTTTGTGCGGCCCTCTATTTCCTGCTGAACAAAAATGCCAACCTTTTCCGAGAATATCGACAGCTCAACTGGGCGCCCTTTGCGCTAGGCCTTGTGATTGTGGGACTAGAGGTAGGCTTCATTTACGCCTACAAAGCAGGCTGGCAGGTCAGTACCGCCTCTATTGTGCAGAGCGCCTTTCTGGCCGTGGGGCTTTTGGTCGTAGGGCTTCTTCTCTACCACGAGACAATCACCTGGAATAAGCTTCTGGGAGTAGGCATCTGCCTGATAGGGCTCGTGTTCCTCCATATGTAATCTGCGAAAAAGCCTGTACCAAACTTCGGCACAGGCTCTTCAGACTGTCAAAAAGTCGCAAGGGCTTGGATGACTGAGTCGCAGGGGGAAGAGTGAAG
>JAZLFG010000077.1:0-28051 GCA_045615685.1 Faecousia sp.
GTTCGTCGTGCCCGCCGCCGAGTCCTGCGCCGCGGTGACGTCCGACGGCGTCAATTTCGTCGATGAAGATGATGCAACGGCCAGATTTTTTAGCCTGTTCGAAGAGGTCTCTGACGCGGCTAGCGCCGACGCCGACGAACATTTCGACGAAGTCGGAACCGGAAATGGAGAAGAACGGTACGTTGGCTTCACCGGCAACTGCCTTTGCAAGCAGTGTTTTGCCGGTACCGGGGGAGCCGACCAGCAGGGCACCCTTGGGGAGCTTTGCACCGATGGCGGCATATTTCTGAGGATAGTGGAGGAAGTCGATGATCTCTACCAGAGATTCCTTGGCCTCATCTTGTCCGGCCACGTCGGCAAAGGTGACGCCGGTTTGCTTTTCCATGTAGACCTTGGCCTTGCTCTGGCCAAAGCCGCCGATACCGCCGCCCATATGCTTGGACATGCTCCGAGTCAGGAGCGTCAGCAGCAGGTACATGACCGCGATGGGCAGCACCCAGGAGACCAGGAACGAAATGATAGGCGACGCCTGCTCCACCACTTCCTCTGACACGGTCACACCGTTTTCACGCAGGGAATGCACCAGCTCCGTCAAATCCATGTTTTTGATGAGGCCGGTATAGTGCGTGATTCGGGTGGCTTCACTTTTCTCTGCCTGCTCTCGGGTGATGATCAGGATCCGATCAGAGGTGAAGGTCACCTCGCTCAGCGCGTGGTTGTCCGCCATGGTGAGGAATTCGGTATAGGTGATTTCTTTCATCCGGGCTGAAGAGATGGAGGAATAGATGGTGTTAAGCAGTAGTGTCAGAATCAAAGCCAGGACAACGATGGGAAGATATTTTTGCAGGGGCGTCCGGCCATCGTCACCCGGTTTTTTTCCGGATTTTTTGTTGGGGTTCTGATCCAAAGTAGAAACCTCCTTTTTATCGTAGTGTCTGCTATAAAAGACAGCGCTTGAGGTTGCACAATAATTAGAATTATCTTAGCACAAATTCAATTTTATGGCAATGAAGGAAAAGAAATTGGCTGTAAATTTTCTGTTAACGCAACTTCGCAGTTGTCTAACCGGCATTTTTTTGCTATAATAGAAAAAATAAGAATGGGGCAAGGTCATCTGTTGCATGAGATCAAAAGCTTGTGCAGTTTAGTATTGCCCTTTGGATGGAGTCGTAACCATGTCGGAAAACAGTGCGTCAAGACAAAAAATTTCTGTCTCGGAGGGTGTGATTGAGGGGCGCAACGCCCTTACGGAAGCGCTCAAGGCTGGCCGTGCCATCGACAAAGTCTACGTGGCTTCCGGCGATACCAACCGTTCCCTCAATCACCTGATTGCTCAGGCGAAGCAAGCCGGGGCGGTGATTGTGCGGACAGAGCGGGCCAAGCTCGACCCGATGAGTCCTACCGGTGCGCATCAGGGCGTTATCGCCTGTGTAGCTGCCCACGACTACGCGGAGCTATCGGACATTTTTGCCCGGGCCGAGGCAAGGGGAGAGCCACCTTTGATCATACTGTGCGATGCCCTGTCCGATCCCCATAATCTGGGCGCAATCATCCGCAGTGCCGAATGTGCGGGCGCCCATGGAGTGATCATCCCAAAGCGCCGATCTGTCAGCCTGACGGCGGTGGTGTCCAAGACCTCCGCAGGTGCATTGGAATATATGCCCGTAGTGCGAGTGAGCAATATTGCCCAGACCATCCGTATGCTGAAGGAACGGGGCATCTGGGTACTGGGCGCTGCGGCGCAGGGCAGTATTTCACTGTATGACGCCGATCTCAAGGGCCCGGCTGCCATCGTCATCGGCAGCGAAGGAGAGGGAATGAGCCGACTTGTAGAGGAGAACTGCGACTATCTGGTACACATTCCCATGAAGGGCCAGATTTCCTCCCTCAACGCCTCAACTGCTGCCGCAATTATGCTTTATGAGGCTGTTCGCCAGAGAGGAATAGACTAAATTTGGAAAGCAGGGACAACCATGAGTGACTATATGCCCGAGGGATCCTTCTCGCTGGAGGATATTGTTCGGGAATTTGGTTCTGGATCGGATTTGCTTCCAGAGGCTGCGACGGAGGCAATGGAGGCGGAGCTGTTGCTCCCGGAAGAGCCGGAGAAGTTGCCGCAAGAGCGCGCACATCAGAATCCGCAAGGAAAGAACTCGCGTTCTGCTCCCAGAACATCGAAGAAGACGGCGCATCCGGCGGCCGTTTTCCACGGTCACGGCAAAAGGCCACGTCCGGAACGGCTGCCATCTGTGCCGAAGAAGCTTCGCAGTGCCGAGCGCATTGTGCGCGAGGCAGGCAGGCGGGAGCGGTCGCTGGCACTTCGCTTGCGGATCTGCTTTGTAGTCACCGTGGTAAACTGCCTGCTGGCGGTCTATAATGGGTTAGATCTTCAATGGTTCAGCGGATTTGAGAATCTTTCCGCTATGGGTGTGATTTCGCTGATTCTGCTGTTGGTGGCAATGGGCGTAGCCTATGATGTGTGCCTTTCGGGGCTTCGCCGCATTGGCAGAGGAGACGCAAGTGCGGAGCTGCTGATCAGCGTGCTATGTATTTTGTCCATTCCGGAGGCAATCATTGCGATCCGCGCCGGACGGTTGCCATTTTGTTCGCTGATCTCCCTGGAGGTGCTGTGTGCTCTGTGGGCATGGCAGCGGCAGAACCGATCCTTGCGGCTTGATGCGCTTATGCTGATGAATTCGCCCGATGCCATCGGGGTAAAACGGGCCGAGAATGCCTGGCACGGCGAACCGGCGGCGGTATGTGCTGCAGCGGATTTGGAGAATTTTGAGACAATGCTGGAGGCGGAGGATCCTCAACGTAGCTGGATGCGGCGTTTCGTGCCGGTGGTGCTGCTTGCTTCCATCCTATTAAGCCTTGTGTGCGCAATTAAGGTTCATATCAATTTCCTATGGCTTTGGACGGCGCTGCTGCTCGCTGCGACGCCTCTGAGCTGCTTTTTGAGCTACGCGCTGCCATACAGTCTGTTGGCTGATCGTCTTTCCCAGCACGAGGCTGCTCTGTGTGGCTGGTATGGTGCAAAGGTACTCGATCGGTGCGAGGCAGTGTTTCTGCATGATGTGGCACTGTTCCCGGGAGAGTGCCGCAGGCTTACCGGTATAAAGGTTTTTGAAGGCTATAACACCGATCAGGTGACCCGCTATGCTGTGGCAGTCCTCCATGCGGCGGGCTGTGAGATTGCCAGCCTTTTGCCTGCACCTGAGGACAGCGAGATCTTGGTAAATGAGCTGCGCTGTTATGACGAGGGTGGTTTTGGGGCGCAAATCAATAAGGATACCGTCCTGGTGGGAACCCTGGGCTTTTTAAAGCGGATGGGCGTCCACCTTGAAAAGGGCGCCAAAATTCGGCAGGCTCTGTACGTGGCCATCAGCGGAGAGCTTGCGGGGATCATTGCCCTGCACTATGAGGCATCGGCGGCGGTTGGTGACGCGCTGGCCGCGTTATCCGGCGAATCTGCGCCCATTCCGGTGCTGATGGGTGGCGAGGTGCTGATTGGCCCGGCCATGCTTCGGGCGAAATATCGGCTGTCCCTGGAGCGGTTGGCCTGTCCGACCCTGCGCGAGCGGATGACCAGGCCCATGGCCCAGGAAACCAGCCCGCAAGGAGCGCTGCTCTCTCAGCCGGAGGTTGAGGCACTGAGCGATGTCTGCCTTGGGGCGAAGGCGTTGGTGAGCGCGGTTCGTGCATCTATGGTGCTCAGTTTACTGGCAAGCGTCTTTGGCATCATCATAGTGTGTATTCTGGCCATTTCTAATGTGCTGGAAACTGTCAGTTGCGCCCAGATGCTGGCCTATTTCCTTGTCTGGGGGATTCCCTTCAGTATCGCGGCGGTCAGCGTACTGCGGAAGAAATCATAGACGGCGGACGGGATTGTCCCAAAATGGGCAAATCATGCAGCTTGCCGAAAAAATTGTCCGGCAAGCTGCAATTTTTCTGCCGATTTTCCGAATTTTTGAATTGCAATATGGTTTGCTTTCGTATATAATAAACCCTGTCTGTGAAAATATCGCTGCTTGCGTGTTTTAATAAGTTAGAGTTCAAATGGGACCTTGTTCCCATGAAAGGAGAAACAATTATATGTATACTGCCAACGACATTCGCAACATTTGCCTGCTGGGCCACGGCGGCGACGGCAAGTCCGCCCTGTGTGAAAGTATGCTCTTCACCACCAAGGCCATCACCCGTCTCGGCAAGCGTGTGGACGGCACCACCGTCTCCGACTTCGACGACGAAGAGAAGAAGCGCCAGTATTCCATCAAGACGGCGGTTATCCCCGTAGAGTACAACAAGTGCAAGCTGAATGTGCTCGACAACCCCGGTTATTTTGACTTTGCCGGTGAAGTGGTTCAGTCCCTGCGGGTTGTGGACTCCGGCCTGATCTGCCTGAGCGCCAAGTCCGGCATTGCCGTTGGCACCGAGAAGGGCTGGAAGGCACTGGCTGATGCAGAGCTGCCTGCCATGTTCTATATCTCCAAGCTCGACGAGGAGCACGCCAACTTCTTCGGCACCCTCGGCACCCTGCGTGACACCTTCGGCGCTTCGGTCATTCCCTTCGCCTTCCCCATCCTCAAGGGCGACCAGGCCGTTGGCGTGGTGGATCTCATCACAAAGAAGGCCTACGATGCTGCCGGTAAGGAAATCGCCCTGCCTGCCGACGCGGAAGAGAAAATCGAAGAATACATGATGGAGCTCAATGAGCAGGTCGCGGAGACCAATGAAGAGCTGATGGAGAAGTTCTTTATGGAAGAGCCCTTCACTGAGGAAGAGCTCATTCGCGGCATTAAGGACGGCCTGAAGCAAAGAGCAATTACCCCCGTCTTCTGCGGCTGCGCCACAAGTGGCCTTGGTACCACCCTCCTGATTGAGAATATCATCAAGTACGCGCCCAACCCCACTGAGGGCAAGCCTATGATCGCGGTGGACGAGGATGGCAACGAATCTGAGTATGCCACGGATCCCGCCGGCAGCCCGGTGGCCTTCGTGTTCAATACCGTTGCCGACCAGTATGGCAAGAACTCCTATTTCAAGGTTGTTTCCGGTGACATTGAGGATACCCTTTCCGTCATCAACGGCCGCACCGGCGACAGCGAAAAGCTCGGCAATATGTTCTTCCCCAAGGGCAAGGAGAACAATAAGACCTCCAAGATTTGCTGTGGCGATATCGGCGTCTTCACGAAGCTTGCCTCTGTCAAGACAGGCGACAGCGTGGGTCTGCCCGGCAAGGTTGTCAACTTTAAGCCCATGGCATATGCAGAGCCCTGCTACCGCATGGCCATCTATGCCAAGAATAAGGGCCAGGAGGATAAGGTCGCGGGCGGCCTGTCCAAGCTGAGCGAGGAAGACGCCTCCTTCACCTTCGGCAATGATCCCGAGACCAAGGAAATGATCATTGCCGGTGTCTGCGACATTCAGCTGAGTGTCATTATTGCCAAGCTTCAGAGCAAGTATAAGGTTGAAGCGGTGCTGCAGCCGGCCAAGATTGCCTACCGCGAGACCATCAAGAAGAAGGTCGAAGTCCACGGCCGTCACAAGAAGCAGTCCGGTGGCCACGGCCAGTTCGGCGACGTCTATATCCGCTTTGAGCCCCAGACCGAGACCGAGGATATGATCTTCGCTGATGAGACCGTCGGCGGCTGCGTGCCGAAGAACTTCATTCCCTCTGTCGAGAAGGGCCTGCGCAACTGCATTTCCAAGGGCGTGTTGGCCGGCTATCCGGTGGTGTTCCTGAAAGCGACGCTCTACTTCGGCTCCTCCCACCCGGTTGACTCCTCTGATATGGCCTTCCAGACCGCTGCCGGTATCGCCTACAAGGACGGCCTGCCCACCGCAGGTCCCACCCTGCTTGAGCCGATTGCGGAATTGAAGGTTATGATCCCCGATAGCAACATGGGCGACATCATTGGCGACCTCAACAAGCGCCGTGGCCGTGTGATGGGCATGAACCCCGATCCCAAGAACACCGGCTGGCAGATCGTCGAGGCCGAGGTTCCCATGGGCGAGATGAGCTCCTATGCCATTGACCTGCGCTCCATGACCCAGGGCCGGGGCGCCTACACTATGAACTTCGTCCGTTATGAGGAAGTTCCGCAGATGAACCAAGCCAAGATCATCGAAGACGCCAAGAAGGAAGACGAAGAATAAGACAATCAAAAGACCCGCTGTTCGATCAAACGAGCAGCGGGTCTTCTCAATTTCATAATATCACAGCCCTGCCATCAGGACGGCCATGACGGCTTTGATGGTGTGCATCCGGTTCTCAGCCTCGTCGAAGACGATAGACTGGGAGCTTTCAAACACCTCGTCGGTGACTTCCATCTCCGAAATGCCGAATTTTTTGCTGATTTCCAGGCCAATCTTCGTGTTGAGATCGTGGAAGGCAGGCAGGCAGTGCATGAACACGGCGGTATCCTTGGCCTTTGCCATAAGCTTGGCATTGACCTGATAGGGGAGAAGGTCATGGATGCGCTCTGCCCATACCTCGTCTGGCTCACCCATGGAGACCCAGACGTCTGTGTAAATCACGTCGGCATTTTCGACCGCTTGCATAGGCTCTGGGATAAATTCCAGCACTGCGCCGGTCTCGGCGGCGATGGCCTGGCAGGTCTCGATCAGGGCAGGATCAGGGAAATATTGCTCGGGTGCGCAGGCCACAAAATGCATTCCCATCTTGGCACAGCCAACCATGAGGGAGTTACCCATGTTGTAGCGGGCATCGCCCATGTAGACCAGCTTGATGCCCTGAAGCTTTCCGAACTGTTCCCGAATGGTCAGGAAATCGGCAAGAATTTGAGTGGGATGGAATTCGTTGGTCAGGCCGTTGAATACGGGAACCCCAGCATATTTTGCCAGTGCGTCCACGATCTCCTGGCCATAGCCTCGATACTCAATGCCATCGAACATCCGGCCTAACACTCGGGCAGTGTCGGCGATGGATTCCTTCTTGCCGATTTGGGAGCCGCTGGGGTCGAGGTAGGTGCAGCCCATGCCGAGATCCGAGGCGGCTACTTCAAAGGCGCAGCGGGTGCGGGGAGAGGTCTTCTCAAAGATCAGAGCGATGTTTTTGCCGGTGAGAAATTTGTGGGGGAGTCCTGCCTTTTTTTGCGCCTTGAGAAGGGCAGCGACGTCGAGGAAATGCTGAATTTCTGCCGGAGTAAAGTCCAGCAGCTTGAGAAAATGCTTCTTTTCCATGTGTGCTCCTTTTTAACTGTGGTCAGCAATGAACTGCTGCAAGATCTGAATTTGACGGGTGGTTTCGCTGGGACTGGGGCCGCCGTAGCTGCTGCGCTGGCGGACACAGGTTTCCATGGAAAGGGCCTCATACACATCCTCTCCAAACAGCGGACTGATGGCCTGCAGCTCTGGAAGCGACAGCTCCTCCAAGGTTTTGCCGCGCTCGGTGCAGTGGTAGACAAGTTGACCTGTGACCTTGTAGGCGTCTCGGAAGGGCATTCCGCGCTTGGCAAGGTAGTCGGCGCAGTCGGTGGCGTTGATAAAGCCCCGGTTGGCGGCTTTTCGCATATTGTCCGGCAGCACCTTCATGGTGTCCAGCATGGCGGTGAAGACGGGAAGACAGAGCTTTACGGTGTCGATCGTGTCAAATACCGGCTCCTTGTCCTCCTGCATATCCTTATTGTAGGCCAGAGGCAGAGACTTCATGGTAGTCAGAAGGCCAATGAGAGAACCATAGACCCTGCCTGTCTTGCCTCGCACCAGCTCGGCCACGTCCGGATTCTTCTTCTGGGGCATGATGGACGAGCCGGTAGAATAGGCGTCGTCGAGCTCAATAAACTTGAACTCCCAGCTGCACCACAGGATGATCTCTTCAGCAAAGCGCGATAGATGCAGCATGAGAATGGACATACAGCTTAAAAATTCAATGGCATAGTCCCGGTCGGAGACGCCGTCGAGACTATTGGCCATGGGAGCGTCAAAGCCCAAAAGCTCTGCTGTGCGAATGCGGTCGATGGGATGCGTGGTACCGGCCAGAGCACCGCTCCCCAGGGGGCATTCATTCATCCGTGCAGCGCAATCCTCCAGCCTTGTAACATCACGCTTGAGCATGGAGCCATAGGCCAGCAGATGCTGCGCGAGGGTGATGGGTTGGGCCCGCTGCAGGTGGGTATAGCCGGGCATGACCGTTTGCTGATGGTCCAGGGCCTTTTGGACGATGACCTGCTGCAGCGCCAAGATTTGCGCCTTAATTGCGGCCATTTCCTTGCGCAGATATAGCCGCAGGTCTACCGCCACCTGATCGTTGCGGCTGCGGGCGGTGTGGAGTCGCTTTCCAGCCTTTCCGATGCGCTGGGTCAGGAGGGTTTCCACATTCATGTGGATGTCCTCGTTGTCGGCGCTGAATTCTACCTTGCCTGCCTGAATGTCGGCCAAAAGCTCGTGCAGACCTTTTACAATTGTGTCGGCATCCTCAGTAGAAATGATGCCGCATTCGCCCAGCATGGTGGCGTGGGCGATGGAACCGGCAATATCCTCCTCGTACATCCGCGCATCAAAGCCGATGGAGGAGTTGAAATCATTGACTAAGGCGTCGGTCTCCTTCTGGAATCTTCCGGACCATAGCTTCATAAAAATCACCTCAATTTGCATGTTGGAGCGTCAAAAATCGGATAAGATCTGGATTTTTGACGAACAAGCAAGCCGGGATGCAGCCCGGCTTGCATATGATAAGATGATGCTTTTTCTTATTTTTCAAGCAAGCCCTGATCGAGCATGGCCTGAACCTTGGTGGGCAGGCCCCAGAGGTTGATGAAGCCGGTGGCGTCGGACTGGTTATAGTCGCTTTCGCCGAAGGTACAGATGGCTTCACTGTAGAGGGAATAGGGGGACCGGATACCAGCCTTGATAATGTTGCCCTTGTAGAGCTTGAGCCGGACGGTGCCGGTGACGTTCTTTTGGGTGGCGGTCACGAAAGCGGAGAGCGCCTCCCGCAGGGGGGTGTACCACTGCCCATTATAGAGCAGCTCTGCGAAGCAAATAGACAGCTCCTGCTTTTTATGGGCCGTCATCTTATCCAGGCACATGGTTTCCAGTGCCTCGTGGGCCTTGTAGAGGATGGTGCCGCCGGGGGTTTCGTAGACGCCGCGGCATTTCATACCCACCAGTCGGTTTTCCACAATGTCCAGAAGGCCGATGCCATTCTTGCCGCCGATTGCATTGAGCTTCCAAATCATATCCACTGCGTTCATCTTCTCGCCGTCCAAGGCGACAGGTACACCCTTCTCGAAGTCGATGGTGATATAGGTGGGCTCATCCGGAGCGTCAATGGGGGAGACACCCATTTCCAGGAAGCCGGGCTTCTCATAGGTGGGTTCATTCCAGGGATCCTCCAGATCGAGACCCTCATGGCTCAGATGCCACATGTTCTTATCCTTGGAATAGTTGGTCTCCCGGTTGATCTTCAGTGGGACATTGTGGGCCTCGGCATAGTCGATTTCTTCCTCTCTGGATTTGATGCTCCACTCTCTCCAGGGGGCGATGATGGGCATATCCGGGGCAAAATGCTTGATGGCCAGCTCAAAACGAACCTGATCGTTGCCCTTGCCGGTGCAGCCATGGCAAATGGCGTCGGCGCCTTCCTTTTTGGCAATTTCCACCAGTGCCTTGGCAATGACGGGACGGGCAAAGGCGGTACCCATGAGGTATTCTTCGTAGATAGCGCCAGCCTGCAGGGAAGGGATGATGATGTCGTTGACCATCTCTTCGCACAGATCGGCAGCATAGAACTTGCTTGCGCCGGTCTGAATGGCCTTGGCCTCCAGGCCCTCCAGCTCGTCTGCCTGGCCCACATTACCGGCCACGGCAATGATTTCGGGGTTATTGTAGTTTTCCTTCAGCCAGGGAATGATAATAGAAGTGTCTAGTCCGCCAGAATAGGCGAGGACGATCTTTTTGTAGCTCTGATTCATTGCGGGTTCCTCCGTTTGTTTCGTTTATGTGCAATAATATTAGCATATTTCGAATAAATATGCAACATACATATTCCACAAATATAAAATGGTTTTCGTAGCGCGGAAAAGCACATTCAACAAATCCGTAAATTATGAATATTTATACTTGATTTTTCGATGCAACAGGAGTAAAGTAAAGAAAAATGAATGCTGTATTCATTTAGATGGCGTTTTATGTAATTTCAGACGCTGGAAGGATGAATTACTGCATATTAGAGGCGAAAAAAGATGAAGCAAGTTTTTATTGACGGCAGTGCCGGCACCACCGGTCTGCGGATTTTTGACCGACTCAGCGCGAGGCACGATGTCCAGGTGTTGACCCTTCCGGACAGTGAGCGGAAGGATCCAATTCGGCGAGCAGAAGCCCTAAATTGCTGTGACCTGGCTTTTTTATGTCTGCCGGACGCGGCGGCTGTGGAGGCTGCCAATATGGTGACAAACGATCAGGTGGTACTGCTCGACACTTCCACCGCCCATCGGACGTCGCCCGGTTGGGTCTATGGCTTCCCGGAGCTGTCCTCTGCTCATGCGCAGAGGATTCGTGCCTCCCGGCGGATTGCGGTCCCTGGTTGCCACGCGAGCGGCTTTATCGCTCTGGTGTATCCTCTGATAGCGGCGGGCTATCTGGGGGAGGACGCCCTTTTGAGCTGCCACAGCCTGACGGGCTACAGCGGCGGCGGCAAGCGGATGATTGCGGACTACCGGGATGCAGACCGTCCCGAGGGCTATTGTGCGCCCCGGCAGTACGGCCTTTCCCAGACGCACAAGCACCTGCGGGAGATGAAGGCGGTGACCGGGCTTACAAATGCGCCGGTGTTCTGCCCCATTGTGGCGGATTTCTACAGCGGCATGGAGCTGACAGTACCCATCTTTGCCCAGCAGCTCAAAAAGCCTGCGGGAATTGCGGGATTGCGGGCGCTCTATAAGGCATGGTATTCTGAGGGCTTGGTAGAATATGACCCTCAGCCCGAGGAGGATGGCTTTCTGGCAGCCAATGTGCTTTCCGGAAAAGATACCATGCGAATTCTGGTGGAAGGCAACGATGAACGAATCGTGCTCATCGCACGATATGACAATCTTGGCAAGGGCGCGTCCGGCGCAGCGATAGAATGTATGAATCTGGTGCTTGGCCTTGACCCGGCAACCGGATTGGAGACCTGACATGGGAGGTAGGAATATGAAACGGATTAGCGGCAGCGTTTGTGCAGCCCGGGGCTTTACTGCGAGTGGTATCCACTGCGGCATCAGAGCCAATAAAGGCAAAAAGGATTTAGCTATGATTTTCAGTGCCATTCCGGCGAAGAGTGCGGCAGTCTATACCACAAATTTGGTCAAGGGAGCGCCTCTGACGGTCACGAAGGACCATCTCTCCGACGGCAGAGCCCAGGCGATTATCTCCAACAGCGGCAATGCCAACACCTGCAACGCAGACGGCGTCGAGGTAGCGGAGAAAATGTGCGCCATGGCAGCCGAAGCATTGGGTATTTCGGCAAAGGATGTGATAGTCGCCTCCACCGGCGTGATTGGTCAGCCGCTGAGCTTAGCGCCCATTGCGGCGGGACTTCCGGCTCTAACCGAGGGGCTTTGCGTGGAAGGGCAGGCGGAGGCCGCACAAGCTATCCTGACCACGGACACCATAGCGAAGGAAATTGCCGTAGAGTTCACTCTGGGAGGGAAGACCTGCCGCCTGGGCGGCATTGCCAAGGGCTCTGGTATGATCCACCCGAATTTAGCGACGATGCTGGTGTTTCTCACCACGGATGTGGCCATTTCTGCCGATATGCTCCAGAAGGCGCTCTCCAAGGATGTGAAAAATAGCTTCAATATGGTCAGCGTGGATGGCGACACCTCCACCAATGACATGGTGGCCATTCTGGCGAACGGGTTAGCGGAAAACGAGGAAATCACAGAGGAAAATGCGGACTATGCCACCTTTATGGAGGCGCTCAACACGGTGACCGTTTACCTCTGCCGACAAATCGCGGGAGATGGGGAGGGAGCGACGAAGCTCCTCCAGTGCCTTGTCACTGGGGCATCAACTGAGGCCACGGCGAAAATTGTGGCAAAAAGCGTCATTTGTTCGTCCCTTACCAAGGCAGCCATGTTTGGTGCGGACGCCAACTGGGGCCGGGTGCTCTGCGCCATCGGCTACAGCGGCGCGGCAGTGGATGTGACGAGGGTAGATGTGGCCTTCCGTTCGGCAAAGGGTCAGATCAGCGTCTGCCAAATGGGTGCGGGAGTGGCATTCTCCGAGGAAAAGGCCAAGGAGATTTTGCTGGAATCGGAGATCGACATTCTGGTGGAGCTTCATGCAGGCGACGCTTCCGCTACTGCCTGGGGCTGCGATTTGACCTATGACTACGTGAAAATCAACGGCGATTACCGTACTTGAGGTGGACTATGGAATTCAAGCTGACCAATGGACAGCGGGCGGTCGTGCTGACCCAGGCGCTGCCCTACATTAAAAGATATTACAATAAGATCGTCGTAGTAAAGTACGGCGGCAACGCCATGGTAGATGATCTGCTCAAGGCGCAGGTGATGGAGGATCTTGTGCTCTTGCAGCTTGTGGGGGTACGAATTGTTCTCGTGCATGGCGGCGGGCCGGAGATCAGTGGGATGCTCCAGCGGATTGGAAAGACCTCGGAATTTATCGAAGGTCTTCGCGTCACAGACCGGGAAAGTATGGACATCGTACAGATGGTGCTCACGGGCAAGGTCAATAAGAACCTGGTAAACCTCCTGGAAATGCATGGCGGCAAGGCCATGGGCATCTCCGGTATCGACGGACATATGATTGATGCGGTAGCAAAGGATGAACGGCTGGGCTATGTGGGACGCATTACCGGGATCAACGTGGAGCCGATTCTGGATCTTCTGGACCGCGGCTATATCCCGGTGATCTCCACCGTCGGCTGCGACAGCAGCGGCAACGCCTACAACATCAATGCCGACACAGCAGCGGCAAAAATTGCGGCAGGGCTTCGAGCGGAATGCCTGATTGCGATGACGGATATCTGCGGCATCCTACGCGACCGAAGCGATCCGGCCACTTTGATTTCCCGGGTGACGGTCAGTGAGGCAGCGCAGCTTTTCCGCGACGGGATTATTGCCGACGGTATGGTGCCAAAGGTGGATTGCTGCGTGGATGCGGTGCTGAACGGCGTAAAGAAGGTATTTATTATGGATGGCCGGGTGCCCCATTCGATCCTGATCGAAATGCTGACCGACGAGGGCGCAGGCACGATGGTAACGGGAGATGATTACGATGAAAACGAAAGAGCTTGACGCCCAATATGTGGCACACACCTATGGGCGATTCCCAGTGGAGATTGTGGGCGGCCACGGTGCGGTGGTGGTGGATGATACTGGGAAGGAATATATCGACCTTGGCACGGGCATTGCGGTCAATGTTTTTGGCATGTGCGATGCAGCCTGGATTGCTGCCGTGGAGGCGCAGCTTCATAAATTCCAGCATACCTCCAATCTCTATTATTCCGCACCCTGCGCGGAGCTGGCAAAGCTCCTGTGCGAGCGCACCGGCATGAAACGGGTGTTCTTCGGAAATTCCGGCGCAGAGGCCAATGAGTGTGCCATCAAGGTTGCGCGGAAATATGCCATGGAGAAGAAGGGGCCTGCCTATTCTACCATCATCACCCTGGAGAACAGCTTCCATGGCCGCACCCTGACAACCCTGGCCGCCACGGGTCAAGCCCACTATCATGAGCTCTATCAGCCCCTGACGCCTGGCTTTGTCCATGCGAGGGCCAATGATCTGGAAAGTGTGCAGGCGCTGGTGTCGAAGTATAAGGTAGCCGCCATCCTCTTTGAGGCGGTGCAGGGAGAGGGCGGCGTTCTGCCCCTCACGAAGGAATTTGCCCAAGGCTTGGCAGAGCTTGCCGCCCGGGAGGAGCTTCTTCTCATGGCCGACGAGGTGCAGATAGGCAATGGTCGCTCCGGAGCGCTATATGGCTATATGAAGCTGGGGGTGCAGCCGGATGTGGTGACGACAGCCAAGGCATTGGGCGGCGGCCTGCCCCTGGGCTGCTGTATGCTGGGGGATAAGGTCAAGGACGTCCTTGGCCCTGGCGACCACGGCTCTACTTTTGGAGGAAATCCTGTGGCCTGCGCCGGCGCCATCAGCATTCTAAACCGGATGGACGAGGCATTTTTACGGCAGGTGGAGGAAAAATCACAGTATATTTTCTCTGCTTTGTCCGGTGCGCCCGGTGTGAAGGCCGTCACCGGCATGGGCCTGATGATCGGCATCCAGACGGCCAAGCCTGCCGGAGAGGTTGTAGCCCTTTGCAGAGAAAAGGGTGTGCTTGTACTGACAGCGAAGGATCGCGTTCGCCTCCTGCCACCGCTCAATATTCCAATGGAATTGCTGGCAAAGGCCATTGACGTGGTGAAGGCTGCCTGTGAATGATTTTAAAGCAGACCCGTAAATTGAATTGCAGCGGAGCGCTTCCCAAAGGGACGGCGCTCCGCTGTAGGTTTGATCGACTTTTTTGGCGGCAGAGAATTGCCGATCTGCGATTCTTGCGGCGGGAAAGAAAATGTGGTAAAATGCGAGTATCCGAAAAAATTGGGGGAAAAACGGCATGTACAGGATTCTTGTGGTGGAGGATGACCGAGGCATTGCCCAGGCAATCTGCGAGCAGGCGCAGATGTGGCAGCTTGAGGCACGGTGCGTAGAGGATTTTCGCAACGTGATGGGGGAATTTGCGGAAGCTTCTCCCCAGCTTGTGCTGCTCGATATTTCGCTTCCCCTCTTTGACGGCTACCACTGGTGCCAGGAAATTCGCAAGGTAAGCTCTGTGCCGATTATTTTTATTTCCTCGGCCTCGGATAAAATGAACATCATTATGGCAATGAATTTGGGTGCGGACGATTTTATTGCCAAGCCCTTTGATCGGAGTGTCCTGATTGCCAAAATTCAGGCGCTGCTGCGACGCACCTATGATTTCGCCCCTTCTGCACCGGTTTTAAGCTGGCGGGGTGCGACACTGAACACCGGCGACGGTACGCTAAGCTATGAAAATGAGAAATTGGAGCTGTCCAAGAACGAGTACCGCATTCTTTTGACGCTGATGCAAAGCCGGGGCAAGGTCGTCAGCCGGGAGAAGCTGATGGAGGCGCTGTGGGAGACGGACAGCTTTGTGGATGAGAACACCCTTTCGGTGAACGTCGGAAGGCTTCGGAAGAAGCTCGATTCCGTTGGCCTTCCCAACTATATTACCACCCGCTTTGGTGTGGGCTATCTGATTGGGTGACGGCGATGGGACTGTTTTTTTCGTTTTTGCGTCAGAAGAAGCGGACGGTTCTGTGGGCGCTCGGAAGCGCGGTACTGTTTGCCACTACATTTTTGCTCTTCCACCTGCCGATGGCGGCGGTGCTATATCCCGCGATCTTGTGCCTGCTGATTGGCATCGGGCTTCTGCTGACGGACTATTTTAAAATGCGAAAGCGGCACCGCCTTTTTCAAAGGCTCCAATGTCAAGCTCAGACGCTGATCGACGCGCTACCCCCGGCAGAGGATATTTTGGAGGCAGATTATCAGGCGCTTTTTCGCCGCCTGGACGCCCAGCAGAGGGAGTACGCCCAAAAAGCTGCTGCGGAATACGCAGACATGCTGGACTACTACACCATCTGGGCCCACCAGATCAAAACGCCCATTGCTGCCATGCGCCTGCGGCTGCAAAATGAGGATTCTACCTTTTCGCGTCAATTGCAGCCGGATTTGGGGCGCATTGAGCAGTATGTGGACATGGTGCTGACCTACCTGCGGTTAGACTCTGCATCCACCGACTATGTGTTCCGGGAATGTGACCTCGATGCGATTGTGCGCAGTGCGGTGCGAAAGTTCTCGGGAGAATTCATTGGGCGCAAATTGAAGCTAAACTACGAGCCGCTGCATACGAAGGCGCTGACCGATGAAAAATGGCTGAGCTTCATCATCGAGCAGGTGCTTTCCAATGCCCTGAAGTATACCCCCAGTGGCAGTATTTCCATTTATATGGAGGGAATGACCCTTTGCGTCCGGGATACCGGCATCGGCATTGCCCCGGAGGATCTGCCCCGCATTTTTGACCGGGGCTACACCGGCTATACCGGAAGGCTCGACCACAGAGCCACCGGCATTGGCCTATACCTTTGCAAACGCATCTGCAAAAATCTGGGCCACACAATCACCGTCCACTCCCAGGTGGGGAAGGGCACCGTGGTAAGGCTCGACCTGACAAAAAAATCCCTGCAAGCCGAATGATTGTGACAGAGCTGTAAGATTTTATGCCAAAACTGTAAGCCGATTCGATAGAGAGAATCGGCTTTCCGCGTTATAATAGCGGCAAACAACGAAAGGACGGTGTTGCTATGCCTATGTTAAAGGTTTCGGGCCTGAAGAAAATCTATAAGACCCGGTTTGGCGGAAATGCGGTAGAGGCGCTGCGCAATGTGAATTTTACCGTAGAGGAGGGAGAATACGTTGCCATCATGGGCGAGTCCGGCAGCGGCAAAACGACTCTACTCAACATCCTGGCCGCCCTCGACAAGCCCACGGCGGGCACGGTGCTTCTGGAGGGGAAGGATTTGACGGAGGTGCGGGAATCCGACGCGGCGGTCTTCCGGCGGGAGAATCTTGGCTTTGTGTTTCAGGAGTTCAACCTGCTGGACACCTTCTCAGTGGAGGACAATATTTTCCTGCCCCTGGTGCTCTCCGGGGAGGAACATTCGCAGATGTGTTCCCGCTTGGAGCCGATTGCCCGGGAGCTTGGCATTACAGAGATTTTGAAGAAATATCCCTATGAAATTTCCGGTGGCCAGAAGCAGCGGGTGGCGGTGGCGCGAGCCATCATCACCAATCCCCGCCTCATTCTGGCGGACGAGCCCACCGGCGCACTGGACTCTAAGGCGACCGATGAGCTTTTGCGACTTTTTGGCGAGATCAATCGTGCGGGGCAAACGATCCTTGTGGTGACCCATTCGGTCAAGGCGGCCAGCCATGCCAACCGGGTGCTCTTCATCAAGGATGGCGAGGTCTTTCATCAAATTTACCGAGGACAGAGTACCAACGAGCAGCTCTATCAGAAGATTTCCAATACCCTGACCATGCTGGCGACAGGCGGTGAACCGGCATGAAAACTGGCTTTTATCCGCGCTTGGCTTTGACCGGGATCCGGAAGAACCGTACCATGTATCTGCCATATTTTCTTACCTGTGTGCTCATGGTGGCGGTATACTACATCCTGAGCTTCCTTGGAAAGCTGGAGCTAATGGAGCATATGTCCGGCGGCGACTCCTTACAGTTTACACTGAATTTGGGCAGTTATGTGATTGCGATCTTTTCTGTGCTCTTCCTGTTCTATACGAATTCCTTTCTGATTCGAAGACGAAAGAAGGAATTCGGCCTATACAATGTGCTGGGAATGCACAAGCGCAATATAGCCCGCATCCTTCTGTGGGAGACCCTGATGGTGGCATTTGCCTCTCTGACCTGTGGCCTTGCCATCGGCATTGCCCTGAGTAAGCTATCCGAGCTGGTGTTAGTGAACCTCGTCGGCGGTGACGTGACCTACAGCTTCTTTATGGATTTTCCTTCGATGTGGCAAAGTGCGGCTTTATACGGCGCGATTTTCCTCCTGATTTTTCTCAATGCCCTGCGGCAGCTTCATTTTTCAAATCCGGCAGAGCTCCTGCGCAGTGAAAACGTGGGAGAGAAGCCGCCGAAGGCCAATTGGCTGCTGGGACTTCTGGGCGTGATAATCCTGGGCTGCGCCTACTGCCTGGCAGTTACCATCGAAGACCCGCTGGAGGCGATGGTTTGGTTCTTTGTGGCAGTTATCATGGTGATTGTGTCCACCTATTTGTTGTTCATTTCTGGCTCTGTACTGCTGTGCAAAATATTGCAGAAAAGCAAAAGGTATTATTATAAACCCCGCCACTTTGTTTCTGTTTCTTCCATGGCTTACCGTATGAAGCGAAACGGCGCGGGTCTTGCCTCTGTCTGCATCCTGGCTACCATGGTGCTGGTGATGCTCTCCTCCTCCACCTGTATGTACTTTGGTGTGGAGGACAGCCTCCAGAGCAGATACCCCCGACAGATCACGGCTCGAATCGACTTTTCCTCCCCGGAGAGGATGAATGAGGAAAATCTTTCCGAGCTGCGCGTTTCCCTTTTGGGTGCGGCAGAGAAGGCAGGCGCAGAGGTGGAAAACATTCTCGATTACCGGCAGGCGCAGGTTTACGGTTTGTTTTGCAATGGCGAATTGCAGCTTGACCAAAATGCGCTCAATCATTTTGAAGTAGACAGCTTCAGCGATGTGGCTGCCATTTATCTGGTTCCTCTGGACGACTACAACCGGATGATGGGCACGCGAGAGGTGCTTGCCGACGATGAGGCGATGGTTTACCTCTATCGGATGGCCGACCTTCCGGACAAGCTTCGGATTGCCGATCGGGAATACACCGTGGTCAAGCGCTTGGATAACTTCTTTGGCAGCGGTGTGATGACAGATGTTCTGCCCAAGGTCTATGTGGTCGTGAAGGATCCGGCAGCACTGACCGAGGTGCTCGGAAGCTATGTCGGCGTGTACAACCTGTGCTGGTATTTTGGTTTTGACCCCGACGCTGACAAGCAAGACGCTGTCTATGAAGCTGTCCGGGAAACACTGAGAGACTTGGCGATCAAGGATCAAAACGACTTTTATTGCTATTCTCTCGATGACCGCGAGGAGGTTCGGGATGATTTCTATGGCACCTATGGTGGATTGTTCTTCATCGGCATCATGCTCAGTCTGGTGTTCCTGGTAGCGACGGTGCTCATCATCTACTATAAGCAGCTTTCCGAAGGCTACGAGGATCAAACTCGCTTTGACATCATGCAGCGGGTGGGTATGACAAAGACGGAAATTAGCAAAAGCATTCATTCCCAGATGCTGACGGTATTCTTCCTGCCGCTTTTATTCTCGGCGCTGCATCTGGCCTTTGCCTTCCCGATGATCCGGAAGATGCTGTTGCTGTTTGATCTCAACAATCTGCCACTCCTGCTCCTGACTACAGGAATCAGCATCGGCTGCTTCGCCCTGTTCTACATGATCATCTACCGTACTACCTCCAATGCCTACATTGGCATCGTCAGCGGTGCAAAGGAATAACCGTTAACCTAAAAATAAAATATGGTTGACAAATACTGCGTCTTGGTTTATGATCCCTCTTGAGGAGGGGTGACCATGAAAAAGACGCGGAGATATGCGCGCATCGCCCTTGGTGCAGCGGCCATAGTGTTGAGTGCTTGGCTGACCGTACCGGGGCCTGTGCCATTTACAATGCAGACCATGGCGGTCATGACGGTGGCAGCTCTATTAGGCCCCGGGCAGGGCTGTGCGGCTGTGGCGGTGTATCTGCTTTTGGGCGCAGTGGGTGTGCCGGTATTTTCCGGATTTCGGGCCGGAATCCACATGCTCTTAGGTGCAACCGGCGGCTATCTTATCGGCTTTTTGAGTACTGCCTGGCTTACTGGTTGGGCTGCCCGGCGCTGGGAGGATTCCTGGCGGCTGGGCCTTGCCATGGCGGGGGGCATTGCGCTGTGCTATGCCTTCGGTACTGCGTGGTATGCCGTAGTGTACGCGGACAGTGGGATTTGGGAAATCCTCCTTGCCTGTGTCGTGCCCTTCCTGCTGCCGGACGCAGCAAAGTTAGTTCTCTCCCTTTTGTTGGTGCGACGCATCCGCCGCAGCGGGGCGCTAGTGTGAATTGCGCCGACAATTCCTGCAGAAACTTGACAATCTTATTTCCCGTGGTATACTAGTCCCATAGGCTTCCTCCAAACCAAAGGAAATCGAAGGAATGCACCATAGATTATTTGTCATTTTTTTCTAGCTGCCCGCAGTTTGATTGGAACGTCCGGATAGAAAAGAGGAATTATCATGGATCTGTTTGAAAAATGTGAAAAATTCGCCCTTGCCGACACGTACCGGGAAATGGGAATTTATCCCTATTTTCACGCCTTGGAATCGCGGCAGGATGTGGAGGTTGTCATGGAGGGCAAGCGCCGCATCATGCTCGGTTCCAATAATTATTTGGGTCTCACCGTGGAGCCCTCTGTGGTAGAAGCGGGCATTCGGGCCTTTGAGAAGTACGGCACAGGCTGTTCCGGCTCCCGTTTTCTCAATGGCACCCTGGAGATGCACCTGGAGCTGGAGGCAGAGTTGGCGGATTTTGTACATAAAGAAGGTTCAGTCACGTTTTCTACCGGATTCCAGTCCAATTTGGGCATTATCAGTGCCCTGGTAGGCCGCGGCGACTATGTCATCTGCGACCGAGAGAACCACGCCAGCATTTATGACGGCTGCAAGCTGAGCTATGGCAAGATGCTCCGCTACCGCCATTCGGATATGGAGCATTTAGAGTCCATCCTCCAGCGGATCAGCCAGGAAGATGTGGGCATTCTGATTGTCACCGATGGCGTTTTTTCCATGGGAGGCGATATTGCCAAGCTGCCGGAGATCGTGCGCCTTGCCCGGCAGTATGGCGCCCGGGTCATGGTGGATGACGCGCATGGCTTGGGTGTGATTGGCGAAGGCGGCCGAGGCACGGCCAGCTATTTTGGCTTGGAGGTCGAGGTCGATATCATCATGAGTACTTTCTCTAAGTCGCTGGCAAGTCTGGGCGGATTCATGGCGGCGTCCGAGAAAATTTGCGACTATGTGCGGCACAACTCCCGGCCCTTCATTTTCTCGGCATCCATGCCGCCTTCTGCCTGCGCGGTGGCGCTGGCATCCTTGCGGCATTTGAAGCAGCATCCGGAGCTTCCTGTGCATCTGCTGGAGCTGGCGGCCTACGCACGGCAGGGCCTGAAGGCGCACAAGGTGCCGATTATCGAGGCGAACACACCAATTGTTCCGATTTATACCTATGAAGCGGAGAATACTCTCCGCAAGGCCAAGGAGCTCTACGACGAGGGCGTATATGTCAACCCCGTGCTGCCCCCGGCCACCGCGCCCAATGCATGCCTGCTGCGCACGAGTTATATGGCCTCCCTCACAAAGCCGCTGATCGACGAGGCGGTGGACATCATTGGGAGAGTCATCGGTGGAACCGGTGCATAAGGTCGCGGTTGTCACCGGCGGCAGCAGTGGCATTGGCCGCTGCGTTGCGGCGCAGCTATGTGCGGCCGGCTGCCGGGTCTATGAGCTGTCCCGAAGGGAGGTCGCCGCCCCGGGCATTGTGCATCTGACCGCGGATATTACGGTTGAGGCGCAGGTGCGAAGGGCAATCACTCAGGTGGTAGAGCGGGAGGGCAGGATCGACCTTCTTGTAAACAACGCGGGCTTTGGCATCTCCGGCGCCGCCGAAGCGACCCGCCCGGAGGATGCCCATGCTCAGTTGGAGGTCAATCTCTTTGGCATGGATTGTGTGACCCGGGCGGTGCTGCCCATCATGCGAGAAGGGGGCGGCGGCCGAATCATATGCGTGAGTTCTATTGCGGGGATTTTACCAATCCCGTTTCAGCTCTGGTATTCTGTCAGCAAGTCGGCAATTTTGTCCTATTGCCTTGCCCTGCAAAATGAGGTGCGACCCTTCCATATTACGGTCTGCGCCATCCTGCCCGGCGACATTGCCACTGGCTTCACCGATGCCAGAGTCAAGTCTGAGATAGGCGACGAGGTCTATGCCGGGCGGA
Source organism: Faecousia sp. (assembly GCA_045615685.1). Taxonomy (GTDB): domain Bacteria; phylum Bacillota; class Clostridia; order Oscillospirales; family Oscillospiraceae; genus SVMC01. The sequence goes on from JAZLFG010000077.1 coordinate 21,664, forward strand.
TTGCACGAAGCGTATCCGGTATGGAACGGGATGAGCGCGGCGGGATGTGCCCGGAAAAGGCAGGAAGAGTTATCACACGCTATGCATTGAAAAAGAATAGCCGCCCGATGGTTGCCATTGGGTTTTCCTACCGGTGTGTGGCGCTGCTTTCCAAGCTGTTGCCCCGGCGGTTTTCCAATTGGGTGATCGGGCTGCTTTATGCGAAATAAATGGCATTTTTTGAAACAAAAGCTTGTAATTGAAGCTTTGGCGTGAACTTATAGATAAGGAGAAATCCCATGAAAAAACGTATGCTTTCCATTCTTTTGGTGATTGCCCTGTGTTTTGGCGTGTTTGCATACATACCTACCGCAGTGTCTGCCCTTACGGTGACAGATGATCAGATTGTCAACGCGTTGCTTGTGATTTTCCGGTGCAAGGAGGGCACCTATGACTCTGTTAATCGAAATGACAACGGCGCACTGTCCGTGGGCAAGCTGCAATGGCATGGCGCACGTGCGCTGGACTTGTTAAAGAATATTGTATCCTCTGATCCGGCAACAGCGCATTCGGTTTTGGGTAGCAGCCTCTATCAGGAGATTGTGAACGCGGCAGCGGATGCCTGGGGCGCCCGTACCTTGTCCGCCAGTGAGGGCGCGAAAATCCGTTCGCTGTTGGGGACAGAGATTGCCCGCAGTGTGCAGGACGCGGTGGGTAGAAAGGATATTATGGGCTATATTTCCAATGCCCGTACTGCTGGAATTGAATCGCCGGAGGCCATTGTCTACTACTGCGACCTGCAAAATCAGTATGGCCCGGGCGGCGCGGCAAATCTCTTGACCAAAATCAAGGCGCAGCTTGGGAAATTTACCATCGACTCCTTGGATGAGCTTCACAACACCCTCCTGCAGGTGACAACCAACTACCAAAGCCGCCGCAACTGGACCTATACATACTGCAGTGTGCTGGACTGGAACAACATTGGTGCGGCCAGCTATTTTACCTATGCCTTGTCCCTGAACCTGGATCTTCAGCCGCCGGAAATTACCGATGCCGAGGTGATCTGCCAGACGAGTGGGGCGTTTCGCGTCGAGCTAAAAGCAACAGACAACAAGGACGTGACCGACTGCCGTGTCGAGGTCAGCTCGGATGTAGAGTCGGATCGGGATTGGGCCGGTTATGCGGCGAAGTCCGGCAAGACCTGGGGCTTGCGGGTTTCCACGAAATCCTTCAGCCCGGCGGCCAGCCGGTATTACATCACGATTACGGCGTCGGACGCCTCCGGCAATGGCACCAGCGCCTATCTGGAAGTGAGCCAGGCAGAGTTAATTGCAGCGCAGAACAAGGCACGCTCCTGCAACCACCTGTTTGCCGCGCTTTATGTGACGGAGGCTACCTGCGTGAGTGCCGGATACCGAGTGGAGCGCTGCGTGGAATGCGATGAGATTCGGCGCATTCCGATTAAACCGGCAAAGGGCCATCGGTTCTATGATCAAGCCTGTCCTCGGGATATGTACACAGGTGGGCAGTGCCCCTTGTGCCTGCAGGGACTGCACTGCGGCGACCTCTATACCCGCTGCACCGCCCAAAAGCCGTTGGTGAGCTGTCAGGCGGAGCGGTAATATAATATATGATGGAAATCTGGGCCAGAATGCAGAAATTTTTGTATTCTGGCCGCTTTTTATAAGGAGTCTTGTGAAAAACCAAAGGCTGCCAGCTCGTTTTGGAGGCCAATGGCAGCACAGAAGCGGGAGGCAAGGGCGGCAACACGGCAGCGGAAGCTCTCCGGTGTGTCGAATAGCTGTAAGGTGAGACCCTCCGGGCTGTGGCCGGGCCGATAATGACATTGCAGAAGCTCAGAAAAGAAGTCAGACGTCTTTTGTGCAGGAAGAGCACATTCTGTAGCATAGCAGACCTCCTCCTCCACCGGGCGAAGCTCCAGCCAGGAGGAGGGGGGAATTCGACGTAAAAATTCCGCAAAGGTCTCTCGAATGGGGTGATAGCTGAGAATTGGTTCTGCACGACTTCCTTTGCAGAAGATTTCCGGAGCTGCAACCCGGCAGCGGCTTGATAACTGCGCAACAAGCGCACAGGCGGCAGGGGAGGGGGGACGCTCAAAATCCAGCACGATCAGATCTGTGTCCAGCTTCTTCGCCGCAGACAGGAGTGCTTCTGCAAGGCTATGGCTTTCCTTCGGAAGGCCGTTTCGATCATCGAATACCAGGGCGTCGGCTTTATCCGGGTGAGAGGGCTCCTGTAACATACCGTCGGAGTTGGCACACCAGCCACAGGTGGCAAATCGCCCTTCCCGGGCGGACATTCCCACAAAATACACGGGCAAAGACATGGACAAACGCCCTCCTGTTTTGTATAATGAGCATAGACCATTGATTTCTATGCGGGGAGGCTTTATTTTATGCCCTTGTCCTTTTTGCCGGAGGCGATTTATCCGTCGCTCACAGCGATTTCACCTGAAAAGCTTCTGGCCGATGGAATTCAGCTCTTGATGCTGGATTTTGACAATACCATCCTCCCCTATACGGCAGATGTAGCGACGGCTCCCATGTGCGCCTGGCTCAAGGCTGCGCAGGCGTCGAAGCTGCAGCTCTGCGTGGTGTCCAACAGCAAAAACGCTCGCGTGGTGGTGTTTTGCGAAAAGAACGGCCTTGACTGTATCACCCGGGCGAAAAAGCCCTTCCCCCGGGGCATCCGCGAATGCCTGAGCCGCTACGGTATTGTTCCCCGGGAGGCTGCCTTGGTAGGAGATCAAATCTATACCGATGTGCTGGGGGCCAACTTCGCCGGGGTGCGTGCCCTCCTGATCCCCGCGATCCACAATCACACCGTCTGGCTGAAGCTCCGGCATATTGCGGAGCTGCCCTTTATTTGGCTTGCCAGAAGAAGGCGGGTATTATGAAAATGCATCATCTGGAAAATATACGAGCGCTCCTTCACGATCAGCGGGAGGCTATACTTTTGACAAGTAAGGCAAACCGCCAGTATGCGACAGGAGGATGCATCGACGAGGGAATGTGCCTCGTCACTGCCGACGGCTGCTGGTATTTTACCGACAGCCGATATCTGGAAAGCGCCCAGCGGCAGCTATTCTCGGCGCAGGCAGTCGAGGTGGACAGAGCGCATTCCTATTCTATCCGGATCCGGGAGGTACTGGATTCCAGAGGCCTTCATACACTGGGTGTGGAGGAGGAAGACCTGACCCACGGCGCTTTTTTGCGATTGCAGTCGGCGCAGACGGCGAGTCTTGTGCCATGTCAGCAGGAGCTGGATCGTTTGCGTTGGGAGAAGGCGCTCTGGGAGCAAGAGATTATGCGCCAGGCCCAAAAAATAACGGACGAAGTTTTCTTGTCGCTTTTGCCGGTCATCCGGGTGGGAATGACGGAAAAGGAGTTGGAGGCAGAGCTGATCTACCGACTTTACCGGGCAGGCGCGGAGGGCTTGAGCTTTCCACCCATTGTGGTGTCCGGGCCGAATACCTCCCTGCCCCATGGGGTGGCAGGCGACCGAAAGCTGGCGTCCGGCGATTTTGTTACCATGGACTTTGGCGTAAAGCTGGAGGGCTATTGCTCGGACATGACCCGCACTGTCGCGCTGTCCACAGTCTCAGAGAAGATGCGAAGGGTCTACGACACGGTTCTGGCTGCCCAGAGGGCCGGCATCGCTGCCACACGGGCAGGTCGCACCGGCGAAGAAATTGACGGTGCTGCAAGAGCGGTCATTGAAGTGGCGGGCTATGGCGCGTATTTTGGCCACAGCTATGGCCACAGCCTCGGCCTTGAGATTCACGAGAATCCCAATTGTAGCCCTTCCAACGACCGGCCGATTCCCTCGGGGGCAGTCATTTCGGCGGAACCGGGCGTCTATATACCGGGAGAATTCGGTGTTCGCATCGAGGATGTGGTCATTGTGACGGCCCAGGGCTGCGAGGATTTGACACAAAGTCCAAAAGAGCTGATTATTTTGTGAAAATACTTGAAATATCGGCGCACATGTAGTAAACTATCCACATCTATAAACGGATAGTATTTTTTCATTGGAGGCATTATATATATGGCTACTATTACTGCAGGCGATTTCAGAAATGGCAAGACCTTCGAGATGGATGGCAAGATTTTCCAGGTTGTGGAATTCCAGCACGTCAAGCCCGGCAAGGGTGCGGCTTTCGTTCGCACAAAGATGAGAAACATCATCACCGGCGGCGTGACCGAGACTTCCTTCAACCCGACTGCCAAGTTCGAAGAAGCGTTCATCGAGCGCAAGAAGATGGAGTACAGCTACAACGACGGCGATCTCTATTACTTCATGGATCAGGAGAGCTACGACATGGTGCCTCTGAGCAAGGACATCCTGCCCGACGCCTTCAAGTTCATCAAGGAAAATGAGGTTTGCACAATCCTGTCCTACAAGGGCAATGTCTTCGGTGTGGAATGCCCGAACTTTGTCGAGCTGGTTGTGACCAAGTCCGATCCCGCTGTTCCAGGCAACACCGCCACCAACACCCTGAAGCCCGCTACGCTGGAAACCGGCGCAGAGATTAAGATTCCACTGTTCATCGACGAGGGAGAGACAATCCAGGTCGATACCCGCACCGGCGAATACCTGGGCCGCGCAAAGGCTTAATGCGACACAGATATACTATAGCTATCTGCAAATCTTGTAATATGGGGAGGAAGCTACGATGACACTGTCTGAGAAATCTGCTTATCTCAAGGGCCTGATGGAAGGAATGAAGCTTTCCACTGAGACCAACGAGGGGAAAATGATTGCTGCATTGGTGGAAACCATTGCGGATATGGCCACAACGATCGCGGACCTTGAGGAGAACGCAATTGCCGTCTCGGATGAGCTTGACGAAATCGAGGAGGCCCTCGACGCCATGGAGGATTTCCTTCTCTATGAGGATGAAGAAGACGAGGAAGAGGCTGAGGACGACGATTACGAATTTGCCGACGACGAGATTATCTACGAGGTCGAGTGCCCCGCCTGCGGCGAGGTCGTCAACATTGATGAAAGTATGCTTGATGTTGGCTCAATCACCTGTCCTAACTGTGGCGAAGAGCTGGAGTTTGACCTGGACGAGGACGAAGAAGACGAGTAATCACCCAAACGGATACATGCTGCTGCAAGGCGATGATGCTTTGCAGCAGTTTTTTTGAAAAGACCTCTTGACAAATAGAGAAAAAGTCGTATTCTATATATGAAGAAATGCTCATATGAACAATTAAGCATAATAAGGAGTGATTGGATGGAAATTATCTTGGGGGAAGATCGGCTGTTTGAGCTGGCGGAGCTATTTCGTGTGTTTGGAGATTCCACCCGGATTAAGATTTTGTGTGCACTATTTGACCAGGAGCGGAATGTGACGGAGATCTGTGAGGCGGTTGGCATGAGCCAATCGGCAATTTCCCATCAGCTCAGGCTTCTCAAGCAGGCCGATCTGGTATGCGCCCGAAGGGAAGGGAAAATGATGGTCTACAGCCTGGCCGACGATCATGTGAAGACCATCATCAATATGGCGAAAGAACATTTGGAGGAGGAATAGCCAATGAAAAAGACTTACCAATTGCGGGATTTGGACTGTGCCAATTGCGCGGCCAAGATGGAGCGGGCAATTGCCGCGCTTCCTGAGGTAAAGGCTGTCAGCGTCAGCTTTGTGACCCAGAGAATGTGCGTGGAGCTGGATGATGAGTGCCTTCGGGAGGAAGTGATGAAAAAAATTGTGCGTCTGGTGAAGAAAGTAGAGCCAGACTGTGAGGTGATCCTTAAATGACCAGGAAGCAGAAAAAGAGCCTATGGTGCATTCTGGTATCAGCGGCACTCTTTGGGGTGGGCCTGTTTTTTGATGGCTATGTGCGCCTCGGGCTGATGCTGGCTTCATGGGTAGTCACAGGCTGGCCGGTTGTGCGAAAGGCGGCAATTACAGTATCCCGAGGCAATGGCTTCGATGAGCATTTTCTCATGACGATTGCTACCGTGGGTGCTTTTGTGCTGGGCGATTACCCGGAAGGGGCGGCGGTGATGCTCTTCTTCCAGGTTGGCGAGCTTTTTGAGAGCTGCGCAGTGGAGCGGTTCCGTCGATCGATCTCTGCGCTGATGGATCTGCGGCCGGACGTTGCCTTCCTTTGCCGAGGTGAGGAGATCGTGGAGGTTGATCCGGAGGACATTGCCTCAGGAGATATTCTTTTGGTGAAGCCCGGAGAGCGGATTCCGGTGGACGGGGTGATCCTGGAAGGCAGCGCCAGCCTCGACACTGCCCAAATTACGGGGGAAAGCCTGCCGGTGCAGGTGGCAAGCGGCGAACGGGTACTTTCTGGCTGCGTCGATCTTTCAGGCGTGCTGAAAATTCGTGCGGAGAGCGCCTATTGCCACTCCACGGTGGCAAAAATTCTGG
>JAZLFG010000078.1:0-41417 GCA_045615685.1 Faecousia sp.
CCTAAACCACGCCCGGCTTCGTCCCGGAAAGCACGACCGGTTTGAGGGCATCGAATATCTCGATAAGGTCATCTGTATCGACCAAAGCCCCATCGGCCGTTCGCCCCGCTCCAACCCCGCCACCTACACCGACCTTTTTACCGACATTCGCGCCCTCTTCGCCTCCACCGCCGAGGCAAAAATGCGCGGCTACGGTCCGGGCCGTTTCTCCTTCAACGTGAAGGGCGGCCGCTGCGAGGCCTGCAATGGCGACGGTCTGCTGAAAATCGAAATGCACTTCCTGCCGGACGTCTACGTCCCCTGCGAGGTATGCAAGGGGAAACGCTACAACCGCGAAACCCTGGAGGTCACCTACAAGGGGAAAACCATCGCCGATGTGCTGGACATGACTGCCGATGAAGCGTTGGAATTTTTCGATTCCCTGCCCAATATCCGGCGCAAGGTGGCCACCCTGGTCGAGGTTGGGCTGGGCTATATCAAGCTGGGCCAATCCTCCACCACCCTCTCCGGCGGTGAAGCCCAGCGGGTGAAGCTTTCCGCCGAATTGGCCCGCTGTGCCACCGGCAGAACCATCTATATCCTCGACGAACCCACCACCGGACTTCATATGTACGATGTACAAAAGCTCATTGGCGTCCTCCAAGCTTTGGTAGACGCAGGCAACACAGTGGTGGTGATCGAGCACAACCTGGACGTGATTAAGACCGCCGACTACCTCATCGACCTTGGCCCCGAGGGTGGAAACGAGGGAGGAAGGATCCTCGCCTGCGGTACCCCGGAGGACATCGCACGCTGCCCGGATTCCGCAACCGGCCAATATCTCAGACGACTTTTGCAGGAGGCGCACCATGGGTGAAAAACCGAAAAACCCCCATGAGGGGCACCGCAACCGTCTGCGGGAAACCTACCTGCAGGGCGGCTTTGAGAGTCTGTCCGATGTGAACCGGCTGGAGCTGCTGCTGTTCTACGCCATCCCCCGGCGGGACACCAATCTGATGGCGCACGAGCTGCTGCGCCACTTTGGCAGCCTGAGCGCGGTAATGGGAGCAGAGCTCGACCAGCTCATGGCCGTTGAAGGCATTTCAAAAAACGCCGCCATCCTCATACAGCTTGTGGGTCAGCTCACCGCTGCCGCCGAACGGGAACGAGCCCTGACTCGCTCCCAGGGCATTCTGGAGACTACCACCAAATGTGCAGAATATCTGCTGCCCCAATTTTTCGGCATGAACCGGGAGCTTGTCTATCTGCTGTGCCTCGATGGAAAATGCAAGCTGCTCACCTGCCGCAGGCTGGGGGAGGGCAGCGTCAACGCCACAGACGTATCGATCCGCCGCATTGTGGAGACAGCGCTGCACTACAACGCCACCTCTGTCGTACTGGCCCACAACCATCCCTGCGGCATTTGTAAGCCCTCCGGCGAGGACGAAGTCACGACGCTCAAGGTCTGGCAGGCATTAAATGCCGTGAGTGTCCAGTTGGCCGATCACATCATCGTCTCGGACTGCGAATACTACTCCATGGCGGATGCCGGTTTCTTTGAGACCCTTTTGAGATAGGAGCGCCTATGTTTTCCATTACAGTGCTTGCCGTAGGCAAGCTCAAGGAGAAATTCTACCTTTCGGCAGCGGAGGAATATACCAAGCGGTTGAAGGGCTACTGCAAATTTGACCTTCTGGAGTTGCCCGAGCAGCGGCTGCCGGACGACCCCACCCCCGGGCAGATTGCCGCCGCCCTGGAAAAGGAAGGAACGCAGCTTCTTGCCAGGATACCAAAGGGCGCCTGGCTTTGCGTCCTGACCCCGGAGGGACAGCTGCGGGATTCCGAAGCGCTGGCACACACCCTGGCCAAGGTCAAGGCCGGTGGAAAAAGCTGCGCCTGCTTTTTGATTGGCTCTTCCTTCGGCCTTTCACCAGAGGTCAAGGCCAAAGCTGATCTGCGCCTATCCATGTCTCCTATGACATTCCCCCACCACCTGGCCCGGATTATGGTGCTGGAGCAGCTCTACCGCGCCGAAGCCATTCAGGCCGGAAGTAAATATCACAAATAAAGGCAAGCGCTGCCCCGGAAATCCCGAGGCAGCGCTAAAGTTATGCATATTTTTAACAGTAGAATCGTGGAATTCTTATCCGCAATCGGCGGGTTCACGCAGTTCAGCGGAACACAGCGGTAAGAACTGCAAAGATAATGAGGCTCAGAAGCGTCAGGACGGACAGCGCTGAGGAAATATTGGCTCGCTCGTCGCCCGCGTCGGCAAACACCGGCAGCACATAGGGCGGCGGCAGCGTCATTAGAAGCACCAGCGCACCGATGTGCATGGCATTGCCAAGGACAAACCTGTTTAGGATCAGTGCAAGGCCTAACACGATGGCCATAATGACCACCCGCATCCCCACGATCACCGCGGTCTTGCGCCAGCGGATCTCAGAGGGCACCAGATCATAGCCAATGGACAGCAAAATGATGGCGCTGGTGGGCGCTGCCACAAAGCTGGCTGCCGCGCGCAAAATTCCGCTGATCCCGGAGGGCTCCAACGCCCGAAATATTCCGGTCGCGCCCATCAGAAGGCCCGCCGCAATCGCCCAAACCGTGGGTGAATACAGTGCCTCCTTCAAGGCATTCCGCCAGCCGTTTTTGCCGGACAGAGCGATTTTATAGACCGTAAAAACAAAGAGCACCTGTCCCAAATCCACAATGGCAAAGTGGGAATTGGCTTCTGCGCCAAACAGCAGCGCAAAGAGCGCATAGCCCAGCATTCCCGCCTCAAAGCCGGTGGCCAAAAAGGGGGAAAGTCTGCCGGGGATGCGCAAGACTCGGCAGAAAAGCCTGCCCAAGGCCATGGCCAGCAGGCACAGGGCGAAAATGACGACCGGGATGCCAATACTGCTGGCAGAATACTCCGCTGTGGCAAACGCCGAAAACATGACTGCCGGGAGGGTGATGTTCACCGCCACCGACTTGAGCGCATCCACGCCCGCCCGGTTGAGAAGCTTCCTCCTCCGGCAGAGCATTCCCAGCCCCAGCGTCAGGAACACCGGCAGGGCCGTCTCGATCACATGAATTACAGTATCCATAGCGCTTTCTCGTCAGCGCAGGGTGAACACATAGGACGTGCGGGAGAAATAGTGACCTCCTGCCGGAAGGATGGGGCTGGGGAAATTCGGCTGGTTCACCGCATCGGGATGAATCTGCGTCTCCAGGCACAGGCCATAGCGCGGAGCAAGCGGCGTACCCTGCTTGCCGACCTTGGCGGTAATGAAATTGCCGCTATAGAACTGCATGGCAGGCGCGGTGGTCTCGACGCGCATGGCGATGCCGGTGCGGGCACAATAGGCCTCCGCCGCCACCTTCCAGTCCTCCGGACTGTCCAGCACGAAGTTGTGGTCAAAGCCGCCCACCAGCTTCATCTGTTCCATCTCCGCGCCAATATCCTGGCCGATCACCTTCCCGGCTGTGAAGTCCAGCGGCGTCCCTGCCACCGGGGCAATTTCGCCGGTGGGGATGCTCTCGGGGTCAACGGGGGTGAAGTGGGAGGCATAAATTTTCAGCTCATGATCCAGCATGTCGCCGGATCCGGCCAGATTGTAGTAGGCATGGTTTGTGAGGCTGACGGGGGTTGCCTTGTCGGTGTCCGCCTCATAGGTGAAGGTCAGCACATTGTCGCCGCTGAGGGTGACGAGAATCCGTACGGACACATTCCCCGGAAAACCCTCTTCGCCATCCGGGGAAAGGCGAGTGAAGGCAAGACCATGTTCGACCTCCGCTACCTCGAAGAAGCAGCGGTCAAACCCCTTGGTGCCGCCGTGGAGCTGGTTTTTCCCCTCACTCGGCACCAAGTCATACTTCACGCCATCCAGGGTGAAGGACGCTTTACCAATGCGATTGCAAACGCGGCCAATGCTTGCTCCGAAGAAGCCGCCGTTTTCCTCATATTCCTTGGCTGTATCGTAGCCCAACACCACATCCACAAGCTTGCCGTCCCGGTCGGGAACCCGCAGGGACTGAAGGGTGCAGCCATAATCCAGTACCACAGCCTCGCTGCCGGAGTCGGTGGTCATGCGATACGCCGTGACCGGACGGCCATCAGACAGTGCGCCAAATGCAAACTTTTCCATAATATCTCCTTTCATTTCCTGTAAAAAGAAGTCATCCTGAGCGAAGGGAAGGATCCGTAGATTCTTCGCTGTCGCTCAGAATGACACGAAGTTTAAATGATGGAATTATGCGAAGGGATTCTCGGTGGGATAGGGCAGGCCAGCGGGCTGGTTGTAGGAAATGTCGCAGATGCCCAGATACTTAAATATCTCAAACAGCGCCTTGCCATACTTGCCGAAGGCCACCGCGCCATGGTGCGGATAGCGCTTCTGGATCAGGACATGGCGATAGAAGCGATCCATTTCGGGAATGGCGAAGACACCGATGGAGCCGAAGCTGTTGGTGGGTACATCCAGGACTTCGCCCTCTGCGATATAGGCGTGCAGGGTGGTGTCAGCAGCGCTTTGCAGGCGGAAGAAGGTAATATCTCCGGCCTTAATGTCGCCTTCGAGGGTACCGCGGGTGATATCGGGTTCCTCAAGCTCCGGTTCGAGGTCGCGCTTCATGATGAGCTGGTAGCCCATGGTCGGCTTCTTCAGGAGGCTGGAGCAGGTGTTGCCGCAGTGGAAGCCCATGAAGGTCTCGGTCAGACGATAGTCGAACTTGCCGGCAATCTCTTCGTTGTAGGCCTTGGCGGGCACGGTGTTGTTGATGTCCAGCAGGGTAACGGGCTTGCCGGAGACACAGATGCCGATATACTCGGACAGAGCGCCGTAGATATCCACTTCGCAGCTAATGGGAATGCCACGGCCGGTGAAGCGGCTGTTGACATAGCAGGGAACAAAGCCAAACTCGGTCTGGAAGGCCGGCCAGCACTTGTTGGCAAAGGCCACATACTTTCTGGTGCCCTTGTGCTCTTCCATCCAGTCGAGCAGGGTGACTTCGTACTGTGCCAGACGGGGCAGAATGCCGGCATACTTGTTCTCGCCCAGCTCTGCGCGCATCTCCTCCATGACGGCGGGGATACGGGGATCATCCTTATGCTTGTTGTAGGCTGCGAGAAGATCGAGCTCGCTGTTCTCTTCCACGGCAACGCCGAGGTCATAGAGGGCCTTAATGGGAGCGTTGCAGGCCAGGAAGTCATCCGGACGCGGGCCGAACGCAATGATCTTCAGGCCCTTGAGGCCCAGAACCGCCGTGGCAATGGGGACGAATTCTGCGATGCGGGCAGCCAGATCGTTGGCGTCGCCCACGGGAAGCTCGGGAATATAAGCGGTGCGGCCGCGCAGGCCGAGGTTGTAGCTGCAGTTGAGCATACCGCAGTAGGCGTCACCGCGGCCATCGTGCAGGTCGCCGTCACCTTCGGCAGCACCCACGAACATGATGGGGCCGTCGAACCAGTCGGCAATCAGGGTCTCGGGGGTCTCGGGGCCGAAGTTGCCAAGGAATACCACCAGGGCGTTGACACCGGCGGCCTTGACATCCTGGACTGCCTTGCAGGCGTCCTTTTCCGTGGTGACCGTAACGGGGCACTCGTACAGCTCGCCGTCATAGGCTTTGAGAATGTTCGCACGGCGCATCTCCGAGAGGCTTGCGGGGAAGCAGCCACGGGAGACTGCGATGATGCCGAGTTTTACATTGGGAATATTTTCAAACATTTACTTTCACTCCTTGTTTTTGTTCACACAATAATCACACTATAATAAAAGGATGTACAAATGGATCCTTTTAATTCGCAAGATCAATATTGACGCCCTTCAGGCCAACAAATGCGCCCTGGGCAGCTTCGTCAGACTCCGCATGGGCCAAAAGCCACTTGTTGCGGGCCCACAGCAGCTTGTCTTCCCCATTCAGAACGCCGATGGCAGGGGCAGCCTCGTTGGTGCCACGGGGCAGCGCAACCATGACCCGGAAGCCCATACCGGGCTTGGCAGAGCAGGGTGCATAGTGCAGGCTCGTGGCGTAAACCTCGATCATGACGCCCTTCGGGCAGAGGAATGCTTCCACATCCGCAGTGTCCAGAATGTTGTCCACGATCTTATCCTGCTTAGCCAGCAGGAGAATGAAATCCTCTGTGCCCAGGTTGACCTCGCTGTCGCGGTGGTACTCCAGGCAGTTGAGCTTGGTGTTGTGGCCGTTGCACCACCCGAGCTGGATGGGCATACCGCCGTATACATTGTCGGTCATCTGCTGCATGGCGGGCAGCTTCTCAAGCGCCGGCTCAGAGGGCACATAGGCCGTGCCTTCCGGCAGCGGGGTGCTCTCGTTCAGCGCGGCGATCAGGGAATCGTTATCCACGCCGGTGATGACCTTGCCATAGGGGATGAATTCGGGATCAAATACACTGTAAACCTTCATCTTTTTTCTCCTCCTATCCTGCTCACATCTCTGGGAAGATGGGCTTGAGTGCAGGGTAAATGGCCTTGAAGTTGGCATAGCGCTCGTCATAGAGGGCTACTATCTCAGGGTCAGGGGTATACTTGGTGCCGCCGGACGGCATGGCAGCGCAGGCCTCAAGCACATTGGCATATTCGCCCGCAGCAACCATGGCGAGGATTGCGGCTCCGTAGCCCGCGCCCTCCTCGGAATCGGGAACCGTCAGCTCCATGTTGAGGACGTTGGCAAAAATTTTCCGCCAGATGGGACTCTTGGCGCCGCCACCGCAGAGGTTGCTGGCCTTGATATCCAGGCCAAGAGAACGGACGATCTCCACGCTGTCGCGGATGGCGAAGGCCACGCCCTCCATGACCGCCTGGGTCATGTCCGAGCGGGTGGTATCCAGGCTCATCCCGGCAAACACGCCGCGGGCAGCCGGATCATTGTGCGGGGAACGCTCGCCCATCAGGTAGGGCAGATAATAGACATGGTTCTTGCCCAGCTTGTCGAGGGTGATGTCCTGCTGCTCCTCGTTGTCGGAGGTGCCCTTGAGGATGTCACGCCGCCACCAGGTGTAGGCCGAAGCCGCTGCGAGGATGCAGCCCATCAGGTGGTAGGTGCCGTCGGAATGGGCAAAGGCATGGAGATTGCCCTCGGGGGGAAGCTTGAACTCCCGGCTGGGGATAAAGATGGTACCGGAGGTACCGATGGAGATGTTGCAGCTTCCTTCACCGACGGTGCCGGTGCCGACCGCAGCGGCAGCATTGTCACCCGCACCGGCGGCAACGACTGTGGCGGCGGGAATGCCGAGAAGCTCTGCCATCTCCGGCTTCACGGTGCCGACAGACTCGTAGCTCTCATAGAGCTTGCCGAGCTGCTCGGCCTTGACGCCGCAGTAGGCCATCAGAGGCTCAGACCAGCAGCGGTTGGCCACGTCCAGCAGCAGCATACCGGAGGCGTCGGAGTAATCGCAGCAATGCTCACCCGTGAGGCGATAGACAATATAGTCCTTCGGGAGCATGATGCGGCGAATCTTTGCAAAGAGCTCCGGCTCGTTCTCGCGCATCCAGAGAAGCTTGGGCGCAGTAAAACCGGCAAAAGCCAGGTTGCCTGTCAGCTCCAGCAGCTTTTCCTTACCGAAATCCGCATTCAGGGCGTCGGTCTGCTTGCCGGTTCTGCCGTCGTTCCACAAAATCGCGGGACGAAGCACCTGGTCATTTTCATCCAGGGCGACAAGTCCGTGCATCTGTCCGCCTACGGACAAGCCCGCGACCTGTGCACCGTCTATTCCTTCCAACAGCTTGGGTACGCATACGCAAAGTGCCGACCACCACTGTTCCGGGTCCTGTTCCGACCAGCCGGGCTGCGGCATCATCAGGGGATAGCTCTGCGATGTGCTGTGCAGGACTTTCCCCGAACTATCAACCAAAAGGACCTTCATGGAAGAAGTGCCCAGATCTACACCGAGGTATAGCACGTTTTTGCCTCCTTTTTATTTGTCTGCCTCCAGGGGGACAGAGCCCATTGGAGGCAGAATCTTGTTTCATTCACTCAAAAATCAGGACTTCTGACGCTTGGTGACCACGTCGAAGATAACGGCTGCCAGAAGCACGAGGCCCTTAACAACCTTCTGGTAGTTCATGTCCACGCCGAGAATGCTCATGCCCATGTTGATAACGCCCATCAGAAGCGCACCAATGACCACACCGGGCACGGTGCCGATGCCGCCGTAGGCGGAGGCGCCGCCAATGAAGCAGGAGCCGATGGCGTCCATTTCGTAGCCTTCGCCAGCCTGCGTGGTGGAAGAGGCCATACGGGCAATGACCAGCATTGCAGTCAGACCGGACAGCATACCCATGCTGGTGTAGGCAAGGAAGTAAACTCTATTGGTGTTGATACCGGAGAGCTTCGCTGCCTTCTCATTGCCGCCGACTGCATAGAAGTGACGGCCGATGGTGGTCTTAGAGGTGATGTAGGAATAGAGACCGACGACAACTGCCAGCCAAATCAGAACGGTGGGCAGGCCCTTGTGCTGGCTCATCTTCCATGCCATGAAAATTACAACCGCAGCAATGGCAGCCGTCTTGACGATGTAGGAGGCCAGGCCTTCCACGCTGTAGCCCTTCTTCTTGCGGGAAATGCGGGTGAGGAGCGTGAGAACAATAAACGCTGCCGCGCCGACAAAGCCGACAATCAGGCAAAGCGTCTTTGCCGCGCTGCCACTGAGAATGTAGCAGTCCGCACCGCCGCCGAAAATCTTGATGAATACTTCGTTGCCGATACGGATAGACTTGCCGTTGAGCACTACGTTGGACAGACCGCGGAACACCAGCATACCGGAAAGGGTCGTGATGAACGGCGGAACACGGACATAGGCAATCCAAAGAGCCTGCCATGCACCGATTGCAATGCCAATGGCGAGCATCGCAATGGCAGTGGGAAGCACACCCCAGCCAAGATTCGTAAGCAGCTTGCCGCCGACAGCGCCGACAAAGCAAACTACAGAGCCAACGGAAAGGTCGATGTTACCGCCGGTCAGGATGCAAAGCAGCATACCGGTGGCCAGCACAAACACATACGCATTCTGAGAAATCAGGTTGGTGAGGTTCTGGGGAAACAGCAGTTTACCCTTGGTCGCAACGGAGAATATGACGACAACCAAAATCAAAACGATGATCATCGTGTATTTCTGAATCAGATTTAATACTTTTGAATTTTTCATTCTTCTTTGCTCCTTATCATTCGTCGCTGGATTTAAGGATGCAGGCCATGATGCCCTCCTGAGTGGCTTCGGCCCCGTCAAACTCGCCGACCATGCGGCCCTCGTTCATGACATAGATTCTGTCGCTCATGCCGAGAATCTCGGGCAGCTCGGACGAAATCATGATGACAGACTTGCCAGCGGCAGCAAGGTCATTGATGATATTGTAGATCTCATATTTTGCGCCCACGTCGATGCCGCGGGTAGGCTCATCCAGAATCAGCACATCAGGGCCCGCAAACATCCACTTGGCAAGCAAAATCTTCTGCTGGTTGCCGCCGGAAAGGTTGCCGACCAGCTGTTCCACACCGGTGCACTTGGTGCGGAGCTTCTCCCGATATTCCTCGGCCACCGCGTATTCCTTATCGGTGTCGATGACGCCCATGTTGGAAACACCCTTCAGGTTGGCCAGAGTGGTATTGGCAAGAATCGAATTGGAAAGGATCAGACCATTGCCCTTGCGGTCCTCGGTGACGTAGGCAAGGCCGTGCTCAATGGCGGACTTTGTGGAATGCATCTTTACTTCCTTGCCATTGATATATACCTTGCCTGAAATGGAGGAGCCATAGCTATGGCCAAAAATGCTCATGGCAAGCTCTGTTCTGCCTGCACCCATCAGGCCGGAAATACCTACGACCTCACCCTTGCGCACATGGAATGACACATTGTCCACAACCTTTTTATCGGTGTAGATGGGATGATAGACATCCCAGTTCTTCACCTCCATAGAAACCTCACCAATTTCTACGCCGTGCCGCTTGGGGAAGCGGTCGCTCATTTCACGGCCAACCATGCCGCGAATGATTCGATCCTCGGAGATGTCGTCCACGCCCTTGATGAGCGTTTCGATCGTATGGCCATCGCGGATCACGGTGATATCATCCGCCACATAAGAAACCTCATTGAGCTTATGAGAGATAATAATCGAGGTTAAGCCCTCTCCCTTCAGGCGGATCAGAAGATCCAGCAGGGCCTTGGAGTCGGCCTCATTGAGGGAGGAGGTGGGTTCATCCAGAATCAGCAGCCGAGCATTCTTGGAAAGGGCCTTTGCAATCTCCACAAGCTGCTGCTTACCCACGCCAATGTCGCGGATCAGGGTGTGGGAGGACTCATGCAGGCCGACGATCTTGAGATAGCGGTCCGCTTCAGTGTAGGTGGTAGTCCAGTCAATGGCAAAGGATTTTCCGCGCTCGTTGCCCAGGTACATATTCTCGCCGATGGTCATATAGGGAACCAGGGCGAGCTCCTGGTGGATGATAACGATACCCTTGGATTCGCTGTCACGAATCGTCGAAAAGCGGCATTCCTTTCCGTCATAAATGATATCGCCGGAGTAGGTTCCGTATGGATAGATGCCGCTGAGCACATTCATGAGGGTAGATTTTCCGGCGCCGTTTTCGCCGACCAGAGCATGAATGCTTCCTTTTTTCACCTTGAGGTTCACGTCGTCCAGAGCTTTGACGCCGGGAAACAGCTTGGTGATGTTTTTCATTTCAAGTAGAATGTCTGACAAGCTATCGCCTCCAGTGATGAGTTCTTTCTTTTGAGAGGCCGAGCAAGCCCGAAGGCTTGCTCGGCAAAATACTAGCTATGAATTTTAGCTACAAACACCAGAAATTAGTGCTCAAGCTGTTCCCAGGTGTAGTACTCGGAGTCAATCAGGATCTCCTGGATGTTGTCCTTGGTGCATTCCTTCGGAGCGCACAGATAGCTGGGGATAATGCCAGTGCCGTTGTCATAGGTGGTGGTGTCGTTGATGGGGGGCTCGGTGCCCTTCATGATGGCATCAACCATTTCGGCAGCCTTGGCAGCCAGGTCGCGGGTATCCTTGAAGACGGACATGCCCTGCTTGCCGTCCATCATGTTCATGACGGAAACGATGTCGCAGTCCTGACCGGGGATGAAGGGATACACTGCATTGCTGTAGGAGGAAGCCAGAGCGGTGGCAACACCCTGTGCAGTGGAGTCGTTGGAAGCCAGAACAGCGTCGAGCTGCTTGTCGGCATAGTAGGTGGAGAGAATGTTCTCAAAACGCTCCTGAGCCTTTTCTGCGGACCAGCCTTCGGTAGCAACCTCGTCCTTGGTGACCTGGCCAGACTGGCAAACGAGAACGCCGGAATCAAGATACGGCTGCAGAACGGGCATTGCGCCTTCTACATAGAAGAAGTTCACGTTGTTGTCGCCGGGGTCGCCGGTGATGAACTCGATGTTGTAGGTCTTCTCGCCGGCATTTGCAAGGTCAAGCGCCTTGACAATGTACTCGGCCTGCATCTGACCAACCAGCTTGTTGTCGAAGGTAGCATAGTAGTTGACAGCGTCGGAGCCCATGATCAGACGGTCATAAGCGATAACTGCGCAGCCGGCTTCCTTGGCCTGAGCCAGAACCGTGCCCAGAGACTCACCGTCGATGGCAGCAATGATAACGACCTTTGCGCCATTGGCGATCATGTTCTCGATCTGGGTGATCTGCATGGAGGTATCGTTGGCAGCGTACTGGAGGTCAACCTCGTAGCCAGCAGCTTCGAGCTGAGCCTTCATGTTGGCGCCGTCCTGGTTCCAACGCTGCAGGTCCATGGTGGGCATGGAAACGCCAACCAGGCCGCCTTCTTCTACTACCTCTTCATCAATCACAACGGGCTCATCTTCCACAGGAGCGGGTTCATCGGGAGTGGGCTCCACAGGAGCGGGTTCATCGGGTGCGGGTGCGGGTGCTTCTTTTGCGCAAGCAACCAGAGCAAATACCATGGTCAGAGCAAGCAGCAGAGCAATCAGTTTTTTCATTTTTGGTCTCATCCTTTCAAAAAATTATATGCAGCACACGCTTTTACGTGGTACCACCAAAAATAGCCGGGCGCAGAGTGCGCCACAACATACTTGAATTTTAATGATTCGGCATAAAAATGTCAAGTAAATATTACACGAATATAACTTCCAAATCTTTTTTGTAGATTATGCACAGGTTTAATATCCTAATATTGGTAGTTATACCGATGCAATTTTGCCGGATTTTTCGTTTTACGTGGGGATCTCACTCTGTTTCCAAGCCCTCGATCATGCTGTAGACGTCCTCGTAATCCTCGTAGAGATCCTCTGCCTGGGATATAATGATATTCTCCGGGTGGGTAACGTAGGTGTAGTTGGAAATTTTATTCAGCAGGAACTCGGTGAAGGCCTCATGGCACATATCGTACCTCGCCTGGGTGCGCCAGAAGACCTCGTCGAGCTGGCGGATATAGTAGAAGAAATAGTCGCCGGACTCCATGTAGTAGGTTCTGGTGTCGCCCTGCTCGCGGGGCTCATCGAAGACCCAGTCGTCAAAATAGGAGAAGTAGACGGTATCCGGCGCTACCGCGTCCAGGTAGTCTTGCGCGAAGCCCTTCTCGCTCCACTTCTCGCCGAAGGCCATAAAGCCCTCCTCGGACTTATCCTCCCAGGTTTCCCAGTCGGCCAGCATCTCGTTGAAGGCTTCGTCGATGGCGTTGTAGCTCTCCTCGCTATCGTCTGCGGGGAGGATCATGAGATAGCGAAGCTGGGCCATATTGACGTCGCGCTTGAGGATGCCGTTGGCGGCGTAATCGTCCTCATGCTCGTCGAAGTATGCTTCAACCTCCTCGTCGGTATAGGAGAAGCTATCCTGGAGCACCTTCGTATATTCCTGCACGACGAAGCTGTCGCGGACATAGGCAAGATAATTCTCCAGCGTAGCGCCGGTGCCGTAGTTGGCCTGGAGGTACTCCTCGACCGTCTCAAAGCCCATGGCCTCGGCCGTGCCGAGCAGCTCCTCCTCGGCGTTGGCAAGGGCATCCTGGGCCGTCTGCGACAGCTCGAAGCCGTCGGCGGCGGCCAGGTCATTTAACGCGGAATACTGGCGGAACGCCATCAAGGCGTTGTCGATGAAATAGTCCTGCCAGGTAAGCTCCTCGGAATACATCTGCTGATCCAGGGGCGTATAGAGATCCACCATGTCCTGGGCCTCGCTGCCGTAGTAGTTCAGGAAGGAGGTATAGCTGGACCAATAGTAATAGGAGAAGGTGGCGCTGTCGAGAATATGATTGCCAAACTGTGCCACCACATTGTCCCAGTCTGTAGACGTGAACGTCTGTGCCTGCTCGGACTCAGAGGGCTTCGGCTCCTCGGGTACCTCCTTTGCACAGGCCGCAAGGGCCAGCAGGAGCGAAAAACAAAGCAGAACCGACAAACAACATTTGAAAATTTTCAGGGACTTATGCATGGGACACTCTCCTTGACAATGAAAGAAATGGCCGCTTCCCTTCCAGCTTGCTCGCAGAAAAATCTTCCTCTGGCATATATCTGAGAAAAGCCCAGTCACTTCTAATATATCATTTTCATTTTACCCCTTTATTTCTCTTTTTTCAAGCACAATCATGGGCAAACCCGACGTTTCCTCGTTTTCACTATTTTTCACCCGTTCCATTTGTGCACTCTGCGATATTTCCCTGAAAAATCTTATTTTGCCCGCAAAGTTATAACAAACCACAAAGTTCTGTCTGAATCTCTTTGGAAAAAACTGTTGAAATTTACTTTCCTGCAGAGTAAGATAAACATAAGAAATTGCCAATATCGTCCGGGGGTCATCACATGGCAAACATTACCGCTAGAGAGATTGCGCAGCGCTTGGGGCTATCCCCCGCTGCTGTATCCCTGGCGCTCAACGGAAAGGATGGCGTCAGCGACGCCACACGGGAGAAGGTGCTCCAGGCCGCCCGGGATCTGGGCTATACCCTGCCCCGATTGCACCACACAATAAATAAACCTGCAAGCCGCAAGATTTGCTTTGTGGTTTATGTGGACTTGCAGGTAAATATCGCAGAACAAACTGCGCTTTCTGCCTATGCGCTCAAGGGAGCGGAGGCCGCCGCCACCCGTCTCGGCTATCAGCTTTTCGTGCGCTATCTCCACGCCAGCCAGCCCTTGGCCCCACAGCTTCCAGACATTTTGGCCGACGCAGATGCCATAATTCTCTTGGGTACCGATATCGTCCCACGCTCGGTTCCGGAGGTCACAGCCTTTGTCGAAGCTGTTCATCCGCTTCCCCTCGTGATTCTCGGCAACGCCATGTTGGCAGATCGGGTAGATTGCATTGTGTTCGATAATTACGCCGGCGCCAAGCTCGCTGTCGAGCATTTGATCGAACAGGGCTGTACCCATATCGGATATCTGCGCTCTAAGCAGCGCATCGAAAGCCTCGACGAGCGGGAACGGGGGCTCCATGCCGCCCTGGCAGCCCATCAGCTTCCCATTGGCCCGGTGGTGGATGTTGCCATTTCCTCCAGCCATGCATTCTTCGACTTCTACGCCTGGCTGGAGCATACCAGCATCCTGCCCGACGCCTTCTTTGCCGATCACGACGGCCTCGCCATGGCGGCCATCCGCGCACTCAATATGCGGAAAATTCACATGCCGGAACAGGTTGCGATCATTGGATTCGGCGATTCTCCCATTTGTGACATGTCCTATCCGCCTCTTTCCTCTGTCAGCACGCCGAAGGAGCTGCTTGGCTCCTGCGCAATTAGCTGCATCTGCCACCGGCTGCTCCAGAACGAGATTCCTTACGCCTCCTCGCAGTCGAGCCGAATGCAGATCCGCCTGTCCACCCAGCTCCAGCCCAGAGCCAGCAGCCTGCGCAATAAATAGTTGATAATAATTCAGACTGTCAAAAAACCGCTAAGGCCCGGATGACTGAGTCGCAGGGGGAAGAGTGAAGGGGGGCAAGGCCCGCCCTTCGCGTTCAATCAAACCGTTTTTCAAAGCTTCTTCGAAGTTTTGAAAGACGCCCCAGCGTGTCAAAAAGACTTTTTTGACACGCTGAATAATTTCCGATTGAGCAGTACAAATCAGAAAACATTAAGGATTGGGGCAGCAAAAAGGCTGCCCCATCAGACTGTCAAAAAACCGCTAAGGCCCGGATGACTGAGCCGCAGGGGGAAGAGTGAAGGGGGGCAAGGCCCGCCCTTCGCGTTCAATCAAACCGTTTTTCAAAACTTCTTCGAAGTTTTGAAAAACGCCCCAGCGTGTCAAAAAGACTTTTTTGACACGCTGGGGCAGCCTAAATTTCTGCAAGAATTGCTTAGCCGAGCTCGGCAAAGTACTTGATGGTGCGAACCATCTGGGAGGTGTAGGAGTTCTCGTTGTCGTACCAGGAGACAACCTGGACTTCGGTGGTGCCGTTGCCGAGGGGCATTGCCATGGTCTGGGTGGCATCGAACAGGGAGCCAAAGCGCATACCGATGATATCGGAGGAGACGATCTGGTCGGTGTTGTAGCCGAAGGACTCATTGGACTGGGCCTTCATGGCAGCGTTGATTTCGTCTACCGTGACCTCGCCGTTGACCACAGCGGTGAGGATGGTGACAGAACCGGTGGGGGTGGGAACACGCTGGGCAGCGCCGATCAGCTTGCCGTTCAGCTCGGGAATGACCAGGCCAATGGCCTTGGCAGCGCCGGTGCTGTTGGGAACGATATTGACGGCGGCAGCGCGGGATCTTCTGAGGTCGCCCTTTCTCTGGGGGCCGTCGAGGGTCATCTGATCGCCGGTGTAGGCGTGGATGGTGCACATAATGCCGGACTGGATGGCAGCCAGGTCATTGAGGGCCTTGGCCATGGGAGCCAGGCAGTTGGTGGTGCAGGAAGCGGCGGAGATGATGGTGTCTTCCTTGGTCAGGATGTCGTGGTTGACATTGAAGACGACGGTGGGCAGGTCGTTGCCGGCGGGAGCGGAGATGACAACCTTCTTGGCGCCGGCGTCAATGTGTGCCTGCGCCTTGGCCTTGCTGGTGTAGAAGCCGGTGCATTCCAGGACGACGTCCACATCGAGCTCGCCCCAGGGCAGCTCGGCGGCGTTGGCCTTGGCATAAATGGTGATCTTCTTGCCATCGACTACGATGTAGTCATCGCCTGCTTCGACGGTGCTGGCCAGTGCATAGGTGCCCTGGGTGGAATCGTACTTCAGCAGATGGGCAAGCATCTTCGGAGAGGTCAGGTCGTTGATGGCGACGACGTCGTAGCCCTCAGCGCCAAACATCTGACGGAACGCGAGACGGCCAATGCGGCCAAAACCATTAATAGCAACTTTTACGGACATGAATTTGTTCCTCCTTCTGTATAAGTCGAATAACACGCAGGGCGTTATGAGACTAAAAAATGAGACGGTTTATTCAGCGTGTCAAAACAGTCTTTTTGACACGCTGAGGCGTTTTTCAAAACTTCAAAGAAGTTTTGAAAAACGGTTTGATTGAACGCGAAGGGCGGGCCTTGCCCCCCTTCACTCTTCCCCCTGCGGCTCAGTCATCCAAACCTCAGTAACTTTTTTGACAGTCTGGGTTTATTCTCAATCGCTATTCATTATATCTCACATTTCAGCGGGTGACAAGTGTTATTTTTCATAAAAACACAAGGATTTGCCCTCTTTTTTTCAGGATTTGTTACTATTCATCCGGAAGGTTTTCCAGCCTGCACATAGAAGGCTTCATTGCAATCCATTGCAGAATTTCGCAGGGCCCAATTATCCGGGCCAGCATTTTCTAGTATGCTGAAAAAAGAAGAAATTATTCATTGGAAGTTCGCCCCCATGCCAGGATTCACGGTCAACGAGAACATTGTCACCGCACCGCCCGGCCGGAAGCCCCTTCGACTGATTTCCGCGGGGAACAAACGCTGTGCGGGCGCCTGTCCTGCACATATTGCAAAAATGTTCCTGCAAACCTTGCTGCATCGGTGAATTTGTGTTATAATAGTAGAATATTGAAGATTGAGGCATCACGTGCCGCATCAGGCACGGCCCATTGCACAGTCACCGCCATCGTGTAGAAGGCGCTCTACCACTGACACAGGAGGAACACTCTATGAATGGCTTAATTATTTTGCTGGCAGCCATCGCTGTACTGGTCGCCGGTTACCTGCTCTATGGCAGGCATTTGGCAAAAACCTGGGGGGTTCATTCCTTCAAGACGCCCCCCGCCCTCACCATGTACGACAACGTGGACTATGTGCCAAGCAGAAAAGAAACCGTATTCGCCCACCAGTTTGCCTCCATTGCCGATGCCGGCCTGGTAACCGGGACGATCCAGGCGGCCATCTTCGGCTGGGTTCCGGTGCTTCTGTGGCTTGTGCTCGGGGCTGTCTTCATGGGTGGCGTTCAGGATTTTGCCGCTTTGTACGCTTCTGTGAAGAATAAAGGCCGCACCATTGGCTATCTGCTTGAGAAATATATCGGCAAGCTGGGAAAACGGCTGTTTTTAGGCTTTGTTTGGCTATTTTCCGTGCTGTTTCTTGCCGCCCTTATTGACCTTCTGGCCAAGACCTTTACCGGTGTGGATGGCACCGGCGTGACAAGCACTGTGGGCAGCCAAATCTCCACCATTCATCTCATTTTGATTGTCCTGTCGCTTATGTTCGGCCTGATTATTAAGTTCGGCGATTTGGATCGGTGGGCCAATGTGCTGATTTCTGTCACCTTTCTCTTTTCGGCTATCATGTTTGGAATGATGTTCCCGTTCACCCTTCGTGCCACCAACTGGCGCTTGATCCTGATTGTCTATTTGGCGCTTGCTTCCGCTGCGCCGGTATGGCTTGTGCTGCAGCCCCGGGACTACATTAACCTTTTCGCGTTTATCGCCATGATCCTTTTGGCTGCCGTGGGCATCGTTGTGGCACGTCCAACTATGCGCCTGGAGGCCTTTTGCGGCTTCCAGGTCAATGGGCAGCTGCTGTTCCCCTGCCTGTTCGCCACCGCTGCCTCCGGCGCGGTGTCCGGCTTCCACGCCATGATCTCCTCCGGCACCACCTCCAAGCAGATCAGAAATGAACGGCACACGCTGCCAGTCTCCTACGGCGCCATGCTGGTGGCCTGCCTTGTCGCTGTGATTGCGCTGGTGGCCGTCGGTGGAAGCTATTCCTCTGCCGAGCTCGGCAAGATCGGTACGCCCGGTGCTATTTTCGCCAGTGCAGTTGCGGGCTTTTTGACAACGCTTGGCTTACCTGCAGAATCTGTGACAACGCTTTTGATGTTCGCGTTCACCGCTCTGATTTTGACCACCCTTGATTCCATCGCCCGTGTGGGGCGGCTTTCCTGGCAGGAGCTGATCCTCGACGAAGATACAGACAAAGACAGAACCCGGGAAATTCTCTCCAACCGCTGGATTGCCACTGCAATCACCTTGCTCCCTGCCCTTCTGCTCTCAAGGCTTGGCTACCAAGCCATCTGGCCGCTGTTTGGCAGTGCCAATCTGTTATTGAGCATGGTCACACTGCTGGCCTGCGCAATTTATTTCAGGAAAAACCGCCGCGGCAGCGCCTATGCCTGGATTCCTATGCTCGTGATGCTGCTGATTACCTTTGCCTCGCTGATTGTCACAGTATGGACAAAGCTGGCGGGCCTGATTGCCGGAACCTCCGAAAGCATAGCGGGTGATATTGTGCAGCTGGTCATGGCAATTGTCCTGTTCGCGCTGGCAATGCTTCTGTCCTGCCAGGGGCTCAAGAAGCTGGCAACGACGGAGCCGCGCATGAGCGACCTATGAAGCTCTACATCGCGGATGTCTCCTCCCTTCTGACGCCCTCCCGCTTTGCCCGGCTGTACCCTTTGGTGTCGCAGACGCGGCAGGAAAAAATCGACCGGCTGCGAATGCCAAGGGATAAGAGTCTCTGCCTCGGGACAGGACTTCTGCTCCAATGGGCGCTCATGGAGGCGCGCATCACGCAGCCGCGCTTTGCTTACGGGCGGAATGGAAAGCCCTATCTTGAAAACGATCCCCATGTTCACTTTAACCTCTCCCATTCCGGACTTCGGGCCATATGCGTACTCGCAGATACCCCAGTGGGCTGCGACGTGGAGGAGGCCGGGAAGTATCGGCCAGAGATAGCGGCGCGGTTTTTCGCCCCGGTGGAGTACCAAGCCCTCCTGGCCCAGCCGGAGGAGGAAAGAGACGGATGCTTTACCCGCCTGTGGACATTGAAAGAAAGCTTTTTGAAGGCCACCGGCCTTGGCCTCTCGGTTCCGCTCGACGCCTTTGCCATCCGGCTCGGGAGGGAGATTTCCCTTGTCCAGAATTTAGAGGAGGGCAGCTTCCGCTTCCTTATGCCCGACCTGCAAGACGGCTACCACTATGCCGTATGCGCAAAAAATGCCCCAGAGGCAAATCTGGAGCTGATCCAAGTAAAATTTTAAATGAGGCTGCCTTGTTTTTTAGGAAAAATAAACTTTTTATTGACATATTCCTTAAAATGTTATAGAATAATCCGGCCTGCGTAAGCGGGTAATTCCTTGCCGCCGCGCGACGGCGGCCAAATGTCCATAAGGAGGTGCAAAACAATGGCTAAGATTTCCGCAAAGTATGAGATCCTCTATATCATCGATGCAACCATCGAGGAAGAACCGAGAATCGCTCTCGTGGAAAAGTTCAAGGCAATGGTAGAGGCAGAGGGTATCCTGACAAGTATCGACGAGTGGGGCAAGCGCCGTCTGGCCTATCCCATCAACGATATGGCCGAGGGCTACTATGTCCTGATGACCTGCGAATGCAAGCCCGAGTTCCCTGCGGAGCTGGATCGCGTGTTCAAGATCACAGAAGGCATCCTGCGCTCTCTCATTATTGCTGTAGAGGAGTAAGGAGGCACATATGCTGAACCACATCGTGCTCATGGGCCGCCTAACCCGGGATCCCGAGCTGCGCCGCACCGGCAGCGGGCTCGCGGTCGCGTCGTTCTCGCTGGCTGTGGATCGCGACTTTGGAAACCGCGAAACCGGCGAGAGGGAAACCGATTTTATCGACATCGTGGCATGGCGCAGTTCCGCCGAATTCGTCAGCAAATACTTCGCCAAAGGCCGCATGGCAGTGGTTTCCGGTCGTCTCCAGATTCGCAACTGGACCGACAAGGAGGGTAATAAGAGAAGAAGCGCCGAGGTCGTCGCCGACAGCGTATATTTCGGCGACTCCAAGCGGGATAGCCAGGGCACTGAGTCCGGCTACAGCGCCCAATATGGCGCACCCGCTCCCCAGTATGGTGCGTCGGCCCCCCAGTATAGCGCTCAGCCTTCCCAGGGTAGCTTTGCAGCGCCCTACGGTGGCTACAGCGCCCCGGCAGCGCCCTCTGCCGTCAGTGATTTCGCCATGCTGGAAGAGGACGACGGCCATCTTCCCTTCTGAGAAATCCCGGATTCCAAAATTATGAGCTTTTTCACAAATGATCAATGAAGGAGGAACGATTCATGGCTAATGATAGAGCTCGTCCGCACAAGCGCAAGAAGGTTTGCAGCTTTTGCGTAGATAAGATTGCGCATATTGACTATAAGGACACGGCCAAGCTCCGCCGCTTCCTGTCCGAGCGCGGCAAGATTCTGCCCCGCCGTACCACCGGCACCTGCGCTGCCCACCAGCGCCAGCTGACCGTCGCCATCAAGCGCGCCCGTCAGATCGCCCTGCTGCCCTACGTGGCAGACTAAACGCCATCACGGCGGTTCAATCGCATCAATATTGGCTCGTACAGCTCTAGGATCTTTTGCTATCCTCGCTGTACGAGCTATTCTTTTCCCTCTCTTCCAGGCGGTGCATATGCCGCAGGAAGTACTGGGCGCACAGGCCGGTGAAAAGCCCCGCAAGCATTCCGGACGCCGCCAGAACGGGGAAATAGACCGCGATGGAGGGCGTGCCGGTGACAACCATGGCAACCAAAATCTGGCCAACGTTGTGCGTAAGGCCACCCAGCACGCTGCATACCCAGATTTTAGTCCTCCGCAGCAGGCACATAACCCCCCAACTCAGCAGACCTCCCGCCAGGCTGTAGGCAATGGCTGCAATTCGCCCGGAGCACACCGCCCCCAGCGCCACCCTGCACACGAGCACCGCGAGGGCACTCCCGGGACCGTAGGAATAAACGCAGTATAGCGTAATGATATTGCTCAGACCCAGCTTGACCCCGGGGATGGGCACCGGTGAGGGAATTTGCAGCTCTACGAGAAAAATGGTTAGGGCGATGGCCGTCAGCAGCGCAAGTCGGGTCAGTTTTTTTGTTTTCACGGTGGCCTCCTATTACAGCGCCGCAAGCCGCTCGCCCAGCCCCTGCCGCCGGAAAATCAGCAGAAGCGGCAGGCCCAAGGCATAGAGCACGCCCGCTTCTCCCAAGCCAACCTGCAGAGAAAACAGTCCAAAGCCTTGCCAGAAGGCCGCCGGGTTCGTCACCCAGGCCAGCATAGCGCCCACCGCGCAGGCATTGCACAGTACCGGCGGCAGAGGTGCGAGGTAAATGCTTCGGCATCGGGACGTCCAGAAGCCCGCTGCCAGGGTGGCCAGCGTCCCCACCGCCACATCCAGCACCGACGCCGTGGAAAAGAGGTTGGCAAGCAAGCAGCCCAAGCCGACCCCCCAGAGGCTCCAGGGCGCAAAGAAGGGCAGCACACACAGAGCCTCCGCAACGCGGAACTGAATGGGGCCATAAGAAATGGTAGCGGTGGCAATGGTCAGCACAGCGTAGATGCTGGCAAGGATGCCACAGGCAGTGAGACGGTGGATGGATCGCTTTTGCTCTTTTTTCATTTTGTACACTCCGTAGTTTTGTTTATCGACAGGATGGTTCCGAACTGTCGTTGGTGTGTCAAAAAACTCTTTTGACACGACGTAGCTCTCAACGTGTCAAAAAAGTCTTTTTGACACGTTGAGGCGTTTTTCAAAACTTTGAAAAAGTTTTGAAAAACGGTTTGATTGAACGCGAAGGGCGGGCCTTGCCCCCCTTCACTCTTCCCCCTGCGACTCAGTCATCCGGTCTTTAGCGGCTTTTTTGACAGTCTGTATTATAGTTTCAATTTTTTCTTTCGTCAAGGGAAGCTCCCTGTTCGTGGACATGCAGGTATTTCTGGCGGGTGGCCTCCCCACCTCGGATGTGCCGCTGTGCCTTGTTTTCCTGCAAAATCTCCCGCACCTGGCGGTAGAGCGGGCCGTCGCAATCGCGCAGACGCTCGGAAATATCCTTATGTACTGTGGATTTGCTGATGCCAAATTTCTTAGCGGCAGCCCGACAGGTGGCTCGATTCTCAATGATGTAGACGGCCAGCTCGCGGGCCCGCTCCTCAATGTTGGTTCTCAAAAGCACCACTCCCAGCACGATGATCCTCGTTCGAGGATATGCCAGGGGTGGCGTAATTATGTTCGCGCCAACCGGCTCCGGAGGAAGTGCCGCTTGGCGCGAACAATAAAGGCCGTTAGGGTTTGATTGAACGCGAAGGGCGGGCCTTGCCCCCTTCACTCTTCCCCCTGCGGCTCAGTCATCCAAACCTCAGTAACTTTTTTGACAGTCTGAAGCCGTTAGGCTTCTAAGAATTGGACATCCTCCGCAGAAAGGGGGGCGCGGCTGGCGGCAATATTATCCCGCATCCGCTGAGCCGAGGAGGTCGCGCAGACGGCGAAGAGGTTCATCTTTGTGCTGAACAGGTAGCGCATGGCAATGGCCGCAACCGTGCAGCCCTCTCGCGCAGCCAGCAACTCCGCCCGGCGCAGACGCTCCATGTTGCCCTCGCTGAGATAGCCCCTCTGGGCAGGCAGGTCAAGCGCCTCCCGTGCGCCCTCGTAGTCC
The DNA here is from genome assembly GCA_045615685.1 of Faecousia sp. Classification (GTDB taxonomy): domain Bacteria; phylum Bacillota; class Clostridia; order Oscillospirales; family Oscillospiraceae; genus SVMC01. Next base: position 22,754 of record JAZLFG010000078.1, read on the forward strand.
CCGGCCCGGAATTTTCCGCTAAAAAATCCCCGACTCAGGCTCGAATAGGCCACCACCGGCATCTGCTGCTCGGCATACCACTGCCGGTCGGCTACTCTGGACGGGCCTGACACGGTGACGCAGCCGCCGCCCCAGGGGTCTTGCACCTGCTCGGCCAGCCCATAGTGGGGACTTGACACAGTGAAGCCCTCCAGCCCATGCGCCTTCGCGTAGGCATTGGCCGCCTCAATGCGCGAAATTGTCCAGTTGGACACGCCGAAGCAGCGAATTTTTCCGGCGCGCTTCTGCTCGTTCAGGCACTCCATATACTCGGAAATCGGGGTGTTCGGATCATCCCGGTGGAGAAGATAGACGTCAATATAGTCGGTGCGAAGCTCTTTTAGGCTCTGCGCCAGCTCCTCCTCGATGACGCCGCGATCCAGATGGACGACGCCGTTTTTGAGATCGCCGCATTTGCTGAGGATCACCAGCTTCTCCCGGTTCCCCCGCGTCGCCATCCAGTTTCCCAGCACCCGCTCCGCGAGGCCATAGCCCCGGGCGGTGTCAAAGGCGTTAATCCCGAGCGCAACCATCTCGTCCAAAAGTCCGGAAACATCCTCGCCCGCCAGCATCGGCCCATTCGCCGTCCCGAAAAAGATCCGCGAGGCCTCCGCCCCACAGGGAAGCTTTGCATAGGCGGGCAAAATCTGCTGGGTGTTTGTGATTGCCATATGAATATCCTCCTATTTTTATTCATTATGATAGGTTACCCAAAAACTACATTTTAATGTCTTTGTGAAAAAGATTTCTTCCAGTTTTTATTTTTTTCGCGCCAGTAATCGTACTATAATACCCTCGTCGTATTTTCGAGTTTTTTCTTTTTTAGTACTTGACACAAACTGCGAGGGTGTTATAATCATATGTGTAGCTTTAGCTGCTTTAAGCATATCGGTATGCTATCACAATGTCAATATGCTGCATATTGCCTAAATCATAAAAAAGAAAGAACGGAAGCCATTATGTGCAAGCCAATTGAAAAGATCCGGGGAATGTCTGCTCCAGAGCTGCTGGAGTATTGCGGCCAGAAGGACGCCGTTCCGGTCAGCCTTAGCACCATCCTTAAAACGGTTGGAATTTCCGCGATCCCATACAATTTTTCTGAGATGGAAACGTCGTATAGAAAATCTTATCAATCCACTAAAAATGTACATATTTTAGGTGCGATTGCTGCAACCGACGAAAATGCTGCCATCTTTTATAACGAAAAGTATAAGTGCGACAGCCATCGCTGCCGGTTCACAATTGCGCATGAGCTCGCGCACTGCTGTCTGGCCAACGATTCACGCTTGACGAAAGATCGCTTCCTGCTGGAGCTTCGGACGGACGATGATGAGCCGAATGATTGCGAAAGAGCAGCAAATGTCTTCGCCGGAGAGCTTTTAATTCCGAAAACAAACCTTTATGATGTAATTGATCAACTGCTGCTGCCTTCCGTGTATAACCTTGCAAAAATCTTCGACGTTTCCTATAACGTTATGCTAGAGCGGCTAGATTACTTGAAGCCTTCTTTCAGTATATCCGGGTATAACTATTAATTGCACAATTGTTCTTGTGAGGTATTAGATAGATGGAGAAAGATACGGTACCTCCGGAAGCATCCGGAATCGCTGTTACCGACCAGATTAAGAACGACTCCGCCGAATCCATAGTTAAAGCCTGCCCACCAGAGATGATCTCTGCGCTATCCTCCTCCGTGAAGATCGATGTTCTGGAATCCACAGATGGTATAAATGAGCGCACAAGCATAGAGGCCACAAACAAGGAAACCGCCGATCCGGTGCAGACTGGGCGCGATAAGCTGATTCAGTCGTATCTTGATTCAGAAAACAACCGTCTGAAGCAGCAAAGGCCTCTTCTGAATAAGATTCTTGACTTCACAAAATTTCAAATCATTATTTCCAATATTGTGATACTCATCATTACCGTTGCGGTCGTATGCTGTTACGCGTTCTCAGACTCAGGCAAAAATGAGTTGAGCCATCTATTCGACTTCCTAAAATACTATGTCGGCGCTGTGCTTGTGGAGTTTGTCGGCATGATTTTCTTTATTACCAAGAACGTTTTTTCTTCAAGCAATACAAAGATCATCGAAAAAATGCTGGACACAAACTCAAAAGAAAAAAACAACAATTGATGCTGATGCCCGTCGGGATTCCGGCGGGCATAGGTTTTTATTCCTTCGCCATGTAGAACACCTGCATGGCTTTTTTTGTCATATAGCAGTCCAGGGTGGACACGACCTCCAGGGGGGCGTGCATGGACAGAACCGGGACGCCGGCGTCTACGGTTACGATATTGCGGTTGGCCATAAAGCCCGCCACGGTGCCGCCGCCGCCTTGATCTACCTTGCCCAGGGTGGCGCTCTGCCAGAGGACACCGCCGTCTCCAAAGATGCGGCGGATATAACCCATTGCTTCCGCAGATGCGTCGGAGGCGCCGGATTTTCCCCGGGAGCCGGTGTACTTGCACACGCCTACACCGCCATTGAGCATCGCGCTGTTGCGGCGGTCACAGGTCTCGGCATAGTCCGGGTCGAAGGCGTTGGTCACGTCGGCAGACAGGCAGAAGGAGCTTCCGAAGCATCTGCGCACCGAGCAGCCCTGGGTCTGGCACAGATCCTCCATGAAGGTCTCAAAGGCGCGGCTCTTCATGCCCGATACGCCCACGGAGCCGATTTCCTCTTTATCCGCCAGCAGGCATACAGAGGTGAAGTCCGGGGTTTCCTGGGTCAGCAGCGGGGCAAAGCAGGCATAGGCACACACCCGGTCGTCGTGGCCGTAGCCGCAGATCATGCTGCGATCCAGCCCCACATACCGCGCCTTCCCTGCCGGGACGGCGCAGAGCTCGGCACTCTGAAAATCGGCCTCGGTGATGCCGTAGCGCTCGTGGAGAAGCTGCATGGCCGCCAGCTTTACCCGCTCGCCGCCCTCTCCCGAAAGGGGACGGGAGCCAATGAGCAGATTTAGCTGCTCTGCCGTCACGCCCTCGCTCAGAGTTTTCTTCATTTGGTCGGCGGCGAGATGGATGAGAAGGTCGGTCACATAGAGCACAGGGTCACGTTCTTCCTCGCCGATGCAGACATCCACTCGGCTGCCGTCTCGCAGGACCACCACCCCATGGAGCGCCAGCGGAATGGTCGTCCACTGGTACTTCTTGATGCCGCCATAATAGTGGGTCTTGAGGAAGGCCAGGTCGCTGTCCTCATAGAGGGGATTGGGCTTGAGATCGAGCCGCGGGGAATCCACATGCGCCGCGGCAATGTGCGCCCCCTCGGAAAGGGGACGTGTGCCAATGTGGGCAAAATACACGCTCTTATCCCGGTTGTTATGGTAAACCTTATCCCCGGGCTGGAGTGGCATCCCCGGCGCCCAGGGCCGATAGCCCGCTGCCTCGGCGTGCTCGACCGTCCAACGGACGGCCTCCCGCTCGGTCTTGGCGGCGCTGAGAAATTCCATATAGTCCCGGGCGTAGGCCTCTACCGCAGAAAGCTCCTCCGCCGGAAGCCAGTCGTAGCCGTTCCTGATCTCGCGCAGAAGCTCCCTGCGCAGCTGCTCTAATTCTGCCATAAATGTATCTCCTTATTTTCAACAGTCAATGGGTACAAATTTACCAAATGCCAACAACACTTTTCCCCTACGACGCAGTTACCTGCCATTTCTCTATTTCGTCCAGAAGGGCGGCTGCGGCACAGGTGAAGGCCTCACAGGTGGGGTAGTCGTTGTAGAGGGTGTGGGTGCAGCGGGCAGTGTAGTAGGCATCCGGCTTTTGGGCGCGGATGCGGGCACGGGCATAAGCCTCACTCACGCCCTCCCGTTTCATAAGCCGTTCCACACGCACGTCCTCCGGCGCGGTGACGGCAATGGTAGCGGCACAAAGCTCCCCCAGGCCACTTTCCAACAAGCCGATGGCGTCGATGACCGCCAACTCGGCCTGGGCCTGATCCAGGCGCTTTTGCACCTCCGCAAGCACATAGGCATGGGTGATGGCGTTCAGGTCTTGCAGCGCTTGGGGGTCATCAAAGACCAGTTTTCCCAGCTTTTTGCGGGCCAATACGCCATGCTCCACCGTACCGGGAAAACGTGCACTAATCTCGTCGCGCATTTGTGCGGAGGTGGCCAATAATGCATGATAAATTTCGTCGCAATCTATGACCAGAGCGCCGCGTGCCCTTGCTGCCTGCAAAAGAGTGGATTTTCCACTACCGCTGCCGCCGGTGACGCCTATGATCCGCATGACTCGTCCTCCGCGTGCACCACGCAGAAGCCCGCCGCCTTGCACAGCCGATTCCGCACCGCGTAGGCGACGCCGCCGCCAGCAGGGCAGCGGGCATAGATGGTGGGAATATCCGCCCGGTCAAGCGCGCGCAAGGCTGCAAAGAGTCCGGCACTGAGGCTCTCCGGCGCACGCTCATATCCATAGGCTGTGGCGAAGCAGCCTTCATAGAACGGCAGCTCCTCTTCGAAGCACAGCACCGCATCGTGCCGGCCCAAGCGGGAACGGATATAGCAGGCAGCCTGTTCCCGGCTGCCCTCCACGATGATCACCTGCGCCTGGGGGGCATAGTGCTTATATTTCATGCCCGGAGCGCGGACGACGGTATCCGCAGAAATCTGCGCCGTCACTGCCCGGTCGATCTCCAGCTCTCCCAGCACCTGCCGCAATTCCTCCGGGGTTACGCCGCCGGGGCGAAGGAGCCTGGGTCGCGGCCCGGTCAAATCCACAATCGTGGACTCCACCCCTACGCGGCAAGGCCCCGCATCTACGATGGCAGCAAGTGGGCCTTCGCTTCCGTAGTCCTGGAGCACATGGCCTGCCGTCGTGGTAGAGGGCTTGCCGGAAAGGTTGGCCGAGGGAGCCGCAATGGGCACCCCGGCAAGACGGATGATTTCGCGGGTGATGGCGGTCTGGGGGCAACGCATGGCTACGGTGTCCAGTCCCGCCGTGGTGCGCCTGGGTACAATGTCCCGCGCCGGCAACACCATGGTCAAAGGCCCCGGCCAGAAGCGCTCTGCCAAGGTCCAGGCCGTGTCCGGAATGTTCCGGCAGTAATTTGAAAGCTCTGCCGGGGCGCTGATATGCAAAATCAAGGGGTTATCCTGCGGCCGCCCTTTGGCCGCAAAGATGCGCGCAACCGCGGCTTCGTTGAGGCCGTCCGCCCCGAGGCCGTAGACCGTCTCGGTGGGAATAGCCACAAGGCCCCCCGCTCGCAGGAGCTTTGCAGCAATCCGGGCCGCCTCCGGATCGGTTGCCTGTAGTAAAAGGGTTCCCATGCTCATGCCTCATTTCTTTGCAGTCGCTCCGCCTGGTCGGCGGTGACCAGGGCGTCGATCAGCTCATCTAACGCCCCGTCCATGATGGCGTCAATCTGGTACAGGCTCAGGTTGATGCGGTGATCCGTCACCCGACCCTGGGGGAAATTATAGGTGCGAATGCGCTCGTTGCGCATTCCGGTGCCGACCTTGCTCTTGCGGTCGGCGGCATATTCCGAGGTAATCCGGGACTGCTCCAGCTCATATAGCTTCGAGGCCAGCATGTGCATACATTTTTCCCGGTTCTGCACCTGACTGCGCTCCTCCTGGCAGGCCACCACGATGCCCGAGGGCTTGTGGATCAGGCGAACGGCGGAGGAGGTTTTGTTGATGTGCTGGCCACCTGCGCCAGAGGAACGGAACACCTGCATTTCGATGTCCTCCGGGCGCAAATCCACATCCACCTGCTCCATCTCCGGCAGCACCGCCACAGTGGCGGTGGAGGTGTGGATGCGACCGCCGGACTCGGTTTCGGGCACGCGCTGCACCCGGTGGACGCCGGACTCGAACTTGAGCCGCGACCAGGCGCCCTGGCCGCTGATGATGAAGTCGGCCTCCCGAATGCCGCCCAGCTCTGTCTCGGAATAGTTCAGAAGCTCCACATTCCAGTGCTTCGACTGCGCATACATGCTGTACATCCGAAACAGGCTGTGGGCAAACAGGGCGCTCTCCTCCCCGCCCACGCCGCCGCGAAGCTCCATAATGACGTTCTTGCTGTCGTTGGGATCTCGGGGCAGAAGCAGGATTTTCAGCTCCTCCTCCAGCCGCTCGCGTTCCTTCTTCGCATCCTGGACCTCTTCCTGGCAAAGGGAGCGCAGCTCCGGGTCAAGGGTTTCCTGGGCCAGTGCCTGGGCTTCCTCCATGCGCTCTTCCGCAGAAATCAGCGCCCGGTACGCCGTGACCACCGGCTCTAAGTCCCGCTGCTCACGCAGAATTTTTGCCGCCCGCTGAGGATCGGCATAGAAATCCGGCTGCTCTGACCGGGCGCACAGCTCCTCGTATTTACGTTCCACCTGCTTTAGCTTGTCCAGCATGAAAAAACTCCCTTAGAATATTTTTCTCTATTGTATCGCTTATCGCGCAAAAACACAAGCGCGGCAGGAAAAAATGGTTCCTGCCGCGCAAAAAATTTATTTCAAGAGCTCTGCCGCCTGGGTTTCGTCCAGCACAATCATGCCGTTTTCCTCCAAAAGCTCCGCCGTGGTACCGGAACGCTCCACAAGCGTGTGGGTGAAGGTGCCATCGTAGATATGGCCGCTGCCACAGGAGGGGCTTCGGGATTTCAAGATGGCGTATTTGCAGTCAAACAGGCGGGCCAGGCGCAGAGCTTCCTTCGCGCCCCGCTCATACTGCAGGGTAATGTCCTCACCCTCGGAGTTGACAACCCGATCCCCCAGCCGTTCAGCCGGAAGTCTCGGGGTGGTAAGGCCTCCCAACTGCTCCGGACAGATGGGAATGAGATGATAGCGCTCCTTCAGGGGGATAAGCTCTGCGATGGGGCCGTTGTTGCCACCGTCGAACCGGCAGCAATAGCCAAGCAAACACGCGCTGATTAGAAGATTCATGCAAGGCTCCTTTCCATGTTCAGGGCTCCACCACATACTTCGCTACGGAATGCCGGAAGGATTCGCGCTGATCCTCGGTGCCGCAGACCGTCACCTGCAAGGGGCTACTAAAATCCAGATTGAACACACTCAGGTAGGCCTTAGCGTTGGCCGTCTGGGTTCCGCTGATGAGCTCTACCCCGCAGGGCTGCAGGGTGGCAATGCGGATAAACTGATTGATTTCATCGACGGATGAGAGGCGAATCATAAAATCATTCATGGTGATTCCTCCAGGATGACTGTACAAGATGGAAAAAATCCGGTATAATGTAGGTATGAGGCGCAGGCACTGATCATTTTCCATAAGAACGCATGGCGATATTTGTATATATTATATAATAATATGCGTTTTTCCGCAATTGATAAAGCGCCTAATTTCGTATTTTTGTATGGAGCTGTTTTTGGTGGTAATGACATGAAGTTTGCATTTTGCACCCTGGGCTGTAAGGTCAATCAATATGAGACCCAGGCGATGGAACAAATTCTGATACAAATGGGGCACACACGCGGCAGCTTTGACGAGCGCTGCGACGCCTACATCATCAACACCTGCACCGTCACAGCGGTGGCAGACAAGAAGAATCGCAACATCATCCGCCGCTGTCGCAGGAATCATCCGGACGCGCTTATCGCAGTCTGCGGCTGCTATAGCCAAGTCGCGCCGGAGGATATTCGGGCCTTAGGGGTGGATGTGCTCTCCGGCAGCGGCGGACGGGAAGCCTTCTTGCAGGCGCTGCTGGAGGCAATGCGGACGCGGCAAAAAAAGGAGCTTCTGGATGAAGCGATGGCAAGACGGAGCTTTGAGCGGCTTCCCGCCGGAGGACTCGGCACACGCACTCGCGCCATGCTCAAGGTGCAGGACGGCTGCAGCAATTTTTGCACCTACTGCATCATCCCCTATGCAAGAGGGCCGGTACGCTCGCTACCCCTTGCAGAGGCTGTGGCAGAAGCAAAGGCCCTGGCAGAGGCTGGGTACCGGGAGATTGTGGTCACGGGGATAGAAATTGCCTCCTGGGGCCGGGATCTTCCGGAAAAGCCAGGACTTTCTAAGCTTTTGCAGGCCTTATGCGAGGCAGTGCCGGTGCGACTGCGACTGGGGTCGCTGGAGCCGCGCATTGTGGACGAGGAATTCTGCCGGATACTCTCCCGTTATCCCGGGCTGTGCCCCCAGTTTCATCTATCCCTTCAATCCGGCAGTGACACGGTGCTTCGGAGGATGAACCGGAAATACGACAGCGTCCGGTATTTTGAAAGCGTCCGCCTTCTTAGGCGCTATTTCCCCAACTGTGCCATTACCACAGATTTGATTGTGGGCTTTCCCGGGGAGAGCGAAGCGGAATTTGCGGAAAGTCTGGCCTTTATAAAAAAGTGCGCCCTGTCTCAGGTGCACGTGTTTCCCTATTCCCGCCGTCCCGGCACCCCCGCCGACCGGCTTCCCGGCCAGCTTTCCCGGCAGGAAAAGGAGCGCCGCAGCGCAAAGGCCATCGAAGTCGCAGCCGAGCTGGCACAGGAATATCGGCGCTCTCTGGTGGGCACGGTGCAGGAGGTGCTGTTTGAGCAAATGGAGGAGGGCTATTTTGCCGGACACGCGAAAAACTATGTGAAGGTCTATGCCTCCGGGATAGGGCTGCATAATGAAGTCCGGCAAGTGCGCATCGAGGCGGTCTTTTCTGAAGGGGTGCAGGGCGTTATAACCACCGGATCGGTTCAGGCTTCTCCCCCATCAGGTGGCGAAGGCCTCTTGCTCCCAAAAGCCCCCCAGCACTGACCGGCAGCCACAAAAGGCTGTAGCCCAGGCAGATTTGTCCCATGAACTGGAAGGGCCTGCCGCTGTAATCCCACACGCCAAGGCCCAGCGCCCGGTTGAGGAGCAGCCCCGACAGGAGCTCCAGACTCGTGATAGAAGCCATCCCAAGGCACGTCTGGGAGAGGAAGGGCAGCTTACTCCTGCTGATTCGGCTCAGAAGCCAGAAGCAGGTGCCTCCCAGGAAAAACATCGTCCAGTGCGTTCTCCCCCGCCAGCACAGCTCCATCCCCAAATATCCCAGCCCTCCGAGACCGAAAATCACCGCATTTCTTCTCCGTTCCATGGGATTCCTCCTGTCAAAAGCTTTGGGAGAAGTTTCACCAGAAAGGCGAACGGCTATACAAGCCAAAAGGATTTCCGAAATTTCCGACAGCTTTCGGTTGCATTTTTGAAAAAACCTGCTATAATAAAGAAAATCTATCCTGCGGGTGTAGTTCATCGGTAGAACATCAGCTTCCCAAGCTGAATAGGGGGGTTCGACTCCCCTCACCCGCTCCAAAACCGTACTATGATTTTGATACGAAGAGTATTGAAGTTGTGGCGCGGTTTCTTTTTGCAAATATCTTGATAATACAGCGCTGTCTTAAACTCTCGGTTACATGTGAAAAACCGTTGATATTCCTATTTTGTTTCTGAGTATTTGTGATATCTTCGTATAATTAGGCTAATATAGGTTTTGATGAACCTCTGTGAACGATTACATACTATCGGTAACGATAGTAAAACCCTCGGTAACGGTTTATACGGATAACAAAAGCCGATTTCACAAATTTTCTACCTGCACATATTGACTTTTCCGGTTTCTCTGCATATACTTATAAACGGATGGTGGACGGTAATCCATCGGTGTGACTGACACCTAAAATCCGATATAGATGCAGGGCGTGTGGACCTGAGTGTTGGCGGGCGACGATAAAACCCGATATAGATGCAGGACGTATGGGCCTGAGTGTTGGTGGACAACGATAAAATCAGTCATCTAAAGGAGACGCGCTGCACTACGGTGCCGCAGTCTCTTTTTTCTTATATACGGAGTCGGAATAATGGCTATTACAAAGAGAGAAGCACTGTCCGTTGTATTGATAAACTCTCATCATCGTGAGGCGCAACATGGAAAATACACTGAACTTTTTCTTTTCCCCGAATGGGATCGTGTGCGAAATATCCGATATTACGGTGAGTGAAGCCGATATTCTGTGGAAAAAACGCTTCGATGAGGATACGGCTGCTGCGATCTATGCCTACGGACTTGACAGCACGCCGGATAATTCCGCTGTGGGTATGTACATACGAAAGCTGACGGAGACCTTCCTCAAAAAGCTCACCGATCTGCCGGAGCTGGAAACGGCAAGGGAAAAGTCGAAAATAACGCTCAGCGACAGCGATCTGGAAAAGCTCCTTCAGGCGGTACCGTTTGCTCTAGGTGCGGAATATGTCACGAAATCGTGGCTCAAAAAAATATTCAAGGGTCTCAATCAGACCTTTTCCCGTGAGATCTCTGAATACAAGGGAAGCGTTGCGCTGTATTTGGAGGAAAAGCACCAGGCTCTTCATGTCCCGGAGCGGATATTCTTCCACCTTGTCGAGAACAGACAGTCGCCGGAGTTTCCTTTTGCATTTCTTGCAACCTATGCAAGCCTTGATAAAAGCGGGAGAGTGCAGCATTATCCGCTGCGCTATGCCTTGACGGAATATGAGCATGACCGAACAAAGCTATTAGAGCTGCTGTCGTGCCTGAACAGGGCGGCAGAGGTGTCGCCTCTTATAAGCGATTATATGGAAAGCGGTGAGCTTTTTCACCCCTTGCAGCTTAACTCCGACGAAGCGTGGCAGTTTCTGAAGTCCGTCCCTGCCCTGGAGGATACGGGAATACTCTGCCGCATCCCCAACTGGTGGCGCAAAAATGCCGCTATGCCGACGGTGTCTATGAAGCTGGGCGACAAAAAGCCCTCTGCCGTCGGAGCACAGGCGCTTCTGTCTATGACGCCGGAGCTTTCGATAGACGGCGTGGAGCTCAGCGAGGACGATGTACGCGAGCTGCTTAACAAAACCGAGGGTCTTGCCATGCTCAAGGGCAAATGGGTGCAGGTAGACCACAAAAAGCTCAGAGCCTTGCTTGACAGTGTTGAGGAGGGCGGGAGCATTTCGCTCATAGACGCTCTTCGAAGACAGACGGGCATAGCCGAGGATGAGGACGGTGTTTCCGTCACAAACGGGCAGTGGCTCGGCGAGCTCCTGTACAAGCTGCGTGAGCCGAAGTCTATCGGAAATGTACCTCTGCCGAAGGATTTTCGCGCGAAGCTCAGACCGTATCAGAAAAACGGATATAAATGGCTCAATTATATGGGCGAGCTTGGCTTCGGTGCCTGCCTTGCCGATGACATGGGACTTGGCAAGACCGTGCAGGTGCTTGCGTATCTTGACAGGCTGCGAAACACAGAGCCGGATGCCCGGTGTCTGCTCATCGTTCCCGCTTCGCTTTTAGGCAACTGGCAGAAGGAAGCGGCGAAGTTTGCCCCCGATATGCCACTGGAGATCTTCCATGACAGAACGGCTAAGGACATTTCAGAGGATCTTGAGAGCCGAAGCAAGGACGGACTTTCTTTCCTGTCGGTGACCACCTACGGCATGGCAGCACGGGTGGAGGTATTTCAAAAGCTGCATTTTCGCTGTCTCATCCTTGACGAGGCACAGGCGATCAAAAATCCCGGCACGAAGCAGACCCGTGCCGTCAAGAAAATCTCTGCCGATATGCGCATCGCTATGACTGGTACGCCGATCGAAAACGACCTCACGAACCTGTGGTCGCTGTTCGATTTTCTCAACTGCGGTCTGATGGGCGCGGCGACGGAATTCAAAAGCTATGCGAGAAGGCTTTCAGAGCATCCGGAATACTACGAAAAGCTGCGTATGATGATATCACCCTTTATGCTGCGCCGACTGAAGACCGACAAGTCCATCATCCGGGACCTTCCGGAAAAGCTGGAGATCATAGACTACGCAGCTCTCAGCAAAAAGCAGCTTGTTTTGTACCACAAGGTAATATCCGAACTCGAGAATGTGCTCTACAACGGCGAGATCGGCGGTATGCAGCGGCGCGGCATTGTGCTGGCTTCCATCATGAAGCTCAAGCAGATATGCAACCACCCGTCGCAGTACCTCGACCTGCCGGAGTATTCCGAGGAGGACAGTGGGAAATTTGCTCTCCTGCGCGAGATCTGCGAGACGGTACGCGATAAGCGCGAACGAGTGCTGGTGTTCACGCAGTTTCGTGAGATCATCCCTGCACTGCAGGATTTTCTGACCGAGGTGTTCGGAAGAAAGGGCTTTGTTCTGCACGGAGGAACGTCGGTAAAGGAGCGCGGCGAGATCGTGGATGCCTTCCAGAGCGAGACCTATGTTCCCTATCTCATTCTCTCTGTCAAGGCAGGAGGAACGGGTCTTAATCTCACGAAGGCGAGCCACGTCATACATTTTGATCGCTGGTGGAATCCGGCAGTGGAAAATCAGGCGACGGACCGTGCCTTCCGTATCGGGCAGAAGAACAACGTCATCGTTCACAAGATGGTCTGCAGAAGCACCATTGAAGAGCGCATCGACGAGATCATAAGCTCCAAAAAGGAGCTTGCGGAGAATGTGATAGGCGCCGGAGGGGAAGGCTGGATCACTGAGCTTTCCAACGAACAGCTTATGAACTTGCTGCGCTTGAGCTGAGGAGGAACAGATGGGCAGAAGCTATTGGAAGACAGGCAATTTTCAGCAGCCCACGGAATATGAGCTGCACCGGAATGTTGAAAACACGAGGCAGAAAGCGGCAAAAAAGGGAAAGGCGCTGCATCCCATCGTTGTCAGCGGCAGGAGCATCACGAACAGCTGGTGGGGAAACGCGTGGTGCAAAAATCTGGAACGCTATGCCGATTTCTCCAGCCGTATCGACCGGGGCAAGCGCTATGTCCGCAGCGGCACGGTCGTCGATCTGCAGATAGAAAAGGGACGGGTTCTGGCAAAGGTACAGGGCAGCCGGAAAACGCCGTACAAGGTGGAAGTCAGGATAAGCCCCATGTCCGAGGAGGCGTGTCAAAGCATCATTGAGCGCTGTACAACGAAGGTAGGCAACATCGAGCAGCTTGTGAGCGGGAGCTTTCCCGAGGAGCTGAAGGAGCTTTTCGGCGGGCATAACGGTCTGTTCCCCTCTCCGAAGGAGATCCGTTTTTCGTGCTCCTGTCCTGATTGGGCGCTGATGTGCAAGCACGTCGCCGCCGTGCTGTATGGCATCGGTGTGCGGCTCGACGAGGATCCACTGCTGTTTTTCGAGCTGCGCGGAATAGAAATAAACCGCTTTATTGATGTCACGCTGGCAAACCGGGTGGATAAGATGCTCGAAAATGCCGAAGCTGCCGCAGAATGCTCAAAGCGCGTAATGACCGAAACCGCAGAGCTTTCCGAGCTGTTCGGCGTGCTGTTAGCATGAGCGCACCAGAAAATCGCAAAATGCACCAGCAAAGTAGAAATGCACCAAAGATTTTTCCTTGGTGCATTGTATCCATATTATCAGCCTTTGCCATAAAAGACTGCACTTTTGTCTGTCACGACAAGCGTGCAGTCTTTTCGTATGAGAAGGTGGAGGAATTCGAACCGGGGGACATGTGCCAGAACCCGCCTACCTTCCGCTGGACACTTTGCGCTGTAAAATACAGCAGCCCCAGCCCGCAAAGACTGGAACTGCTACCCTTTTTGTTATTTCAAGTGTCTACCCCATGGAGCTTACATTCGGTTGAGGCTTCTGTTCTTTGTTAGATGCCGGTGAACAGCCAATAGATTAGGCCGTACAGGACGCTGGCGCTGATGCCATAGACGATCACAGGGCCGGCGATTGTGAACATTTTCGCCGCCACACCCAGCACATAGCCCTCCGCTTTGTACTCAATGGCCGGAGCCGCGATGGAGTTTGCAAAGCCGGTGATCGGCACCAGCGTGCCAGCGCCCGCGTGCTTGGCCAGATTATCGTAGACGCTGAGGCCTGTGGCAAGGCAACTGAGCAAAACAAGAGACGCCGAGGTCAGCATTCCGGCGTCGGTTTTGCCAAGCCCCAGGGCGCTGAAGCCATTCATAATGAGCTGCCCCAAAGCACAGATGGCGCCGCCTACCAAAAAGGCCAGACAGACATTTTTTAAAATGGGAGATTTGGGACACAGCGAGTTAACATAATCCTCATATTCTTTTTTTGTCATTTTCATGGTATTCCACCTCAGACGTAGCATACCCGCTTTTCCTTTAAATATGCATTATGTACCCGGTCTGCACCATACTGACTTTTTCACCTGACGCAAGCATTGTGCGCTTGCTTTTTCTTTTTTTATATGATAGGATGAGATTGCTAAGAATTGTGGCAAAACCGGGAGGGACGGATATGAAAATTCAAAAATCAGCAGAGGATTATCTGGAGGCCATGCTGATGCTGCGCGAGCGCTATGGCTTCATCCGTTCGGTGGACATTGCCGTCCTGCTCGGCGTCACGAAGCCCAGCGTCAGCTACGCCACCAAGCGCCTGCGGGAGAGCGGCTTCATCGAGACGGACGCGGACGGCCTCATCCTCCTGAAGCCCTCCGGTCTGGAAATCGCCCAAAAAATCTACACCCGCCACAAGCTTCTGAGCGAATTTCTGATCGCCATCGGCGTGGAGGAAGCCATCGCCCGGGAGGACGCCTGTAGGATCGAGCACGATATCAGCCCCGAGACCTTCGACGCCATCTGCCGCTTCGCGGGCACGCTCGAAAAAAAACGGTAGTAAAATTCTTGCCAAAAACCCACAGGGGCTTTCCGTTTAAGGAGGGTCCCTGTTGTTCATTCCATAGGTACTTTTTCGAAATGCTGTGCCCTTTGGGGTTTATTCCCAGAAAATTCCGGCGATACTCCCAGTGGAGGTGCATCGTATGCAAAACAAGAAAAATTTCGCTTTTCTGAAAAACCTGCTGCAGCACAAAGGCCGCTACATTGTGGCGCTGGTGTGCGCTGCGGCGGTAGGCGTATCCGGATACCTGTTTATGTCCCAGCGAAACCGGGCGCAGCTCTCCTCCAGCGCCATACCCCAGGTGGTGGAGGAGCCGAAGGATGAGAAATCCACCCCGCCGGCCCAGCGCAACGCCAGCGTAGACGCTGCTGCCCTGCTGCCGGAGGCGCAGGAGATGCAGAAGACGCCGGAATCGCAGAAGGCACAGGAAGACACTGCCACTCCCTCTAGCTTCACCATCATCATGCCGGTGGAGGGTGACCTGCTCCAGCTCTACAGCGTGGATCACCTGAGCTATAACCCCACCACCCGGGACTGGCGAGTGCACGACGGCATTGACATCTGCTCCGGCATCGGCGCAGATGTGCGCGCTGCCGCCGACGGCACCGTGGCCTCAATCTATGAGGACGACGCCTTGGGTACTGTTCTGACCATCAGCCACGCCAACGGTTACCTGACCCGCTACTGCAACCTCAGCCAGTCGCTGCCGGTGTCTGTGGGCGAGACCGTTTCCCAGGGAGACACCATCGGCTATGTGGGCGACACCGCCCTCATGGAGGCGGGCAGCGAGGAGCATCTGCACTTTGAGCTGTGCTGTAATGCCGTCTCTCTCAATCCCAACGACTATTTTGCCTGGTAAACTGCCCGCATCGGCCCTGCCGGTGCGGGTACATAGCATTTCCGTTATTTCCCTAAAAGCGCCAAGGTTCCCTTGACCTTTTTTGCCGGAAATGGTACTCTTTAAGAAAAGAATGAGGGGGAGATTCTATGCTGGCTGTGATCCGAGGTGCGGGCGATCTTGCTATCCCGATGCGAAGGAGCTGGCACAGATGGGCATTCTACCCGCTGGCCTATACCGCAATCGGAGTTTTGCAGAATGTTATGTTAACCCGCAAAATACCCCTATCTATCTTCAGAATTTGCTCTATGATCCTCAGACCTCTGGTGGTCTTCTGATCGCGGTAGACTCCGGGGACGCGGAGGCGCTCCTGGAAGCGTTGGAGGGGAAGGTTCCCAGCGCCCAGCGCATCGGCGTTCTCGCTCCCTACGAGGGAGGCGCACGGATCATCCTGCAAGAAAGGAGGCTACACCATGGAAATTCGCCCGACAAGGCCTGAGGATCTGCCACAAATTCTGGCACTCTACGATACCGCCCGCGCCTTCATGCGACAAAACGGCAACCTGACTCAGTGGTCCACCGGCGACCGCCCCAACTCCATGGCAGAACGAGACATTTTGGAGGGTCGGAGCTTCGTATGCTGCGAGGGAACGAAGCTTTTGGCAGTTTTTTCCTTTGAGCCGGACGCGGACGATCCCACCTACCATGAAATTTGGGACGGGGCTTGGCCCGACGATGGCCCCTACGGCGTGATGCACCGTCTCGCGGTGGGTGTGCCCGGACGGGGCATCGCCCAGCTCTGCTTCGACTGGTGCGCCGCCCGCTGCGCCAGTCTTCGGGCCGATACCCACGCGGACAATCATCCAATGCAGCGGGCCATGGAAAAAAACGGCTTCCGTCGCTGCGGGATCATCCATACCTTCGACGGCACCGATCGCATCGCCTACAGCCGTCCTGCCACGATTTGGCTCTCCCAGAGCGAAAAAAAACGGCGAGAGCTTCTTGCCGCTATATTCGGTCTCTACGGTCTTGCCATCGCGCTGGTGCTGGCGGTGCTCTTCGATCTGCTTATCACAATGGGTGTGACCGGCTTGCTCCTGTTGCCCCTTTTGGTGGCGATGGCGCTGCCGGGGTATCGGAGCGCTTCCTCCCTTCTTCGCAAGGAAGGCGGTATTGGCATCGGCCCGGAGGGAATCGAAAACCGTCTGGCGGAAAAGGCCCTCCACGGAAGCTATGCCTGGTCTGACTTCTGCGGCGCAGAATTTGGCCGCAGAGAAAAAACCATAGAGCTCTATCCCAGGGAGAGTGCTGAATTTTTTGCCAGCCTTCCCAAAAAAGCCCGCCGCACGCTTCGTCAGCGGCGGGTGAAGAACCAGACCCTTCCCCTGTCCTGCCTTCTTTTGACAAAGGCAGACCGGAAGCGCCTTCTCTGGCTGCTGAAAACCAACCTGGAGGCACGAAATCCCAAGAAAAATTGATTTTTTCTCCGGATCGTGGTATGATGCAGGTAGGATACGAGAGGTGGCGATTTCTTTGGGCAAAAAAACGAGATGGGGCATCCGAGCAGGACTTTTGATCCTGGCGGCAGCCCTGATCTTCCTGGGCATTCGCAATGGCGAAATGCGGACGGTCTTCATCAAGGCCAGCAAAATCTGTATGGAGTGTATCGGCCTTGGATAAGAGAAAAAAAATTCGCCGTGCATCCCTCCGCCGCCACCTGTTCCAAGCGGCCTTCTTCGCCCTGACCAACGGCTATGTGCAAGGCTTTGCCAAGGGAAAAATCTATAAGGGCAGCTTAAAAAATTTCTGCGTTCCGGGTCTTAACTGCTACTCCTGCCCTGGAGCCTTCGGCGCTTGCCCGATTGGTTCGCTACAGGCCGTGCTGGACGGTGGAAAATTTCGGGTTACCACCTATGTGCTGGGTCTTCTGATGGCCTTTGGCGCCCTTTTGGGCCGGTTCGTCTGCGGCTGGCTGTGTCCCTTCGGGCTGGTGCAGGAGCTGCTGCACAAAATCCCCCTTTTTAAGAAACGGAAGAATTTACCGGGACACCGTGTGTTAAAATATCTTCCCTATTTCGTTCTAATTGTATTTGTCCTCGTGCTGCCCATGACCGCGGTGAATTCCCTCGGCATGGGAACGCCCTGGTTCTGTGCTTACATCTGTCCCTCGGGCACCCTCCTGGGAGGCATCCCGCTGCTGTTGACAAACCCTGCCCTCAGGAAAAGCGTCGGCTGGCTCTTTGCGCGAAAGCTTGCGCTGCTTGTTGGCATTATCCTGCTGTCTGTGAAGAGCTATCGGCCCTTTTGCAAATATTTGTGCCCCCTTGGTGCAATCTATGGCTGCTTTAATCCCATTTCCTTTCATCGCATGAAGGTCGATTCGGCTCTTTGCACCAAATGTGGAGCCTGTCAGGCCGCCTGCGGCATGGATCTTCGGGTCTGGGAAACGCCCAACCACACGGCGTGCATCCGCTGCGGCAAATGCAAGGCCGCCTGTCCCCAGGACGCCATCACCTCCCCTCTGGACGAGCTGATCGCCCGGGCAAAAAAGAAAAGGGCGGAGGCTGCCTTCCATAAGCCTTCGAACACATAAAACGATGCCCCGCTTGTCTGTAGCAGCTTCTACAGGCCAGCGAGGCATTTTTTGCGCAATTTGGGTATTCTTTTGACAAACGATATAAAAAGGCTTGACAGCAAAAGCAGGATGTGTTATTGTATTAGTAGCCTAGTACAGTAACACAAAGGAGGCGTTTTATGAATTGGGTATTTCGTAGTGACCAGCCCATCTATTCGCAGCTTGCTTCGCGGCTTTCGGAGGCAATTGTCGCAGGCCTGTACCGTCCGGGGCAGCGGCTGCCCTCGGTGCGGGACATCGCGCTGGACGCGGGTGTCAATCCCAACACGGTGCAGCGGGCTCTTTCGGAGCTGGAGCGGACGGAGCTTGTGTTTGCCCAGCGAACGGCAGGGCGCTATGTCACCGAGGACGAGGAAAAAATTCGCCAGGCGAAGCTAGCCATGGCCCGGGAAAAGGGGCTCGAATTCTGGAAAGCCATGCAAACGCTTGGCGTCAGCCATCCGGAGGCCATTGCCCTATTAGAAGAAATAAAGGAGGAACATCCATGACGCACATTTTGGAATGCAGCGCCCTGCAAAAGCGCTTTGGCGCATTGCAGGCGCTGGAGAATGTGAACCTGGCGATTTCACCGGGTCACATTGTGGGTCTGCTCGGCCCCAACGGCAGCGGCAAGACCACCCTGATCAAGCTGGCCAACGGTC
>JAZLFG010000079.1:0-26816 GCA_045615685.1 Faecousia sp.
CCTCTGGTGCACCAGTTGTACTGCCAAGTGCATAGCTGGGTAGCTACGTATGGACGAGATAAACGCTGAAAGCATCTAAGCGTGAAACTTTCCCTAAGATAAGATCTCCCATCCAGAAATGGAGTAAGGCTCGACGTAGACCATGTCGTTGATAGGTCAGGGGTGGAAGTGTGGTAACACATGTAGCTGACTGATACTAATAAGCCGAGGGCTTGACCTACAAAAACAGCGCAGACTCAGCCTAGAATTTGCGAAAAAATGGAACGATGTTCAGTTTTCAGGGTACATCCTGAAGAAGTTGGTGTTGATTGGGGAGTGGGTCCACCTGTTCCCATCCCGAACACAGAAGTTAAGCACTCCTTCGCCGACGATACTTGTCGGGCGACTGACTGGGAAAATAGGTAACGCCAACATAACCGAAGCGACATGCCACCGGCATGTCGCTTTTGCATATCTGCAGTTAATTTTGTGAGGATTATCTTGCTTTCAACAAATAAAGTCGCTAAAGCCTGGGTGACAGAGTCGCAGGGGGAAGAGCGAAGGGGGGCAAGGCCCGCCCTTCGCGTTCAATCAAACCGTTTTTCAAAACTTCTTCGGAGTTTTGAAAAACGCCTCAGCGTGTCAAAAAGACTTTTTTGACACGCTGAGCGACATGCCACCGGCCTGTCGCTTTTGCATTGCCATAGAGTGACAAGCTTGCGCTCCGCACAAGGATACTTACCCTGGGGTACCTCTGATTCGATCACATTTGACGATTTGGAATCCATCTTGCTTGCATATTTTCCGTCATTTTTGGCTGGGCTGACAAAAGATCCGATGGCGCAAGCTGAACGCCAGATTTCATCAGAGGTTCTCTTAATCTGCTGCACGATCCGATGAATGGAACTCATGGCCAGTAATCAGATAGTCGATAGAGACATTGAAGTATTTTGATAGAATCAAAAGCATTTGTAAGTCAGGTGAGCGCTTCCCGTTTTCGTAATAGGAAAGAGCTTCCCGACTGATGGCAAGATCCATGGCAACCTTTTGCTGATTATAGCCCTTTTGCAGTCTTATTTTTCGCAGGCCAACCATTTTAATCGGATTGTTTGACACAACTGTGCCCCTTTCAATAAAAAGCTATTGACACAATTGTAACAACGTGTTACAATTGCGATGTAACAGTTTGTCACAATTGACAATTGCGTACAACTTTTTGCCATTTTTTGATATGGGACTGCTTTGTATAGAAGGAAGGAGTTTATCTATGAATGAAAAAGATTTATGGAATTATGTGATTGCGATTGTCCTTACTGCTGCCGCAGGACTGCCACTTGCCTTAATTTATGAATTTGGTTTGGAGCTCTACATCGGTTTTTTGATATTCTGTGTTTTGTTTTATGCTCTTTTTGCGTGGAATGCCTTTGGCGATGTAATTATCATGAGGACGATTCTGAAATCCCGTAGCATTGAAAATGATGCAGCAATGCTGCCAATCATCCGGGACTATTATCGTGAAAAAACGAATGTCTCGGATTGTAAAATCTATTATACGCAAAGCTCGTCTGCTTATTTTGTCGTTTTGACAAATGATAACGTGGTTGTATCCCTTGGGGCAGAGCCTTATATCATTCAAAACGGGATCAAAAATGGCATTGATGTCTTAAATCGCTGTGTTGATGATGAGGCCTTTGCCATGCACAGCCAAATCAGCCAAAAGGTCCTTTTGCTCTCCTTGATTACAATCCCAATCGCAAGATGGATAGCAACAATCATATCCACTTTAGTGATTCGGATAACGCAATTTATTTTCGGGCTTGCCATGGTGATCGCCACTGGTGCATCTAGCTTTGACGAAATATGCAATTCCTATGCGTTAGGACGATTGCTTGCTCGTGTTCTAAATGGAATCGTTGAAGGAACTTCACTGCTTCAAGATCAATTGGTCGCGCTTGTGTTAGTCGCCACACAGCAAGCCGGTTTTTGTTTTTTTTCCAAAACAAATCAGATTTCATAGGGTACATTCTGAAAAGTTGGTGTTGATTGGGGAGCAGATTCACCTGTTCCCATCCCGAACACAGAAGTTAAGCACTCCTTCGCCGACAATACTTACCGGGCGACTGGTTGGGAAGATAGGTAACGCCAACATAATCGAAGCGACATGCCACCGGCATGTCGCTTTTGCATCGCCACAGAATAAGCACCTCGGACTGCGCCCGAGAATACTTGCCCTAGCTGGGAAGATAGGTAATTTTGCATATCTACAGATTATTCAGAAATTATTTTGCTTTTATTCTATAAATGCTGTAATATTTTACAAAAGTTTTAATTTTTTTTTGAATTGAAATTGGTTTTAAAATGGTGTATATATAATATATAAGTGTTATATTTTGACAACAATACGTTACTTTTGCGAATTGATCTTATTCGTTACCCTGCCGGGAATTCAACCAATACTCTGATTTGGCAAGAAGACATTATTGATGTGCTGCATGCAAGGTTGCAAACAGGCTAATTAGGAGGATCATCATGCATTTTTTACACATTGCGGATGTGCATTTCGGCTGTGAGTGCAGGAACGGACTCAGGCAGGCAGATATTGCCGCACGAAACAATTATATGAAAAAGCTCACTGACACGATTCTTGCAATCCATAGGAGAAAGAAGCTGGATTTTATTCTGTTTACCGGCGATATTGCCTTTTCGGCTTCCGCGAAAGAATATGTGCTCGCGGCGCAGTGGCTGAACAAGGTGCTTAGGGACTGCAATCTGGACGCGCAGCACCTCTTTGTATGCCCCGGCAATCATGACATTGACAGAGGTGAAGCTGAAGACCTCCAGTTTCCCAATAATCAGGCGATGGCAAACCGCTTTCTGCAGGTGGAGAAGCTGCCGAAGCTTTCCCGCCGATTCTCCGACTATATAAAATTTTGTGGCGATATGGGATTTGAACCCTACAAAATTGGGCAGGAAGAAAGCTTCCTCGTCGGTTTGCGGGATATGGGCGATTACCGAATTGTATGCCTCAACACAGCATGGTTTGCGATAAATGATGAGGTCAGAAATGACATGTGGATCGGCGCCGGATTTACGGAGATTCTCAGCGCCCAGCTCAGTGAGCAGGAAAAACCTACCATCACAATGATGCACCATCCAAAAACCTGCTGGCATGAGGAGGAATGCTCTAACTTTGATGGCACAGACAATGTCTATGCTGCGGTATGCACTTTTTCCGATCTAGTGCTGACCGGTCACTGCCATGAAACCAGTACGGAATTGGAGTCTGCCCACAATGCCTTAATCGGTGGCACCGGAGCCTTATTCGAGCGGAAAAACTACTCCAATTGCTTCTATGAATATGACATTGATTTTTCCGCAAAGCCTGGACAAAAACGCATATGTCATTTCTGGCACAATAATAGCTGGCATCATGACAGCAAAGCGTTCTCACTGTGTCGCACCTTTGGAGCGCGGACGCCTGCGCAGAGTCCGACGCCGCCTACCGGTTTGCTGGCTTATGAAAATGAGTCTATGCAATCGAATCTTTACAGCATTGCGAACAAGATCCTTCGCTATGTGCCCATTATCGGTTCATGGAATCCCGGAGA
Source organism: Faecousia sp. (assembly GCA_045615685.1). GTDB lineage: Bacteria > Bacillota > Clostridia > Oscillospirales > Oscillospiraceae > SVMC01. Next base: position 3,588 of record JAZLFG010000079.1, read on the forward strand.
AGCGGAATACTACCGTGGCGATTTCAAATTTACAGTATCAAGCGAGTATTACCGGCTACCGAAGGAAATCATGGATTGCTTCTATTCCCTGCCCTACAGCTGCGAAGAATTCGAAGGTATTGAAGGTAATGTGTTGGAGCCAAAGGTTCGTCTGGACAATTACCGCATCCAGCTCAGAGGAGGTGCGCGCCCACATTATTTCCAAATGCAGTTTTCTAAAGCAGCCTACCGCGATTTCCTGATAGAGAAAGCCGTCATGGATCAGAAGCTCCCCTCAGGTCAGACGGTGCGGGAAAAGTACCTCAGTGAAACTAACGCGCTGGTTTCTCATGCGCTACCCAATGTATGTGGGGTCGGCATTTTTGTGATTACATCAGATCAGAAGCTGCTCATTTCCGAAGCCTCTCCCTATGTGATCGTCAATCCGAACCAACTGATTTACTCCGCCAGCGGCAGTATGGACTGGAACGGGGAAGCGACGAATCCTTTTGAGGATGTCATCCGCGAGTGTAAAGAGGAGATTGGCTATATGCCAAGCATCGAAACCTTAAAGCTATATTCCGTTGGTATGGACTATGCCACCGGATATTATCAGTTTTCTTTCTACGAGCGTGCGAATATCCCTGCGGCAGAGATCATGCAAAGAGCTCGGATGGCGCGGGATTTCCGTATTGAAATCAAGCGGATCATTCCCATTGATTTTACGCTGGATGGCGTGATGGATATCCTCAGTGATGAAAATCCGTGGGATGAAACGGCCAAAGCCAATCTCTTTACCCTGGCAGTAAAGAATTTCGGAATTGACGCGGTGAAAAAACGCCTGTCGCCAAGTTTTGAAAGAACCGAGTACAGGCAAAAAGTAACGCAAATGTGGCGTAGGCGTGCCCAGCGGTCCGGTAGATTCCCTGTACTCAGTAGCCGCTATCCTGTGCAGGATCTGGATCGCAAATCCGATGAATATGTCGAGGCTGTGCTTCAGTTTATAGATGAAGACCTTTCAGATAAGTCCATCCTCGAAGTAGGGGGTGGAATCGGTCTGTTTACCAAACATTTTGCCGAACAAGCAAAGGAAATCACCTGTGTGGATGTTTGCGAGGAAATGATTGAAAAGAACAGGCAAAACCTCGGCAGCGAGCTTGCTGAAAAAGTGGACTATGTCCACGCGTTTATCCAGGATTACGAGACAGACAAGCACTTTGATCTTCTGGTTTGCTCTCTGGTTCTAATCCATAATGCATCGGAGCTTGAAGAGATTACTACGAAAATGAAGGAGCTTTCCGATGTAATTTATCTCTTTGAGCATACAGATCAGCAGACGCAGGTCGGGATGTACACGGATATCAAGACGGCAGCGGAATATATCGCAATGTTCTCAGAGTATACTGTGAAAAAGCGGTCTGCGCATATGTTGTGTCAGGACAGCATATCCTTCATTAAGCTCTGCCGAAAACGCGAATCATTGGGGCGGTAAAGGCACAACGATTTAAATTAAGACGGTAAAAAGGGTATGGATCCGCATTTGGTGGGCCGAAGCCCGCACACCTCCCGAGCTTTTCCGCCAACAGCGCAATTGGGCGTTTGCTTTCCAATGTCTGCCAACGGGACTGTAAAAAAGTCCGATTTTGAAAAACGGCGAAATTTTTCCCTTCCAAAATTGCGTGTTATGCTCGATTTTGGAAGGGAATTTCGATTTTATTTTGATGAAAGCTTGGCGCGAACAGATATTTTTTACAGCCCTTTTTTATCTTACATCCAATTTTTTGCGTGCAAGATGGCCCCAGTGGCGCTTTTTCTTGCGGTATCCGATAAAGGCAGTGGTGCGCACCCAGGTGATGACAAATCGCAGAGAAATGAGCTCCAGCATACAAAGCAGCACAGCCTTGATCGCGTCCGACGCCGACAGCTTCAGGTCGGCGGTATAAACCCTTGAAAAGAAGGCGGTCAGCGTGAGGACGGCCATGAACACTGCGTAGATCAAAAAGAACATGAGCATAAACGGGACGTTGATCAAATCGGCATAAAAGGCCAGACCCATACTGAGTATGCCAAACAGCTCGATATACGGCGACAAAAGCTCATAAATCAGAAAATACACATAGCTGACAAGACCGGCCGCTCCGTATTTTGGATTGCACAGGAGTCTTCGATGCTTGTGCATACTTTGGAACAGGCCAATGTGCCATCTGCGGCGCTGCCGGCACAGATCCCCCAGGCGTTCGGGCACCTGGGTCCAGCAAATGGCGTCGGTGGTGTATTTGATGCGATAGGGCAGATGGTTTACGGTGCAGTAATCGTGCAGCTTTACCACCAGCTCCATATCCTCGCCTAAAATGGTGCTGTCGTAGCCACCGGCGGCTATGACGGTTTCCTTTTTGAAAAGGCCAAACGCGCCGGAGATGATCAGAGAGGCGTTAAATTTGTCCATAAGGATACGGGCAGCGAGAAAGGTGCGGTCGTATTCCAGCACCTGCATACAGGCCAGAAGGCTGCGAGGCAGGCGATATTTTTTCACAAGGCCGTTTGCCAGCTCCACGTCGTTGGCAATGCGCACCAGGCCGCCCACCGCTACAACATCCGGATAGCGAAGGATTGGCTCGGATATTTTTTTGAGCGAGTCCCTTTGCAGCACAGAGTCGGCGTCCATGCAGAGGAAATAGGGAAAGCGCGAAGCGTTGATCCCCAGGTTCAGCGCGTCGGCCTTCCCGCCGGATTCCTTCCGGATCAGGGTAATCGGCACTTTTTCTGCCAGCGTTTCGTAGACCGAGGTCTCCGGCCGACAGGGGATCCGCTTTTGGATGGGCCGGTAAACCTGCCGCAGATGGAAGGCGTCAATGAGTACCTGGGCGGTTTGATCGCTCGATCCGTCGTCCACCACGATGATTTCATAGGACGTAGCCTCCATCGAAAGGAGCGAGCGCACGGTTTGCACCACCGTGACCTCCTCGTTGTGGGCGGGGACGATCACTGTAATCGGTAGATGGTAGTCGTTGGGGAGCGTATTTTTCAGTCGCTTCTGCCGAAAGGATCGGTATAGCCTGCTGGAGCCGACAAGCACGGAGAAGAACAGAAAGCTCGAATAGCCAATAAGGTAAAGAATAAAAAATACGCCCACCGCACGCAGGAAAATATCCAGCCTGTCTAGCATATCCTGGCCTCCTTTTTGCGCATGGCCTGCTGATCCAGCCGATAACGCAGCGTTTTTGATGCGCGTAGGTCTGTTCCCTCCAGCACATCCGCATAGGACTGCCCCATTTGCGCAAGGCTTTCGGCTGCATTTGTGCGGACATACCAATTTTCGCTGTGCAGCTTGTCCTTTAGAAGCTTGATCACTGCTTTGGAGGGGTACAGGGATAGCGCGGATGCGGCAATTGCAGCATACTCCCACGCCTGCGTATCCTGATTGGCAACAAAGTCCATCAGCGCTTGCCGGGCAGGGGGATAGTGGTGCTTGCCAAAATAGCGGATACAGGCATAGCGAAGCTCCGGATTCGTCTTGGGATCTTCCATCAGCTTCAAAACCTGCCCGCCGTATTCGCCAGAGTCAAGGCGGAAATAATTCAGAAGCGCCACCTGGGTTGGCAGGGAAAAGCCGTCAAAATCCTCCCAAAGTATGTCGTTGAGGGCCGCATGATCCCCCGCGAAGCTTAAAAGTCCTTCTGTAATGAGCCTGCCGTGGAAAAAATACTCGTGCGCGTCAATGATTTTCAGCGCCTTTCGAACAAGCGCACCGTCGCCTGCGGCATAGATGGCCTGCAGGGCGTTTTCCCGGCAATACAGGCTTGGATCGGTCAGAAGCTTACACATCTCGTCCGCTACCGGCGAGGTGGGCTTTTTTTCTATCAATTGATACTTTTGAATCATATAGGGGTAATACGCCGCCTCAACACTGTCTTTCTTCCCGTAGTGGCGGGCAAGGGCTGCAATTTGTGCGTCGAGCTGTGACAGATAGCACTGCACCACCTGCGGATACCGCGCATACAGCTTCTCCAGCACCGCGTCAAAGGCTCTCATATCATCCACATGGCAAAGCTTTTTTTCAAGGGCTCTTTTATGCCGCTCCTCCACTGCCTCGCCACTCCGGATGCGCGCTAACTGTGATAAAAGTGCCGCTTCCAGGCGAATGCGAATTTTTTCGGTCTTTGCATCCCCGTGCCGGTAGCGCAGGACGGTGATAATGCTAAAAAGGATCATGCCGACACATACGAAGAGGTACACATAGAGAAGAATTTCAATGTTCAAAACCATTACCTCTCTTTCGTCAAATCTGGGCTTTGCGGTGCATTCCAAAGCTGCTGCATAAGGTAATATGCGTCCTTCAGCCGCTCGTGATAGCTTACCTTGTTGCCCCAGCCCTTCAACGCAAGGGGCGAAAGGGCGCAGGTGGCGTCCTGCGTGATTCCGGCGTAGAGCTCCCGGATGGAGATCAATTCGATCCCGTAATTTCCGTCGTAGTAGTCGTCGTGGATTTTCATGCGGGAGGGGTCTGCAAAGTTTAGAAGCTGCCAGGGAAGCTTTAGCTCCACATTGTCGCCATTTACAATGAAATCCGCGAGGCAGTTGAAGTCGGGGCTTTCGGGGTTGGCATTTCCATAGCGAAGCGCCCCGGTCTCATAGGTCTTGGACAGCGAGGAAGGGCGACTGTAGGAAAACGCCGGGGCAACTTGGAGCATCAGGTGAATGGGTACAAATTTCGGGGAATCCGGGGCGGGAATATGCTCGGGGAAATACGTGTTGAAGCCATAGGCATTTTCAGAATACATCGCCCGCAGCGCCTCGTAGCGCTCGTGCACCAGCAGGCGGCTGTGCTCCCTGCCGTCGAGAGAAATGACAAAATCCACAGGCCGGTCAAAGCGCAAATCAAAATTTTCGCAGTAGGCCGCGCCGCTTTTTGGAGTGACATCTATGGGAATGTAAAGCTTCTCTGTGTCAAAATCCAGTCCCGGCTTGTGTATCATAAAATAGAGAAATTTTTCATCGTATTTCATGGAAAGGGACAGGGTGCCGTTTTGGCAGACGAGGTCGTCCTCGCTCCATTCTGCAATATCGCCATCGACATAGCAGACCGATTTCTCCTTTCCCGGGTCAAAGGAGAGAAGGCCAAAATACTGCTCATTCGTCTGGTAATCGGACCAATAGGGCGTGCGGGTCAAATCCACCGCGTACATCGTATTCCAGGTGCGCTTGAACCACTCATCCTGCCACGAAAAAACGCAGCCTCCGGCGCAGCCCACCGCCATAATATCCCGGTAGCACTCCACCAGTGCCTGCCCCTGCTCGCGTTCGGACAGATTGCCCTGATTTCTTCCGGTATTGCTGTCCTCCTGGGCCATGCTGCGGCCGGTGGAGACGCCGAACTCTGAAATCACCACGGGAATGGTGTGGTGGGCCGTGAGCATACGCAGATAGGCCCGGTAGCTGTTGATTTTTCCGTCAGGGGTTTGCTTAACTGGAATGGCAACGTGATTGGCTTCTCCCAGGGCGTCCCAGTCGCTGACATAATTGAGGTAATCGGGGTAGTAGGGATATACGTGATAGGACGCAAACTGCCCGGATAAAAATTCCGGCGTGGCCCTAATATGCTCCACGTCCACGGAGGCACACTTTAAGAAATAGTCCGTCACATTCTCCGGATATTCAAAAGGATCGGTCGTGGGCCAGTTGGAGAAGGCCAGGAGCTTCTGGGTTTTATAGCGCTTGCTCTCATATGCGACAACCTGATCTCCCACCTGGCACAGCAAGGCTTCAAAGGGTGTGGCATCCTCGGTGGTAGCCATATAGGTTCCGGTGTACGTGTCGTAGCCCTCGCGGCCCCGATAGGTATCGTCGGTATAGGCCACCGTGACGTCCTCCCACTCCACGCCCAGGATATAGCCAATGACCCAGGGGGAGATGTCCTTCCGATAGGCGCCATGCCCGGCGCTGGCCATGCGGCCGAGGGAGAGCTTTTTGTTGCCGTGAATCACGTCGAGCATGGTCTTGCAGTCATCGAGAAAGTCGTCGTAAAACGCCCAGGCGTCGCGGTGTGAATTTTGCACATAGTCGTTGACCCACACGCCGTGAAGGAGGTATAAGGGGGTCGGATTGTCCTTGTTATATGCATAAAAGGCGTTATAGAACACATCCTCCTGGATGGAGTAGACCCGAATGGTGTTGGCGCCCATCTGCTGTATTTCGGAAAACCAGCGCAGATAGGTCTCCTTGTCAATGGCATAATCGGTAGACCAGCTTCCCGGCTTGCCGGAGCCGAGGTTCACGCCCTTGATTTCAAAGGGTGCATAGCCGCTGCCGCTGTCCATATAAATCTTCTCCCCCTCGGCTTTGACGAAGGTGCTGACCTCCTGCCGGGGAGAAAAGTCGATATACCAGCCGGCCCGGTAGTAGAGGGCATCAAAAATGAGAAAAAGTAGGGCGGCGGCGAATAAACTCATAATATATTTCTTCATAGTGCTCAATCTGCGTTCTCGTTGTATTTTTTCACCTTGGATTCGGCGGAATATTGCCGCAAGGTCTCAATGTGTGTATCCATCCAGGCAGCGCGAGTTCGGATAGATTCCTTCAGGGACGCGATTGCCTCCTCATAGGTACTGGGATTTCTTTCCGCCGGAAGGAGGCGATTGGCCTCCTTCTTGAAGGCAAATTCCCATCTTTCGTTGTTCCGCGCCACTGCCGGGCCGAGATAGGCAACCGTCTGGTCGATATAGTCCATCAGGTAGGCATCGCTCAGGAAGGTCTTGCGAAGCGCACGGTAGCGCTTGACAATGCGATCGGTAAAATCCTCGTCCTTGGTCAGCATGAAGTACCAGGGACGGTTTTGCAGCGCAAAGCGCTCTGCCGCTGCGGGGGCCTCCTGATAGTTATCGCAGGCGGAGTTGAAATCCCATACGCACATGCGAAGCTTCCCATCCACATCCTTGTATACATAGGTGGAAAGATTGCCGGCGTCGTAGTTGAGGGTAAGCTCGTTGATCAGGAAATAATCCACAAAGGAATCGAGGTCAATCCAATTGGCGTAGCCGTAACGCTTACTGTCGTAGTCATAGGAATAAAGCGCCTTTTCAAAGCTGGAAAAATCGTCCTTAATTGCCCTTTCGAGTGCTTCGGACGGGCTGGCAGGGTATTGGATGCGCATGGCATTCCGGTTTCGCAGGGTGTAGGCGGAGAAGGTATCCAGCCGTTCCTCCTTGGGCCAGTCAATGCGCAGCAGATAGCCGCCGTAGGCATTTCCCTTGGCCCGCTTGGTTATGGACAGACGGCTCCCGCCCTTTCCGGCGGTAATGGTCTCGGTGGCAACATAGACGCCCTGGTATTCGCCGTTGAGCAAAAGCTCGCAGAAGCGCACATTTGGGGCATAATCCATAATTTCGCCCGCAATGTTGTACCACATGTAGTTTCGAATCAGGGTTCTGTCGAGGATCGGCCCGTGCAGCGCCCACTCTTGATGGGCGTCCATACCCAGAAGCGTCAGGCCTGCCTCGTCTGTGAACTGCACGAGATACCCCAGCTTGTCAAAATAGCGCGACGAATGCCCTCGCGCACGGATGAGCGCCTCGCCGGAGCTTGTAGGGGGATCGGAGGGATGGTTATTTTGTGTTTCACTGTCTACCACGGCAATGTGCGCGTTGATTTTCTCCGCACCGTCCGCCGCGGTGAGAAAGCCAATATGCTCGCCGTTTTCATCCACCAGTCCCTTGCCGGGGATTTCCACGCCGCCGGTGTCGATCAAAATGAGGGGAAGATGGGTGCAAAGCTCGCCGTCGGGGTGGGCGGTGCAGGCGGGCTTTTCCGCTGCCTCCCGGTGCTGGTGGTATCGCGTCTGGGCCTGATGAAACAGCACGGCGTCGTAATCCACAAGGCTCAGCAGCACAGCGAGCAGACATGCCAGCGCCCCGATCCATTTATAACGCATGGTTGCTGCCTCCCTTCGCTTGTTTGTCAGTTGGAGATTTCATCGTTCTGCATGACGAGGTTCACGTACTCTATGTCGCCAAGGGCGTAGAGACTGTCGGTAAGGCTGCCCGTCCTTTCGATTTTCTTCAGCATACGCTGGGTCAGCTCATAGATCAGCTCCACGGTCTGTTCGGTGGTGTTTTCTACCCGCAGAATGGCCTTGCCGTGAAAGCTCTGGTAGACCTTTGCCTGAATGTCCGTCTGCTTTGCGCGGGGTGCGCGTACGATCAGGAGCATCCGGTTGTCGCTTTTGATGCAGCCAAGAACCAGGATGGTCAAAAAGGTCACCGCGCTTCCGATGCTGGCCACAAGATAATCGCCCACGCCGCAGCAGATGCCTACGATGATTGCCCAAAAGATGTAGACGGTATCCCGGGAGTCCTTGATCGCGGTGCGAAATCGCACGATGGACAAAGCGCCCACCATCCCAAGCGACAGTGCCACATTGTTCCCGATCACGGTCATGACCGTGCCGGTGAGGACGGTGAGGATGTGCAGCGAGGCGTTGAACTTCCTGCTGTAGATCGTGCCCCGGTGGGATATGGCATAGGAGAGGAAAATCAAAAAGCCGAGGACAGCCGCCATCAGGATGTGCATCAGGATGTGCTGCCAGGTCAAATCGCCGGGGTTGGTGATCAGGGTATAAATTTTTTCTTTCATGATAAGCTCCTTTTCTGCTGTATTTATTGGGCCTGGTACCCAGTTTGTCTTGCCAAGGCATATTTGCTCACCGACAGAGTGCTGCGGTCTACGCTGTTTAGCAGCCGCTTTATGTAGTCAAGCAAAATTCCCCGGGGCTTCACCTCCAAAACCACCTGCGAAGGGTCCAGCACCGGCGACAGGCATAGCGCCCCGTCGAACAAATCAAACGAGCCTTCGGTGGCAGAAATTGTATGGTCAAAGGTAATCCGCAGATCGCTTCCCTTGGAAAGGAAGGCTTTGCGCCGGTACTGCACAATGGTCTTCGGCCGATAGAGGCGGCAGTGCATAAGCCCGTAGCACTCCCGCGCAAAGGGCTCGGGATAGCGCAGGAGGGGCACATAGTCGCCCCGGATGAGCGCTTCGGCGTCAGTGCGCGATAGCTTCAGCGAGCGCTTTTGCTGGCACTCGCCCTGCTTTTGCTTCATTTCCAGCAGGGCAAACTCGGCCTTTGGATCATAGCAGCGCAGCCGGATTTTTCGGCGAGCTTCCAGCCCGTCCAGCTTTTCGAAGTAGTCGCCGTCGTAGACTGTGTCGAAGTAGAGCGAGCGCACCGTGTAGCCCTCCCGGCCGTTGTGCGGATCCTCCGGCAGGATGGCGGACAAGGTGTGGGCTAATTTTATAAATTCGTCCACGCGCAGCAAATATTTCTTTTCTTCTCGCAGAACGGTATTCCACATATTGGATCCTCCTAAAAAAAATAGACCAACTGCACTACACATGCAGTCAGTCAATCCTGCGGGAACGCTTCCCGGTTAGACACTAAACTTTGCGTCCCCGGCTTTCACCGGGTTTGCCAAAGGTATGAAATTTAGCTGCGCATAGTCCACGCAGCAGTTTTTTCCGGCGCTTTTTGCAGCGTACAGGGCCTTGTCTGCTTTATCCACAGCCGCGTAGCAGTCGCCTTTTGCCATGGCATAGCCGATGCTGACGGTGAAGCCCATTGCTCTGGCCTCCTGCAGGAGCTTTTCGGCAATGGCTTTTGCGCAGAGGCCGGACAGGCCGGTGTCCATTGCCAAAATTTCTTCGCCGCCGTAGCGGTAGAACTCCAGACCGTGCGCTTCACCAAAGGCCAGAAGCCGTGCGCCAAGGCTGGCAAGGCAGCTGTCGCCTGCCTTATGGCCGTGGATATCGTTCCACTTTTTAAAGTTGTCTATATCGATCATATAGAGTACCTGGATCGGGCAGGCACGGTCAGGGTCGGTGTCCAGCCGTTCGGCCAGGGCGAAGCGGTTGCCAAGACCCGTGAGGAAATCCGTGCGCCGCTGAAGCTCGGCAATGCGGTGGTTTTCGTAGGACTGCAGGCGCACATGCTGGATTTTTTGCCCCACAATAAACCCAATTGGCAGCATACAGGCGCTGATCAGCAGGGCGACGGGGTTCCATTCGTCCCGGTAGAAAAGCATTGCGGCGGTGTGCAGCCCGATGCAAAGGCCAAAGAAGCAGAGCTTGCGACGAGTGTCATCGAGCAGCACAATGGGGAAGGCCGTAAACATGGCGACGAAGACGGTGTTCGCCTGCTCGGCCGGGGCTCGGGCAGCAATCCAGGTGGTAAACCCCAGGAGCATAAGCATAAAGACGTAGGTACAAAGCAGCACCTTATTATGGTCAGCGGTGCGTCTTACAAGCTGCAGAAGGCAGAAGGCGGCTGCACACAGGAGCCAAAAAACGGACGCTATTTCTCGAAATGCTCCGATGAACACACCAAGTGTCCCAAAAACAAGGCTAAATCGCACAGCGATGCGAAGTAGCAGCTCGATTGTCTGTCGCTGAAAGGAATGTACCGCATAGCTGTTTGTGCGATACAAAGAGCGTTCCTCCGTGATGGCTGCCCGGTAGGAAATAAACAGCTTCCTCATATTCTTATTTCCTCGCAAAGAAGTCTCTGTTTTATGTTGTGTGCCCCAACCGGCTGTCACAAAGCTGCAACGAACCCTCACTTTTGTCAGGATACCACAGTCTCCATCTTTGCGCAAGGGTACAAAATTTAACAATCTGGCCAAAAAATTTGAAGGATCTGTGTAAATAATGACAAAAGTGTGCATTTTTTTGGAATGATTATCCGATTATCCTTGCGTTTTGCCCAATTGGCAGGCAAGAAATGGGAAGCGCAAATGGGGCAATAATCTCAAAGCACATGGGCTTGCATTCGCAGCCAGTTTATGCCATAATAGAGTCACAAATTTTTGCAGGTACTGTGAGTGGGACTGCTGATGTGGAAAATTTGCCGATATGCTTGAGAAAGGAATACCGATGTATTACTATATTTACTCCCGGCCCCTGCAACAGGTTGCCTGGCTGATGCTGGTGCTGGTGCTGTTTTGGGCTTTTGCACAAATGCGATGGGGGAAGAAAGGAAGCGTCTGGAGGGTCGCAAATTCGCTGCTTGTGGTGCTTGCGCTTGGCGTCATTCTTTTGTTGACAGTCTTCCGCGAGCGTGGCGATCCGGGTACGCTTCAGCTGATTCCCTTCTATTCGTTTGCGATGGCGCGGGTGAATCGAGAGTACTACCGGGAGATGCTGATGAATGTGCTGCTGTTTCTCCCCTTTGGCTTGAGCCTGTCGGCCATTTGGCCTGAGCGCATCCCCGTTCTGCGGCGCTTCTGGCTGACGGTTCTGGTGGGCTGCGGCCTGAGCTTTTGTGTCGAACTTTCGCAATTCCTTTTTAAGCTGGGTCTCGCTGAGACCGACGACGTTCTTACAAACACCCTCGGCACCTCGCTTGGGGCGTCTCAGCTTCTGCTGGCCAGCGGAATGAGAAAGCTTATACGATAAAATTCTAGGAATTTATATAATTTTGGTATATTTCTGCATTTTTCTATTGATCTTGGCTTGGATATGTGATATTATGCATATAGTATATTTATAAAAATTTTGTAAAAATTTTGTAAAAATGTGGAAGCCGCAGAACCGTCGGAGAGCAAGCAATGAAACATAAGAAGAATGTCATTTTCCTATGCATCCTGCTTTTTGTGATCTCTGCGCTGGTAGGCGTCGGTATCTGGCAACGGGAGAATGTCCGGGCTGTCGCCATGATCCTGACCACCGATTCCGATGCCATTTCAGATCATTGGATCGCTCAGCAAGATATGCAGCGGAAATTTCTGGAGGACCACCACATTACAGTCAAAATTCCCACACCGCAGCAAAACGAAGACCTGCTCGACGGGCGAGTCAGCGCAGCGGAGGTTAAGCAGGCGCAGGGGCTCCCTTCGACTCCGGAGGCCTTTTTCCCGGATTTCCAAGCCTCCACTGAGGATAGTAGCTCTGGGCAGAGTGGCAGCATTGCACAGGCGGACGGCGCGGTGGAAGAGCTATCGCCTCCAAACCGTGCAGAGGAGCTGCTAACTGCCTGCACCCAGAGTCTCTATGGCTACCGGGTGGAGCTGTTTGAGCAGCTGGGGGTGCTGAAGTCGGAGGCGTTGGCCCAGTGGTCGTCCCTTCCCGAGGAGGAGCGCACCAAGCTCCGCAAGCTCGACATTGCGCTCGACGGCCTTTCCAAGTGCTATAGCCTGGAGGCAGAGCTGGACGCCAAGGTCAAAGCGCTGCTGGACAGCTACCGTAAGGAGCTGGAGGCCCTTGGCGCTGACACGGAGATGATCGATCAGCTTTGGCAGCAGTATTGTGAGGATAAGCAGGCAACCAAGACCTATTATCTGGATCAGTATCTTTGAGCAATAATTTAATATTTTATATTGTATTAAAAATGTAAGGAGGAACTAAAATGAAAACTGTAACCCGCAGATTGCTTGCCCTGTTGCTTGCGCTGTGCCTATGTGCCAGCCTGGCGCCAGCCGCCTTTGCCCATGAGGCGCAGCCGGTTCAAATCGAGGTAGACACCACAATATTGGAAGTAGAAGACAGCGCATATACATATGAATGCCTTTATCAGGCAACCCTTTCTCTGAATGATGACATGATCGACATTATCTGGCGGCTTGCGCAGGACGAAGACAAGTGGGCCGAGCTAAAAGACCTCTGCTTCACCTGCACCTTGTCTGATGATCTTACGAAGTGCTTGGAGAATGAAACCATTCCCGCCTACGATGTTAATGTACCGAAGATCTCCTATCGGGATGAGACGGGAAATGTCGATTGTCCGTTCTTCGTTTCTGCGAAAAGTCCCTATGTAGAAGATGGCAGCTTAAAGCTGGTGTACAAGGTGAATGACGCGCCTGAAATGGAAACCGCGTTCGAAAAATTCCGGGCCTCCGAGAGCGCCTTCAGATCCTTCTTCAAGAGGCAAATGTCCATGTACACCGCATTTATGCCCTTTAGCTGTGAAACCAAAATTCCCAGTGTTACAACGACCGCAACCGTCACCCTGACCTATGATGACGGCAGCCCGCGTCCCACCACATACCTCAGTGGCTCGGCTGTGCTTGCCGAGGGCGAGACCACGACGGAGACAAGCCGGTATACGCCGCCTGCGAAGACCGGCGTAGCCACAAAGATGGATATCGACGGGCACGATCCCTTCTTCCAGGGCTATCCGGACGGTACCTTCCAGCCGGAGGGCAGCATCACCCGCGCAGAGGTTGCCGTAGCGCTGTATCGCCGCCTTTCCGAGGAACCGCAGGCTGCAACAAAGGCTACGAAGCGTGCTGGCGTTACCTTCACCGATGTAGACCCCGATAGCTGGTATGCGGAGGCGGTCTATGCCCTCACAAGCAAGGGCTACCTCAAAGGTGTGGGTGACGGGAAGTTCGCTCCCAATCAGCCCATTTCCCGCGGGGACTTCGCGCTCCTGCTCTCCCGTTTTGCCAACCCTGCTGATTTGTCCCAGGTCAGCTTCTCTGATGTACCGAGCGACAGCTATGCCTACGACGGCATTATGACGGCAGCCGCTTACGGCTGGGTCAACGGCGTGGGCAATGGCAAGTTTGCCCCTGACCGGAACATCACCCGTGCGGAAGCTGCCAAAATGCTCTGCCTTTTCCTGGGCAGAATCGGCGATAAGGCCGCCGCTCAGAATGGATATGGCCGCAGCTTCTCTGACGTCAGCGATTCCCATTGGGCAAATCGCTACATTGCCGAAGCAACCACAGTACACACCTGCGAAAAGATTGGCAACCTGGAGTGCTGGGTGATTGAGTAATCCATAGCAGTTTAAAACAGTCTTAGAAAAGCGCCGGGGAATCTGCATCGTGCAGGCCCCGGCGCTTTATCATTCGCTTGCCAAAAAGCACGAATTCTCCTTTCTGCCTGTTGACAAGTGGCTGGGAATGTGGTAGGATAAAATAAATCTAAAAGGAGTATTTGGACATGGCTAGTAGAGATTCCGTTTTTGCATATACTTTCTATTACTTTACGAATGAAAGTAATAGTATTTTGTGCTGCGCTTAAACGGAGCTTGTCCGATTATTTGAGAAACCGAAGCCGCACAGGATACACTGTGCGGCTTATTTTTATCCATAATCCAGGAGGTACACCACTATGATCGTTGTATTAAAACCGCAGACGCCCCAGGAAAAACGAGAGCATCTGATCCAGTGGCTCAAGACCCAGGGGGTGGACATTCATCTTTCTGAAGGCAAGGAATACACCATCCTTGGCCTGGTGGGCGACACCAGAGACATTGACGTGGAGCTGCTGGAAAGCTTGGAGATGGTGCTTTCTGTGCGCCGGGTGAGCGAGCCCTTCAAGCAGTGCAGCCGAATGTTCCATCCGGCAGATACGATTGTGGACGCGGGCGGCGTCAAGGTGGGCGGGGGGCATTTCTGCCTGATTGCGGGTCCCTGCTCTGTGGAGAGTGAGGATCAGATCCTTACGGTGGCCCGGCAGGTCAAGGCCTCCGGTGCATCCATTTTGCGAGGCGGCGCGTTTAAGCCCCGTACCTCTCCCTATGCCTTCCAGGGGCTTCGGGCAGAGGGGCTTACCCTTCTTTCAAAGGCAAAGAAAGCGACGGGGCTGCCGCTTATTTCGGAAATTATGAACGTGAATCACCTGCCGCTGTTTGAGGATGTGGATATCATTCAGGTGGGCGCGAGAAATATGCAGAATTTTGACCTTTTGCAGGAGCTGGGCCATATCAAAAAGCCGATTCTCCTCAAGCGCGGCCTGGCCAACACCCTCAAGGAGCTTCTCATGAGTGCGGAATACATCATGGCCGGGGGCAACGAGCAGGTGATCCTGTGCGAACGGGGCATCCGCACCTTTGAGACCTATACCAGGAACACCCTCGATCTCTCCGCTGTGCCGAAGCTCCATGAGCTGACCCACCTGCCTGTCGTGGTGGATCCCAGCCATGCCACAGGGGAGGCCAGACTGGTGGCGCCCATGGCCTTGGCGGCGGCTGCCAGTGGGGCAGACGGCCTGATGATTGAGGTGCACAACGATCCTGCTCACGCCCGGTGCGACGGGGCGCAATCCCTGACCCCGGAGCAGTTTGACAAGCTTGCCCGGCAGGTGCGCGCTGTGCTGGAGGTGATTGCATGACCGTCGGCATTGTGGGCCTGGGGCTGATTGGTGGCTCCATAGCCAAAGCGTTTCGAGAAAATAGTGGCGATACCGTCTTAGGTTGCGATTTGGACGCCAAGGTCAGCGGCTATGCCGAGCTTTCCGGTATCGTAGACGGCGCCCTGACCCAGCAGACCCTTCCTACCTGCGATCTTTTGATCCTGGCAGCCTATCCCTCGGGCGCGAAGGCCTATCTGACGCAGGCTGCCCCCTATATCCGTCAGGGCGCCGTCGTGCTCGACTGCCTCGGTGTCAAGACTCCCATCTGCGAATTGGGCTTTGCGTTGGCAAAATCCTACGGCTTCACCTTCGTGGGCGGCCACCCCATGGCGGGCAGCGAGCATTCCGGCATCAAGTATGCCAGCGCCGACCTCTTTGTGGGCACCTCCATGGTGCTGATTCCGCCGGATTCGGATGACATTGCCCTTCTGCAGCGGGTGAAAGCCATGCTGAAGCCCCTTGGCTTTGGCCACATCACCGTGACCACCGCCCAGGAGCATGATGCACGCATCGGCTTTACCTCTCAGCTACCGCACCTGCTCTCCAATGCCCTGGTGCAAAGCCCCGGCGCCGCCCGGCATAAGGGCTTCTCCGCCGGGAGCTTCCGGGATATGACCCGGGTTGCAGAGCTTTCCCCTGCGCTTTGGACGGAGCTGTTTCTGGAAAATCGGGGGAATTTGCTCGGAGAGCTGGATACTCTTCTGGCCTCCCTCACAAGCTATCGCATGGCCCTGGCAGAGCGCGACGAAGCTGCCCTTCTATCCCTCCTGACGGCGGGCAGCCTCAGGAAAAAGGAGTTGAACAAGCTATGAAAACAATCCATGTCCACGCTTCAAGGGACTACACCGTCACCATCGGCGCTGGCCTGCTGGCAAAGGCCGGGGAGTACATCCGGGATTTTTGTCCCGGCGGCCTGTGCGCCATTGTGACCGATGACATTGTGGATGGCCTGTATAGCGAGACGTTGGAAAAAAGTCTTTTGGACGCTGGACTGCGCTTTGTCAAATTTGTCTTCCCCAACGGCGAGACGGGGAAAAGTGCGGAGAATTATATTGCCCTTTTGGAATTTTTGGCAGAAAACGGCCTCACGCGGGCCGATTGTGTCGTTGCCCTTGGTGGAGGCGTTGCGGGCGATCTTGCTGGCTTTGCCGCTGCCACCTATCTGCGGGGCATCCACCTCGTGCAGCTTCCCACGACGCTGCTTGCGCAGGTGGACGCATCCGTGGGCGGCAAGACGGCGATCGACCTGAAGGCGGGCAAGAATCTCGCGGGTGCTTTCTACCAAAGCTGGGCGGTGCTTTGCGACACCGATACCCTTGCAACTCTGCCGGATCGGCAATTTCGGGCGGGCTGCGCCGAGGTCATCAAGTGCGCCATGCTGGCAGACGCCGAGCTGTTCGACGCGCTTATGGTCAGTGGCCCGGCCTTCCACCGGGAGGCAGTGGTCGCCCGGTGCGTCGCATTCAAGCGGGAGCTTGTGGCGGCGGACGAATTTGACACCGGCTGCCGCCAGCTTTTGAATCTCGGCCATACCGTCGGCCACGCCATAGAGCATCTGAGCAGCTTTACCATCTGCCACGGCGAGGCCGTCGCCATGGGCATGGGAGTCATCTCCCGCGCAGCGGCGGCCAAGGGCCTGTGCAGTGCCGACTGTGCCCGGTCATTGGAGGACATTCTCACCCGCTTTGGCCTTAGCGCCCACAGCCCCTTTGCAGCGGAAGCCCTCAGTGATGCCATGCAGGCCGATAAAAAACGCCGGGGTGGCGACATTACCCTGGTCGTCCCCCGGGAGATTGGGCGCTGCACCCTCCACACCATTCCCGCAGAGGATTTGACCGACTTTGTGAAAGCAGGGATTCTATGAACGCGATTCTATCTCCCGCAAAGCTCGAAGGCACGCTTCCGGCCCTCCCATCCAAATCTCAGGCGCATCGCTTCATGATCTGCGCTGCCCTTGCGCGGGACACGACGGTCATTGCGTGCCAGAGTGCCGGGCAGGATATGGCTGCCACAGCCCGATGCCTGCGTGCGCTGGGTGCGGAAATTACGCACGGTGTGCAGGGCTATACCATCCGGCCCATTGCAAACCCACCCAAGCGGGCAATTCTGGATGTGGGCGAGAGTGGCTCAACGCTTCGGTTTTTGCTGCCCGTGGTCTGCGCTCTTGGCGTGGAGGCAACCTTCCAATGCCACGGACGGCTGGCAGATCGGCCGCTGGAGCCGCTGTGGTCAGAATTGTCCCGGTGCGGCGCGGTGCTCAGCCGGGAGGGCAATACCATCCGCACCTCCGGGAAATTGGCAGAGCGCCATTTTTCTCTGGCCGCCAATGTGTCCTCTCAGTTTTTGAGCGGTATTTTGCTGGCGCTGCCCATGATTGGCGGCGGTACACTCACGCTGGAGGGAACATTGGAATCAGAAGCCTACCTGCGCATGACCCTTGCTGCGCTTGAGGACTTCGGCCTACACATATCGCGGCAGGGCGGCACCTTTTCCGTCCCCCCGGAGCCGCTCCAAAGTCCCGGCAAATGTGCGGTGGAGGGGGATTGGTCCAACGCCGCCTTCTGGCTGTGCGCCAACGCCATCGGAAACCATATCACACTCACCGGACTTAATTCAGAGTCCATTCAGAGCGACCGGGCGGTCATTGCGGCGATGGAAGCAATTCGCAAGGGAAACGCTGAGATAGATTGCAGCCAAATTCCCGATCTTCTGCCGCCTCTGGCCGTGCTGGCGGCGCTTTGCCCGGGGGAAACGGTCTTTTCCAATGCCCGACGTCTGCGCTACAAGGAAAGCGACCGCCTCCGTGCCTGCGCTGCGCTTCTGACAGGCCTTGGCGGGAAGGTGGCCGAGCATCCGGAGGGCCTTCGGGTGTGGGGCCAAGCGCGGCTTTGCGGCGGTACCGTAGACAGCTTCGGCGACCACCGCATTGCCATGGCCGCCGCCATCGCGGCCACCGGCTGTGATGGGTCGGTGACGCTTGGAAACGCCCGGGCAACCGAAAAATCCTACGCCGCCTTTTGGGACGACTACTGCCGCCTCGGCGGAATCATCCGATGGGAGGATGCCACATGAGCAACAGCTTTGGACAACATTTCCGCTTTACCGTCTTTGGTCAGTCCCATGCCAGCGCCATTGGCGTGACCATGGAGGGACTGCCGACGGGCTTTGCCATTGATTTTGAAAAATTGCAGCAATTTATGGATCGTCGGGCGCCCGGCGGCCCGGGCGCGACCCCCCGCAAGGAAGCGGATCGCCCCGAGTTTCTCACAGGACTTGTGGCGGGCGTGACCTGCGGCGCCCCGGTGACGGCGATTATTCGCAACGAAAATGTCCGCTCGAAGGACTATGACGCCCTTCGGTATGTGCCCCGCCCCGGCCACGCGGACTACACCGCCTGGGTCAAATACGGCGAGCACAGAGACTATACCGGTGGCGGCCAATTCTCCGGCCGCATGACCGCCCCGCTATGCATCGCAGGCGGCCTCTGCCTCCAGCTTTTGGAGGGCAAAGGCGTGCGCGTCCAGGCGCGGCTTTGTCAGGTAGGCAGGGAGCAGAATTCCGAAAAGTTTATGGAAACCATCTACCAGGCAGCGCAAGACGGCGACAGCATCGGCGGGATCATTGCCTGCACCCTAACCGGCGTCCCGGCAGGGGTTGGCGGGCCGATGTTTGACGGGCTGGAGAATCGAATTGCCCAGGCCATCTTTGCCATTCCGGGCATCAAGGGCATAGAATTTGGCAGTGGCTTTGCCGGAAGCGCCCTGCGCGGCAGCGAGAACAACGATCCTTTCTATATAGAAGATGAACAAATCCTTACCCGCACCAACCGCCACGGCGGCATTCTTGGGGGCATCAGCTCGGGAATGCCCATCGAATTCCGTGTCGCCTGCAAGCCTACCCCCTCGATTCAACTGGAGCAGGACAGCGTAGACCTCTCCAATATGACCCAAACAAAGCTAATGGTGCATGGCCGACATGACCCCTGCATTGCCCTGCGCGCCGTTCCCTGTGTGGAGGCCGCGGCAGCGGTGGCCCTGTTTGACGCCATGCTGGAGGACAAACTATGGAACTGGAAGACCTGAGAGCACAAATTGACGAAATTGACGAGAAATTGACCGAGCTTTTGACCCAGCGCATGGACATCGCCCGGGAAATTGGCCTTTGGAAGCGAGAAAAGGGTCTGCCGACGCTCGATTCCCGCCGGGAGCGCGAAAAGCTGGAGCATATGACCGCTCAGGCCAGGGAAGATATGGCAAAGCCGCTGCGCCTGCTCTATCCCCTGATTTTCGACCTGAGCCGCGCCCGGCAAAATGCCCTGCTGCCCCCTTCCACCACGCTTCGGCAGGTGGTGGCCGACACGCCCCGGCTCTTCCCGGAGTCGGCCCAGGTGGCCTGCCAGGGAGTGGAGGGCGCCTACTCTATGGAGGCCTGCGAGCGCCTGTTCCGCGCACCCAGGATTACCTGGCTCAAGAGCTTTGAGGGGGTCTTCTCCGCAATTTCCTCCGGGCTGTGCGACTACGGCGTGCTGCCCATCGAAAATAGCACCGCCGGTTCCGTGAAGCAGGTGTATGATCTTCTGGTCACGAACCGCTGCTATATTGTCCGCAGCGTTCGGCTCAAGATTGACCACGCCTTGCTTGCCAAGCCGGATACCCGCCTGGAGGAGGTTCGGGAAATTTTCTCTCACGAGCAGGCGCTAAGCCAATGCCAGGCACAGCTCTCCAAGCTTCCCGGCGTCCAGCTAACCCCCTGCGGCAATACCGCCGAAGCGGCCGAGCTGGTGGCAAAGTCCGAGCGGCGGGATGTGGCCGCGCTGGCCTCCCGCCACTGTGCCGAGCTCTATGGGCTCACCTGCCTCCTGCCGGACATGCCCGACAGCGCGAACAACTACACCCGCTTCATCTGCATTGCCCGCAACCCGGAAATCTATCCCGGCGCAAACCGGACCACCCTCATGCTGACGGTACCCCATCGCCCCGGCTCCCTTTATAAGGTGCTCTCCCGGCTCTACTGCCTGGGACTCAACGTGCAGAAGCTCGAAAGCCGCCCGATTCCCAATCGGGATTTTGCGTTCATGTTCTACTTTGACGTGGAGGCCTCCATCTATTCCGAGGAATTTGACCGCATGATTGGAGAATTGCAGGAGGTCTGCGAGGAGCTGCACTATCTGGGAAGCTATCTGGAGGTGCTGTGATGGCGGAATTTGGCCTTTTGGGCGCACAGCTCTCCCATAGCTGGTCGCCCCAAATCCACAGGGCGCTGGGGGGCTATGCCTACGAGCTTTTCTCCGTGCCAGAGAAAGACCTGGAGAACTTCCTGCGGGAAACCCCCTGTCGGGGGCTAAATGTGACCATTCCCTACAAAAAGGCGGTGATCCCCTTCTGCCGGACGTTATCGCCCCGGGCGGAGCAGCTTGGCTGCGTAAACACGCTGGTGCGCCGTCCCGACGGCTGGTACGGGGACAATACAGACTACGAGGGCTTCTGTGCGCTCGCGTCGGACTTTGAAGTGGCCGGTTCTCACGCTCTGGTGCTGGGCAGCGGCGGCGCGGGAACTATGGCGGCCCAGGCACTCCGGGATTTGGGCGCGGCAAGGGTGGACGTGGTCTCAAGAACGGGGCCGATCCACTATGGCAACCTGGATCATTCTGCCAACCTCGTGGTGAACGCTACGCCGGTGGGAATGTATCCCAAAAATGGGCAAGCGCCGATTGCCCTACAGGAGTTCCCCAACTGCCAGGGCGTCATCGACCTGATCTACAATCCCCTGCGCACCAAGCTGCTGCTGGACGCCGAGCAGCTTGGCATCCCTGCGGTATCGGGACTGAACATGCTGGTCGTGCAGGCAAAACGATCCGGGGAGCTGTTTTGTGGTCATCCCATCGAGGATGCGCTTGCGGCCCGGGTGCTTTGCGACCTTCAACGGCAGATGGAAAACATTGTCCTCATTGGAATGCCCGGCTGCGGAAAAACTGCCATCGGAACGCTTCTGGCAGAGGCATTGGGAAGACCCTTCCGGGATGCGGACGAGGAGCTATCTGCCGCCCATGGCCCGATCCCAGCCATCTTTGAGACGCAGGGAGAAGCAGGCTTCCGGGCGCTGGAAACCCGGATATTGCAAGCGCTTGGCGGGCAAACCGGCCTTGTGATTGCCACCGGCGGCGGTGCGGTAACGCGGCCGGAAAACTACCCCCTTCTTCGGCAAAACGGCAGAATCCTTTGCCTGCGCCGCCCCCTGGCACAGCTTCCCACCGAGGGAAGGCCCCTGTCCCAGGCCGGGGACTTATCTGCCCTGGCTGCCCAGCGCGAGCCCCTCTACCGGGCCTGGGCCGACGCGACCATCGACAATAGCGGCACGCCGGATGCAACTCTGGCGGCCATTTTGGAGGCGATCTCATGAAATTTCTCATTTTAAACGGCCCAAATCTCAACCTTCTTGGCCGCCGGGAACCGGAGGTCTACGGCAAGCGCACCTACGCCGACCTGGAGCAATTTCTTTTGGATTGCTGCCGGGAGGAGAATGTGGAATGCCAGATTTTCCAGACCAACCACGAGGGCGTGCTTGTGGACAAGATTCAGGAGGCGCTGGGTGTTTATGACGGCATCATTCTCAATCCTGCCGCCTATACGCACACCAGCATTGCCATCCTCGACGCCCTGCGTGCGGTGGAGCTTCCTGCGGTGGAGGTGCATCTTTCGGACATTTCCCAGCGGGAGCCCTTTCGGACGCTTTCCTATGCGGGCATGGCCTGCCTTCACACCTTCAAGGGCCAGGGCTTCGAGGGCTACCGGGCGGCGATTTCCTACCTGAAACAGTATCTTTTAGACAAATAATTGGTTGACGGCAGGCGCTTTCGACCTTATACTGAGAGAAAGACGCGAAAGGAGCAGAAAAATGGTCAATCAGAATATGTACGCCCTGGGTGCGGTGCGCTCCGGCATCCGGGAGCTGTTTGAATACGGCCTTCGGCAGGCGGCCATCGTGGGAAAAGAGAATGTGTTCGACTATTCTCTGGGCAATCCCTCGATCCCTGCCCCGGTTCAGGTCAACGAGTCCATCCAGGACATCACCGCCAAGGAAGATACCCTTTTGGTACACGGCTACACCTCCGCCGCAGGCTACGACGGCGTGCGCAAGGCCGTGGCCGACAACCTGAACAAGCGGTTCGGCGCCAACGTGCGGCCACAGGATTTGTTCTTCACCTGCGGCGCGGCCCCGGGCTTGGTGTCCATTCTCAAGGCGCTGATTTTAGACGAACAGAGCGAAATCATTGCGATTGCCCCCTTCTTCCCGGAATATCGCCCCTTCACCGAGGCCAACGGCGGAAGGCTTGTGGTGGTACCTCCAGACATGGAAGCATTCCAGATTAATTTTGAAGCACTGGAGGCTTGTATTGGCCCTCACACCCAGGGCATCATCGTCAACTCTCCCAACAATCCCTCCGGTGTGGTCTATACTCGGCAAACATTGGAGCGGCTTGCTGCCATCCTCACTGCCAAGGGAGAGGAATACGGCCATCCCATCTATCTGATCGCCGACGAGCCCTACCGGGAGCTGGTCTACGGTGGAGTGGAGGCCCCCTTTATTCCCACGATTTACAAAAATACCCTGGTATGCTACTCCTGGTCGAAGTCTCTAAGCCTTCCCGGAGAGCGTATTGGCTACATCTATGTCCCGGAACAGGCCGAGGATGCCCCTGCCATCTATGCCGCTGCCGCCGGTGCGGCCCGAGCCTGCGGTCATGTGTGCCCGCCGTCGCTGCTTCAGCGGGTGGTGGCCCGCTGTGTGGGCCAGATGCCCGACCTGAAGGCCTATGACGAGAACCGCACCCTCCTGTACAATTCGCTTTCCCGCATGGGCTACACCATGGCAAAGCCCGATGGCGCGTTCTATCTCTTCATCCAGGCCCCCGGCGGGGATTCCGAGGCTTTTTCGGAAAAGGCGAAGGCGAAGAATCTCCTTCTTGTTCCGGGCACCAGCTTTGGCTGCAGAGAATACTTCCGCATCTGCTACTGCGTGTCAAACGACATGATCCGCCGCAGCCTGCCAATTTTTGAGTCCCTGCTCCAGGATTGACGCAGTAACACAGGGGAGTAACACAGGGGACGGTTCTCTGTGTCGTAC
>JAZLFG010000080.1:0-3987 GCA_045615685.1 Faecousia sp.
CGATAATAGCTGTCGCAGGCTTCATCATCCTTTGGAGGGTCGGCGTCATCATGGACTACCCCGCCTACGCGGCGTCGCTTAAGAAGGCGGCTATGACCCAGGCGGGGGTTAGCTTCGCCGATATGGACCTCACTCCGGGCGAAGTAAACGAAAACCTCAACCCGAATCCCGAGAACTTCGACGCACAGCAGCCGGAAGAGCAGCCTCAGGAGCAGCAGCCCCAGCAGCAGGATCATTGCCGGATACTTGAACTTCTGCAAATGCTTTCCGATGGATTTCAGTTTTGATTGTTCCATATCTGCCGTTCCTCCGGGATTCCCAGCGTCTGGGAGATATACTGTGTTAGATTTTCCTTCTGTGCCGGCGTCCATCTGCCTCGAAGTGTCACACTGTAGGGATACTGATAGCTATCGGACAGAGCCGAGAGTGTAACCTCCGCTTCCACCGAAGCGCCGAGCTGCGCTGCTTTGTCCAATATATATTCCTCCGTCTGGGCGGTTATGAGCCTCGCGGTCTCATTTTGTCCATCCTCCAAGACCTGGGAAATCAGAGACTCATCCACCTCATACTGTGACAAAAAGTCCTGCAAATCTCCAAATTTCAAATAAATTACAGGACGCAAAAGGCAAATCAGCAAAATAAGCCCCCCGCACAGGGTGACCACCTGGCGGATGCTTTTCCGCTGAGGAAAGCTTGATATCAGGCTTACCGCCAGCGCAGTGGCAACGATGGCAAAGAGATAGTCCCTTACCGCGCTCATACCGGCGTCACCTTTAAATAGCACACGCAAGAAATCAGAAGCATCAGCGCCGATGTGCCGGTCATGGCCAGTAAAAAGCCCATGGCCTCGCCAATAGCATCCATTAAAGATAGAAGCGGCTTTGTACCCAGTGCGCCCCCTGCGGCACTAGCCAGCTTTAGGAGCAAGTACTGCGCGGCAATGCGCAGGAAGGGTCCGATGCAGATGGCAATCACCGCCAGCATCCCAAAAATTCCTACCGCGTTTTTGACCGCCGCAGCGCCCACGATGACCGTCTCCGAAGCATCGGAGATCATGCTCCCCACCACCGGCACCACACCGGAAAGGGTCAGCTTGGCCGCCTTGATCGCCGTGGCATCCGCAGAGCCGGCAAGTAAGCCTGTGATGGTTAAGTAGGCGGTGAACACAAAGAGAATTGTCTTGAGGCCTGTTTGAAAGCCTCCTTTGAGAAGGCCCGCGATTCTAGAGAGCAGCTCGTTGCCGCATACCGCCTGAGCAGCCCGCATGGCCACATACGCATAGAGGAACGGCAGCAAAAGCGTGCGCATGAGATGCATGAGCACATCCGTAAACAGCGCCGTGCCCGCGTAGATGGCCGTGGAAGCGGTAACACCGCCGGTGGCCGCTGTGGCCGCTGCCATGGAAGGTAGCAGAAGATCTGCAAAGCTTCCCATCTCCTCCAGCGCCTCCAACCCAGAGCGGGTCAGAGCGTGCACCTCCAGCATTCCGGCAGAGGAAATGGCCAGCACCCCCGCCAGGACGGCCGGACTCATTCCATCCGTTCCTCCCGCCATCGCGCACAGCACCAGAGCCGCCAGCATAATCCCTACACTTCTGAGCGCATCGTGGATGGCAGCCTCAAACGATGGCAAGATGTTTTGGAGAATCGTGCGAAGACCTTCCCCAAAGCTGGTCGATTGGGACGGCGTGTCCAGCAGGCTGCCTGCATCCGGTGGCAGGGCGTCGTAGAGTGCCTGTTCCCTTGTGGATAGCCCGGACGCGCTGACCGGGACGCTCAAAAGAAACGCTAGCGCAAGACAAAGAGCAATTTTCCGCATTTACCCTCCCACCATCTGTCCGATCAAATCGAGCACCGAACGAAGCAGCGGCAGAGTTGCGCACAGCGCGGCCACCGTTCCGCAAAGCTCCGCGATTTTCGCAAGAGCGTTCTGTCCGCAGTCGGCGCAGACGGCACAAGCGATTTGGGTTACAATTCCGATCCCGGCTGTCTTGACCAGAGGCTCCAGATAGGCCCCTCCGATTCCGCTGAGGGCGGAGAGCTCCTCCAGAAAACGAGCCGCAGGTTGAAAGCCTTTGATAGCTCCAAAGAGTGCCATGGCGCAGGCAAGTAAACCCAGCGCCATGGCAAGGGCGTGCTCGCGCTTGTCCAAAACGCTTCCAAGTAATGCCGCAGTCAATGCAATTCCGGCAATTTTTAAGAAATCGAGCATCAGAAGTGAAACAGGTCCTTGACCAAATCAAACAGCGCCGCAATTTTTTGCACCACCATCATCAATACCACTACCAAACCGGCCAGTGTGGTCATTGTCGCCTGTTCCTCCCTTCCGGAGCGCACCAGCACCTGATTGAGAATCGAAATAATGATCCCTACTGCGGCAATTTTAAAGATTAAATCAATTTCCATGCCCTACACAAGAAGAATCGCCAGCGCACACCCGGCGCACACGCCCATCACCTCATAGCTGCGGCACCGCTCCGCCCTTCCCTGTCGAAGCTCCTCCAGGGCGCAATTCACCCGGCCGGAAAGTGCCTCTAAGGCCTGCGTCTGCTCCCGGACATCATAGGCGCCGAGGATGCCACCCAGCTCCCGCAGGCGGCATACACAGGAAAGCGGCAGCGCATTTCCATACCGGATCAGCACCGCCTCCATGATCTGCCCAACATCTGCTGCCTCCTGGAGGGCAATGCGCTGGGAAGCTGCCAGGAAAATATCCTGTAAGGGTTTTTCACAGATTCCGGCAGCCAGCTCACACAGCTCCTTCGTGGGTGTCAGGCGGCTTTGCACCTCACAGCCCATCAGCTCCAGTACCCGAAGAATTTGCCGAAGGCAGCGCTCCTCCATCTTCACGCCGTGGGCCATTTTGATCCCGACAGAGGCTGCCGAGGCAATAATCAGTAGCGCACCCAGGAGTTTTATCATTTGCATTCATCCTTTCCGTTGTAATTCCATGCTGCTTGTCCATTAAAATCAGATTTTCAAAAAGCCCCAGAGCACACATTCTTTGATACAGAGGTCTTGCCCAGAGGTCATCGCGGGAAAACACATGGGCACTGGCCAAAATGCGCACCCCACAAAAGGAGGAGCGCAAAAGTGCCTCCACATCCCGCTCGTCGGTGATCTCGTCCACCGCAATCCAATCGGGATTCATGGTGCGAAGGAGCATGTACACCCCTTCGTGCTTCGGCACGCCGGACAGTACATCGGTGCGCCGTCCCACCTGAAACGTGGGAGCACCTTCGGCACAGGCCGCCAGCTCCATCCGCTCGTCCACAATGCCGACGCGCTGCCCAAATTCCTCGCTGCAGGAGAAAATCAGCTCCCGCAAAAGCGTCGTCTTCCCGCACCCCGGCGGACCGGCAATCAGGGTGGAGGCAGGTTTTCTTCGCAAAAACTCCGCTGCCTCGCGGCCGCAACCTCTGCGCTGCCGCGCAATCCGAAGATTGGCCGAGGTCAGCTCCCGCAGCGTCCGAACGCCCTCCGGACCCAGTACAGCCTGTCCGCACAGTCCAAGGCGATGGCCACCCGGCAAGGTAAGAAATCCTCTCTTGAGTTGTGACGCCGCACCATAGGCGCAGTAGCCGGTGGCCCGGTTGACCAGCGCCTGCAGGCAAGCAGGTTTCACCAAAAAACCGTGCATTCCGGCCGGAACCACTCGCTCGTCCATCCCCGCAAGATAGGTGGCCGGATAGCCGCACCGAAGCCGCAGCTCCTGCATGGCAGCACGTTCTGTCATTGACAACCGCTGTAATCCCGCAACCAGCTCAGGCGGCAAAATTGAAAAGTAGCTTTCGTCCATAGCTTCCCTCCTGCATAACCCTATGAACACCCGGCCTGGAATATGCAAAACGAAAAGGCGCAGTCCCGAAGGACTGCCCCGCAGACTGTCAAAAAAGCCGCTAAAGCCTCGATGACTGAGTCGCAGGGGGAAGAGTGAAGGGGGGCAAGGCCCGCCCTTCGCGTTCAATCAAACCGTTTTTCAAAACTT
>JAZLFG010000081.1:0-6542 GCA_045615685.1 Faecousia sp.
TCAGGGCAAACCACTTGCCAACGGCTTTGCCGCCTACGGTCAGGCCGGCTACCATACCCGACATTGCCACCTTGCAAAGAGACGGCCAGGAAAAGGTAAAATCCTCCAATAAGCGCACCGCGATCACTGCCGAGGCGGCGCCGGATACCACACCACAGATGTCGCCCACCACATCGTTGCAGATGGATGCCACCCGGTCAGCATTCTGCAAAAGCCGTATGGCCTCACGGGCGCCCGGAACCTTTTTGGCGGCCATGGAATGAAGCGGCCGCTCCTCCGCCGCCGTTACCGCGACGCCAACAATATCAAAGGCGATGCCCACAAGGACGATCCCCAACAAAATTGCCAGTGCTCCAAAAATCCCGCTTCCCTCAAGCAGCGCTTCAGAAAGCTGCGTAAAGCAGGCCGATATTACAACTGTGAGCACAAAAACGGACACAATCCACCTTGCCTGGGAATGGCCGGTCTTCTTCGTCTTTTTTCTTGTCCTGCCAGACCTGTCCGGTTTGTCCAAAGGATATTCCTCCCTAAAAATAGTGGCAGCAGGAAGGGTAAATCTTACGGCTTAGGTCGGGTTGGCTTTCCCTGGGAGAAACCTTCCGTTGCCGTGAAGGCAGTTTCCTTTTCATCCTCCCACCGGCGCGTTGCCAACGCCGGTACCCGATTGCCACTGAGTCCGTACTGCAATCCCCTACCTGCCCATATCCGACAGCCTAGGTGATTTCCACGACGGCTTCCACCGATCCCTATCCTCTTTTGCAAATAACCTTTCATGGGAATATCACCTTTCTCTATGGCCATAGGGGCCGGTGCATAGCTCCCCAATCCCGGGATATTCACGCAAGGCAGGCTACACTGCACCCAGCACATGATTCTATGCACCGATATGCAGGTTCATCTCCTGAGTCGTACGCATCGGGATGGCACATCGCCTATGGGACCGATGTCGCACAAGTTCAGGTCTCCGCGGAAACTGGGTCGGCAGCCACATGCCATTGCGGCTCGCCCAATAACCTTAACCCCCAGCACCCACCCGAAACTGGGCGTAACAAGCAAGCACCAGGGACTTCATCGATATGCCCTTCAAAGGATTTTTAGGCCCTTCTTCAGAATCGGCAGATCCGACTAGGATACTGCGCCACTTATACATATTTTAACACATAACAAATGAATATACAAGAAAAATATTCACAAATTAATTCGTTTTTTTCGTATCTTTTTCCATATTTCTCAGAAAATGTGAACAATATATGAATTCTCATTCAAAAAAAGTTAAAAGCAGTCCCTTTTACCGGACTGCTTTCAAAAAAATTTCATCTTTTAATGATCCCGCTCCACCAGCCACAGGGCCAGCGCCCGAAGAAAGTCGGCATCATCAAATTCTGCGAGAGCTGAGATTGCGTAGTCGGTCAATCGGTCTACCTTCCGCTGGCATTCCTCCAGAGGGAGCAGACGGGCATAGGTGTTCTTCCCGGCGTCCATACCTGTCCTTTTTCCGAGCTTTTTTGCGTCGCCGATCACATCGAGCATATCGTCCCGGATTTGGAAAGCCAGGCCAAGTCCGGCGGCATATTGCGCGGCAGCGTCAAGCTGGCCGTCGCTGCCGCCTGCCGCGATAACCCCGAGGGTGCAGGCTGCAGAAATGAGTGCGCCGGTCTTGCGGGTATGGATCGCACCAATTTCCTCCTCCGTGAGGCGCTTTCCCTCAGAGTCCAGATCGAGCTGTTGGCCGCCTGCCATACCAAGTGCGCCGGCGCACTCACTTAGCATGGCAACCGCTTCCCGAATCCGCTCCGCCGGTAGCTCTGCCATGGTAAGCCAGGTAAATGCCGCTGTAAGTAGCGCGTCTCCTGCCAATAGGGCTGTGGCTTCTCCATAAACCTTGTGGTTGGTCAGACGCCCACGGCGGTAATCGTCGTTGTCCATGCAAGGCAGATCATCGTGGATCAGGCTATAGGTATGCACCATCTCCAACGCCGCCGCAAAGGGAAGCGCACTTTCCGGTACGCCACCGCAGGCCCTGCAAAATTCCAGCGTCAGCACCGGACGAAGCCGCTTACCCCCGGCAAGAAGGCTGTAGCGCATGGCCGCAAATAGCCGCTGCTGGGGCTCACCGGGATAGTCAAAGCAGCTTGCAAGGTATTCCTCCACCAGCGCCGTGTCCTGCTGCAATCTGTCAGAAAACTCAGGCCTCATCTTCCAACGCCTGCTCAACCGGAGCGCCCTCAGGCCCTTTCATCAGCGTTACAATCTTCAATTCCGCTTCATCCAAAAGCGAATTGCAGCTACGCACCAGCCCGGTTCCCTCCTCGAAGAGCTTTAACGACTGCTCCAGCGGCAGCTCCCCCTTCTCCATAACGCGGACAATTTCCTCCAGCCGGTGCATGGAGGCCTCAAAGGTTTTCGACTGTTCCATGTATATCCTCCCTCACTGCATTTATTGTAGCCTCCGCACTGCCGTCTGCCAGGCGCAGTGTCACCGGCATATCCGGTTTCAGCATCTGCACACTTCGGACGATTGTGCCTTCGGTCATGGTCATAGTGTAGCCTCTTCCCAGCACCTTTAGGGGGCTCATCGCATCCAGCCCGGCAGAAAGCGCCGAAAAACGCTGCCGCCGATGGGACACGGCGTGCTGGGCGCAGGCAATCAGGCGCTTGGTGAGATAATCCAGGAGGAAACGCCGATCCTGCACATAAGCCACAGGACTTTGCAGCACCCGAGCCTTCGCCGCCCCCTCCAAGCGCCCACGGGAGAGCTTTACCTGCCGCTGCACGCTCTGCAGAAGCGTAGCCTCTATTGCCCGAAGCCGAAGTCGCAGCTCCGACTGATCCGGGACAGCCAATTCGGCCGCATTGCTGGGGGTAGCCGCCCGCAGGTCGGCTACAAAATCTGAAATAGTTACATCCGGTTCATGCCCTACTGCGGAAATCACCGGAATTTCTGACCAATAAATTTCCCTTGCCACACGCTCATCGTTGAAGGCCCAGAGGTCCTCAATGGAGCCGCCACCACGGCCAGTGATGATGAGATCCGCCAGGTGATGCTGGTTGACATAACGTATCGCACCACAAATTTCCGGCGGCGCCTCTACTCCCTGTACCCGTACTGGCAAAATGACCACCTTGCAAAGGGGATATCGCGCCCGCAAAATTCGCAGCATATCGTGAATGGCGGCCCCGGCGCTGGAGGTAATGATGGCAACGGTATGCGGGTACCTTGGCAGTGGCTTTTTGTGCGCCGGATCAAAGAGACCCTCAATCCGCAGCTTTTCCTTGAGCTGCTCATAGGCAATATGCAGTTCCCCCACGCCCTCAGGGGTTAAGGCGGTACAATAGAGCTGGTAGGCGCCGTCCCTTGGGAATACCGTGATGCGCCCGGAGGCCAGCACCCGCATTCCGTTCTCCGGCCGAAAGCGAAGCGACACACTGCTGCCACGAAACATGACGCATCGCAGTGCACCGGCCGAATCCTTGAGGGTAAAATAGTGGTGGCCGGAGGGATATATCTTATAATTGGACAGTTCGCCCCGGACGCACAGCTCCTGAAGAAGCAGGTCACTGTCCATCCGCTGCTTGATGTAGGCATTAACCTGGGAAACCTCAAAAATACTACGTTCCATCGGACACCTCCTGCAGCCAGGTCAGCACTGCCACGCCCATGGCATTATCGGTGGAGTACTGCGGCGGACAAAAGATACCGTCTGGAATGGTCGTGCTTCGCAGTATGGAGTTGGACGCCACGCCGCCGGAAAACAGCACCGGCAAGCCAGGATAACACTTGTGCGCCTGCTTTGTGGCCTTCTCCACTCCATGGATGATCGAGCGGAGGCAGTAGCGGGCCGTCGCGGAGGCATCGGCAGTCTTGTCGAAGTATTCTCTCAGCTTGTTTTGCACGCCGGAGAGAGAAAATACGCAATTGTCCACCCGGACGCGGAAAAAGTCGTCGCTGTCGGACAAATTAGCCAGACGGTCCAACTCCTTTCCCGCCGGAAATAGAAGCCCCAGCATCTGCCCGGTGCGGTCAATGAGCTGCCCCGCAGAAATATCCGAGGTACCCCCGATCCGCTCGGCGCGGACACTGTTCCCCTCCGGCTCTACAAGCAGCAGCTCCGTGGTGCCCCCGGAAAGGTGCCAGGCAAGATGCCTTGTGTGCAGAAGCTCCATCCGTCCTGCTGACCAGCAAGCAGCGGCAATATGCCCCTGCTGATGGGAAAATTCATATAAAGGCACACCCAATGCCTCAGATAGCACCCGGGCCTGGCTCTCCCCCGCCAAAAAGCAGGGCATATAGGAGCCCTCTACCGCCCGGGGGCGGGTGCTCACGCCGATGGCCACCACCTGGCGGACATCCACTTGTGCAAATAGCTGCTCGGCCAGCTCCGGCAGCCGCTTGATATGGGAAAAAAGGGCATCGCTTTGGCGAAGCCCCAGTTCTCCCGGCCGCACATCCAGCAGACGGGAGCAATTGCGCCCGTCTGTGCCGTCAAATGCAGCAATCGAGGTCGTATAGTTGCTGGTATCAAAGCCCAAGACCATCATGTGGCTGTCTCCATCTGCCTGCTCCTGGAAAATGCGCCAAGAATTCCGTTGACGAAGGCCACCAGCTCTTCATCCTCATAGTTACGGGTCAGGCGAATTGCTTCATTGATGGCGACACCGGTGGGCACATCGTCTACATAGAGCACCTCATAGATCGCCACCTGCAAAATGGCCTTCACCAGCCGAGAAATGCGAGAAACCGGCCAGCCAATGGCATAGCGGGCAATCACTTCGTCCAGCTCCTCCTGCTTCCCGGCACAGCCATCTGCGACTGCGCGGATATAGGATAGCTGCTTTCGGTTGGGGCGTTCCTGGTACAGCGCAAGCTCCCTGGAAAGGCCGGCATAGTAGCCGGTCTCCAGCAGGGTCTCCAGCGCTTCGTCTACGCTTGCGTGGGTGTAGCCCATCCCAAATACGAGATGGACGGCGATTTCTCTGGCAGTTGACCTTGTCATACCCGTTCTCTCCGTATCGGCGGCTCAAATAGGAGCCGGATCATTTCTTCGTGGTAATGCCGCAGACGTTCACGTCCACAGCCGCCACCTTCAACGCCGTCATGGATTCAATCGCAGAGCTAACGCTATTTTGCACATTCTTTGCAAGCTCCACCACACTGTGGCCATAGAGCGCAATGAGGTTGCATTCAACGCAGATCTCGTCCTTCTCTGTCACGCTCAAGCGGATTCCCTTGGCAACGCTCTTTTTGCCGAAACGCTCAGCGAACTCTCCTCCCTGACTGGTGGCCAGAGCAAGAACCCCCTCGACCTCAACTGCGGCAATTGCGGCAATCGTAGCAATGACATCCTGAGAGACATGGATCGCGCCGCCGTCTTGCATTTGCGTGATATAGTCCTTATTTTCACCCATGATAGCGCTCCTCCTTCGTGTTTTATTTATTGTACCACATTTCAGGAAAAAAACAATCCTCTTTTCCCGGCTATTTTACCTCGATAATGCGAATATCTGTCAGTGCATAGTCTGTCTGGCTGGTGACGATGTCACTGATGAGAGCAACATCCGAATCCTTCAGTCCTTCCTCCGGCGCTGCCACTGCAACAGAGATGCCCTCGTCCGTCATATAGGCCACACAGTCGGCATAGCCCTTGGCAACAACCAGGCTCTCGATCTGGGCCTCACTCAGGGATGCCTCTACAATTCCCTCTAACTGCTGGGATGTCGTAGTGGACGAATCATCCCCGCTTGCGTAGGCAATCGTTTCCTGCAGCGTTTCAATGGCCGCGTCTCTGGCTCCCTGACGGCTGAGGCGGATGGCCGCAAAGGAG
Source organism: Faecousia sp. (assembly GCA_045615685.1). Classification (GTDB taxonomy): domain Bacteria; phylum Bacillota; class Clostridia; order Oscillospirales; family Oscillospiraceae; genus SVMC01. The sequence goes on from JAZLFG010000081.1 coordinate 5,823, forward strand.
TCGGCATGGTCCTCCGGCTCTGTCAGCCCCTCCGCCGCCACCTCCATCAGGACATCATCCTCCTGGGCAATGACCAGCGTGTCCTCTCCCAACACCTGCTCTGCGTTCAGCGCATCCTCCAGGCTCGGGGCATCCTCTCCCTTTGCGTAGAACCAGTTCAGATAGATTCCCGCACAGACAAAGATGAACACGGTCACTACCACGGCGTTACGTTTCCAAACCTTCATATTGCATCCTCCCGTTATGACTTCATTTTGATCACTGTGATACGATCCGAGGAAAGGCCGGTCAGGCCTGCCACGGCATTCACCAATTCCAACCGCACCGTAGCACGGTCCGCCCCCTGGCAGACAATCAGCGCGCCCTGATAGGTGCCATATACCGTCTGTCGCACCAACGGCCCCTCACCGCCGGATCCATTGGCGAGAACCGTGGAAGCGGTATTGCTTTGTGCCCCATCCGCACCTTGAGATGAGGTCGTATCGGTCTGATAAATTTGTTCATCTCCGGTGCGTTTTGTGAGCAGAACCTGCACCTTTCCCACCCCGTCGATGCTGGAGAGAATGGTCTCCAGCTCCTCCTGGAGCGTCTGCTGCTCGGTGACCTGCGGGGCAGGCGGCTCCTCCGGCAGTGCCTCCACTTTTTTAGAGGGCCAGAGGATCAGCACCGCGCCCAACAGCAGGATTAGCGCTGGGTATTTGAACTTTTTCAGCTTAGCGC
>JAZLFG010000082.1:0-35719 GCA_045615685.1 Faecousia sp.
TGAGGCAATTCCGGTTCTATTCCAGCAGATTTATCGGCCCAGCGACGCGCAAGGGCTTCGCCGGACGATGGCGCTGATCCAGAAGCTGGGTGAATACACAGAGCTTTATCGCCTCTCCTGCAATATGGACGAGGAAGCGGCTGTGGTTGCCTATGAGGGAATGAACGCATGACCACCTTTGTGCAAGAGCTGGAGGAGCACGGCTCCGTGATCTATACTAACAAGGGTATCAGCATGATGCCGCTGCTTCGGCAGGACAGGGATATCATGGTCATTGAGAAGAGAACGCCTGCGCGTTGTAAAAAGTATGACGCAGTTTTGTTTCTGCGTGATAATGGCCAGTATATTCTGCACAGGATTTTAAAGCTGAAGCCTGGTGGCTACTACATTGTGGGGGATAACTGCATCCACGGCGAATATGTCCGGGAGGAGCAGGTGCTCGGCGTACTCACGAGCATCCGGCGGGGGCAAAGGACCATCAAGGTTACAGATCCCGGCTACCTTTGCTATGTGTATGTCCTGCGCCCTGTCAGAAGGCTGCTGCTGAGACCCATACGTTTTATCCGGCGCGGGATTCGTTTTGTTGCCCGAAGAGTATTGAAACGGAAGAGAAATGCAAAATGAAAGAAAACAAATATACCGGCGTAAACAAAGTTCTAAAAAGCGAATTTATTCAGAATATTCTTGATAAGCTTTCAGACGGTACTTTTTCTGAGTTTTTTGATGACTGGAAATGGATTTTCTCCTTTTCCAGGCGATACAAATGGGTGGTTGTCTTTTACACGGTGCTTGGTATTGTTAGTTCCACCATGGCTCTGGGCTCATCTTATGTTTCGAGAATTCTTATCAACATTATCTTGGATAAGCAGATCGACAAGCTTTGGATTCTGATTGGGACGATGCTCCTTATGACGGCGATTTCCTTAGCCTTCGATTCTGTGATGCGCCGTGTCTCTGCTAAGATTTCCATCCATGTCAACAACGATATTCAGGCGGAGATATTTGATAAGATCATTGATGCTCGATGGGATGAGCTCAATAAATATCAGAATGGCGACCTGATCAATCGCTTTAACACCGATGTCAGCACGATCTCAAGTAACGCCATCGCTTGGATTCCCAATCTGGTGATTAACATCTACACCTTTGTCATTACGTTTGTTGTCCTGATGCGAATGGATGTGACGATGGCATGGATTGCGGTGCTTTCCGCGCCCTTCCTGCTGCTGATGTCCCACTATATCATGCGAAAGCTGAAGCATTACCGCAAGCGTGTGCTTGAGCTAAACTCCCAGATGATGTCCTTTGAGGTGGAGACCTTTTATAACTTTGATTCCATCAAATCCTTTGGCATCCTGCGGCATTACTCCAAGCTGCTGCGGAGCTGGCAGAAAAAATATAAGGAATACAATCTGGACTACAACAAATTTGAAATCAAAACAAATATTATGATGACGGTCGTGTCCACGATCGTTTCTATGGCTGCCTTTGGCTATTGCCTGTTCCGGCTATGGACGGGGGCAATTCGCTATGGTGATATGACCTTCTTCCTTCAGCAGCGCACCAATCTTACGTCGAAGTTCAACTCGCTGGTGGCGACGGTGCCCGGAATGCTGAACTCCGCTGTTTCGGCCCACCGTATTCGGGAGCTGGTAGATCTTCCCAAGGAAGACCATGATCCGGCACTTTTGGAGGAAATGCGGCAGGCAGCGGATGATGGACTCTCCGTTGTACTTGGTGGCGTGACCTATGCCTATACCGAGGGGAAGAACGTCTACGAGAACGCCTCCTTTGAGGCGCACCCCAACGAGATTGTGGCAATACTGGGAGAATCCGGCGGCGGTAAGACGACCATGTTCCGGCTGATTCTGGGACTGGTGCATCCAAATGACGGCGCTCTGGTTCTGAAAACTGCCGATGGCAGGGAAGTGGAGATGAATGCCGACCTGCGGCAGCTCATTGCCTATGTGCCCCAGGGCAACAGCGTCATTTCCGGCAGTATCGCGGAAAATATGCGGATGGTGCGTGCAGACGCTACGGATGAAGAGATCATCCAGTGCCTGAAAATCGCCTGTGCCTGGGAATTTGTGGAGCCACTTCCCGAGGGCATTTATGGCAAGCTTGGCGAGCGTGGCAAAGGTGTATCCGAGGGCCAGGCACAGCGGCTGTCCATTGCCAGAGCGATGCTCAGAAATTCTCCGATTCTTCTGCTGGACGAAGCTACCAGCGCTCTGGATGAGGACACGGAGGAGCGCGTACTCAATAATATCATTCAGCAGTGCCCCAACAAAACCTGCATCGTCTCCACCCACAGGCCTTCAGTTCTGGGTAAGTGTCAGCGCATCTACCGGATTGTGGACAAGCACATCGAGGAAGTGGATTCCAAGACGGCAAAGATGCTTGTTGAGGAGTAGCACGGATTCGTAGGGCAATCATTATGCAAGCCTCCGGAAGGGCATATCACAGATGCCATTCTGGAGGCTTTTCTGTATCTAGCTCTGATCCATGGATAAATAGCAAAAAAAGGATGGCGGCGCACGCTTGTGATTTTCTAAAATATGCGGTATAATTACATTGTAATCGCTTACAGAGCGTTAAAAATACCGCACACAGGGGGTGAGCGCTCTGAAAACGAGCAAACGTTTGAAGCTTGGATGGCTGCTTTTCTGGCCGATGGCTGGTTTGATTCTACTGCTGGCTCGCTGTTCCGAGGATTTTGCGGAATACTTGTTTGCCAGAGGAATCTACCGGGTGTACCGCAGAACGATTGCTGCCGTAACGGGTCTTCTTCCGTTCTCTCTGGGGGAGGTGGCTTTGTATCTGCTGCTTCCCCTTGCAGCCTTCCTGCTCTTGCGGTGGGTTGTACATATGGGCAGGGAGGAGCGCTGGTATGTATTAAAGCGTGGACTTTTGCGCCTGTTTTCTGTGCTAGGCGTTTTATTTTTTCTGTTTGTGCTGGGTTGCGGTGGTAATTATTATCGGAAGACCTACGCAGAGCTTGCAGGACTGGAGATTCAGCCATCTACCGATGAGGAGCTATTTGACCTGTGCCTGATACTTACGAGCAGGGCCAATGCTGCCCGGGAGAAGCTTGCTGATTATGAGGACGAAGCCGGGGTCTTTGCGCTCCCTTATTCCTTTGATATTCTGAGCAGCAACGCGAAAGCTGCGATTGAGGATCTTTCCGGGGAAATCACGGTGCTTTCAGGCAATTATGCAAAGCCAAAGCCGGTGCTTGCCTCCCGGCAAATGTCCCGCTTTGGCATTACGGGGGTGTTTTTCCCCTTTACCGTAGAGGCCAATGTGAACGTAGACGTCCCAGACTATACCATCGGTGCGGCCATGTGCCATGAGCTGTCCCACATGGCGGGATTTATGCGGGAGGACGAGGCAAATTACCTGGCCTATCTTGCCTGCACATACAGCGATGATGAGGTACTGCGATACAGCGGGGTTATGTCTGCCCTTAGCTATGCGGGAAACGCCCTCTATCGGGCTGCACCGGAGCTTTACCGTCTGGTGTGCGAGAATTATTCCGATGCGGTTATCCGGGATCTTGTGGCCAATGACGTCTACTGGGGGCAGTTCGCCGATACGACGGCAAATGAGCTCGGGGAGAAGGTCAATGATGCCTACCTAAAGGCAAACCACCAGAGCACCGGCACCCAAAGCTATGGCGCGATGGTAGATCTTCTGCTGGCGGAATACCGGCTGAAGAACAGATCGAATTGAGGACATCAGGAAATATGCCTTTACGACAAGGAGAAGTGCCATCATGGATGCCTACGTTTTTTTTAAGAACGTTCTGCACCTTCAGAATGAGGTGCTTTTGAATTCGTTGACCGTCATCACGGAGCACACGCATATGGAAAAGGGAACGCAGCTATTCCTTGAAGGAACCAGAATTCCCACAATTTATTTCCTGCTGGAGGGAATTGTGCGGCTGTATTTCACAGATATGGGCGGAAATGAGATCACCGACAGCTTTGGCTGGCGCTTTGGTACGCCGCTTTATCCAAGCTTTTCCTTTGGTGTAGATAATCTGGCAAAGGTGAGTGCCGCTACGATCAGCGACTGCGAGCTTCTGGCTCTGCCCGTTGACGGCGTCAGCTTCCTGCTGCAGGAGTATCCGGAGATTTCTGCGATTCAAAGCAGCATCCTTGAGGCCTCCTTGAAGGCACAGACCCAGATGAAGCGGCTGATGACCCGGTATTCCCCGTCGGAACGGTATGACTGGTTTGTCAAAAATCGACCCCTGCTGGCAAGGACCGTGCCGCAGAAATATATCGCGTCCTATCTTGGCATGACGCCGGTCTCTCTCAGTCGAATCCGCAGCCGGGTGAAGGAAAAATAGCACGCACAAAGGGCTGCCGCAAACCGATTTAGGAGGATCGATTTGCGGCAGCCTTTTGGCGGTTAGTTTGTTTTTTTTAGGGTTCTCAGGTAAACCTTTTGTTCTGGTGTGATGCGGTAGCTTTCACAGGCCTTTTGAATTGTCTTGTTGTGTACCCACGGGGAAAGGCGGCAATTTTGGAGATATGGAAGTACTGCTTCGTATTGCTTGGCCAGCGCCGTGGCAAAATACCAAGCAATCATCATATTGACATAGTATTCCTCGGAAAGAATATGACTGACCCGCTCCGGATATTCCGGCAGGAAATTTTCGTCCAGAAAATACTGCATCAGCGCTTCGATCCCAAATCGGATGGTGTAGGTGTGCGTGGATGCAATCCAGCGATAAATATCCGAAATCAACTCCTGCGGATGCTTTGCAAAGATGCGGGGATTGAGGCTGTCACAGGTGGCCCAGTTGTCTACATAGGGAAGAAACCGGTCAAGCGCCTCTACGCAGGTTGGGTAGTCCTTTATCTGGCAGAGGATAAAGCCGTGGAGGCTGTTCTCCTCAAAATATGTATGGGGCAGAGCTTCAAGAAAGGGTGCGCAGTTTCCGGTGCGGTATAGCTCCTTCGCAAGGCTGCGAAGGATCGGGGTGCGTACACCGATGATTTTTTCCGGTGGCAAGGTCGGGATCAGCTTTCTCTGAAAGGCACAATAGCCGGTATCCTGTAAGGCAAACAGTTTTTCCTGAATGTCGGTCATAGCATCCTCCAGTCGTTTCACAAAGAATTAATTTTATTATAAAAGCAGGTGTTTTGCTTGTCAATCCCACAGCTCGGAAGGCAGAGAAAAAGGGCTTGAAATGGCACGGGTTAGATGGTAGGATATACTATATTAAGTTTTCGCCCGTTTTGGAAAGGCAGGTGGCGATATGCGGCGCTTTTTTTGGCATCGAAGCAAAATTCACCGGTCCTTTTCTCCTGCCCAGGTGATCACGCTGGTGTTTGCGGCCCTTATCCTGTTGGGAGCCTGCCTGCTGGCGATGCCCTTAGCGTCCAGAAGCGGCCAAAGCTGCGGGTTTCTCACGGCGCTCTTTACCTCTTGCTCTGCTACCTGCGTCACAGGGCTCTCCCTTGTGGATACCTATAGCCAATGGTCCGGCTTTGGGCAGGCTGTGCTGCTGGTGCTGATTCAGGTGGGCGGCCTGGGCTTTATGACGATTTTTTCCCTGTTTTTGCTCATGCTCAAGGCCAAGTTTGGCATGAAAAAACGGATGATCCTCCAGCAAACCTTCGGCCTGACCGATATGCACGGAGTGGTGCAGCTGCTGCGCAGGATTCTTTGCGGCACGGCGATTGTGGAGCTTACCGGTGCAATTATATTATTTTTGCGATTTTTGCGGGATTTCCCACTGAAAAACGCCCTTTGGATGGGCCTGTTCCATTCTGTGTCCGCATTCTGCAACGCGGGCTTTGACATTCTGGGACGGGTTTCTCCAGGCTCAAGCTTGTCCTACTATGCTGGCGACTGGGTCGTGTGCCTTACCGTGATGCTGCTCATCCTCATTGGTGGCATTGGCTTCTTTGTCTGGCAGGATATTTGGAGCTGGCGCAAAAATCCCGGCGGTCTGTCCATTTATACTCGGATGGCGCTCACGATCAGCGCGATCCTGGTATTTGGCGGCGGTATTGTCTTTGGCGCAGCGGAATGGCAAAATCCTGCGACCCTTGGGACGCTGTCTCTGGGTGATAAGCTGCTTGGGGCAATGTTCCAGTCGGTCACCACCAGGACGGCAGGCTTTGCCACCTTCTCTCAGGGCAGCATGACCCAGGCGGGGAAGGCGCTAAGCTGCATCTGGATGCTCATCGGCGGTTGCTCCGGCTCCACCGCTGGCGGTATGAAAACGGTCACGGTGGGCGTCCTCCTTCTGGCTACTCTGCGTGTAGCCCGGGGAAAACCAAGGCTGACGGTGTTCCATCGCACAATACCGTCTGCGCAGGTGTCCATGGCGACGGCCATTGTGACGCTGATGGTCTCTCTATCTCTTGTGGGCGGGATTGTTCTGACTGCCGTGGACGGCGTTCCCTTCTTAGATGCCTGGTATGAGACATGCTCGGCGCTTGGCACTGTGGGTCTGACGGCGAATGTGACGCCGAGCCTGTGCCGAGCCTCTTTAATTTTAATTATTATTTTTATGTTCTTCGGCCGGGTGGGCATCACGACCATTTCCATGGGCTTCCTTCTGGGAGATCGGGCAGAGGAGCGCTATCAATATGCGGAAACGAAACTGATGATAGGGTAGGTGTAATATATGGATTCCTATGCGGTGATCGGGCTTGGAAAGTTTGGCAGCGCCGTGGCGCTGGAGCTGATGGCCACCGGCTGCGAGGTGCTGGCCATTGATCTGGAGGAAGAATTGGTGCAACACATTGCAGATCATGTGACAGACGCTGTGGTCGCGGATGCCAGGGACGAGGCAGTGCTGCGCAGTCTCGGCATCCGCAATTATGACTGCGCGGTGGTCTCCATCGGCGACGATGTGGCGTCGAGCATCCTGATCACCCTGACACTCAAGGAGTTTGGCCTTCGCCGGGTGGTCTGTAAGGCGGGCGATGAGATTCACAAAAAGGCACTGCTGAAGGTTGGCGCCGACCGGGTGGTCATTCCAGAGAAGGAAATGGCCGGACGCTTCGCCCAGAGCTTGGTCAGCCCCAACATCATGGACTACATCGAGCTTTCCGACGAATTTGCCATCGTGGAGCGGAATGTGCCGGCGGCCTGGGTTGGGAAGAACCTGCGTGAGCTCAACGTCCGAGCCAAGTATGATGTGGCTGTCATTGCCTTTCAACGAAATGGCGAAATGCTGCTTTCTCCCCGGGCGGATGAGCCGATGCGTGCGCAAGATATCCTCATCCTGCTGGGGCAGGAGAAGGCCTTGGCCCGAATTTCCAAGCTGTGATGGATACACGTATCACGAGCCGACAGAACCCGCTTTTTGTCCATTTGCGAAAGCTCCAGACCTCCAGAGCCTACCGGGCTGAGACTCGGGAATTTTGTGGCGACGGAACAAAGCTTCTGGCGGAGGCGGTGCGCTGGCATCCAGGGCTCCACACGGTCATTGCCTGCGACGGTCAAATCCTGCCCCCACTGCCGGAAAAAGTGCGGGTGGTGCGGGTACCGGAGCGTCTGATGCAGTCTGTTTCCACCATGCGCACGCCCCAGGGAGTCATTTTCTTATGCCATATACCGGAGCCGAAGCCCTTGTCCCTTACGCCTGGCTGCCTGATTCTCGATGGCATCCAGGATCCCGGCAACCTTGGCACGATCCTGCGTACTGCGGATGCACTGGATGTACCCGTAGTGCTGACCGACGGCTGTGCGGATCCATATAGCGAGAAGACAGTGCGTGCTTCTATGGGGGCAGTGCTTCGTACTCCGCCCCAGCAGGCAGCGGCGGGAGAAATTCTTGCCTATTGCAAGACTGCCGGGATTCCCCTGGCTACAACTGCTCTTTCCGAGCTGGCGGTGGATATTCGCACGGTATCCTTGAGAAACTTTGCCTTGGTCATCGGCAGTGAGGGACAGGGCGTGCGGGAAGCATTTTTGACCCACGCTGAGACGCTTTTGATCATTCCTATGCAATCGCGCTGTGAATCGCTCAACGCGGCAGTTGCGGCGACCATTGCTATGTGGGAGCTGCGAAGATAGGGCGCAAAAGATAGAGATAGAAAACAGGTGGAAGTATGCTCAAATATTGGCTGTGGCTCAGCGAGAGAACCGGCGTGACAAAGGCGCGCAGGCTGGCTTTGCTGCGCCATTTTGGTTCTGTAGATGCGCTCTATTTTGCCACCGAGGAAGCACTTGCAGAGGCGCCTGGGTTGACTCCGACCGAGCAGGAGTCGTTGAGCGATAAGGATTTGCGAAAGGCCGAGGAGCTTTTGAACCAGTGCTATGAGCTGGGTATTTCCATACTCACCTGGCAGGATGCCCAGTACCCTGCCAGACTTCGCAACATATACGACGCGCCGGTGGTTCTATACTACCGGGGCAGACTGCCGGATTTTTCCATTGCACCCTGTCTTGCCCTTGTGGGCGCGAGGAAGGCCTCCGCCTTTGGCCTTCTGACGGCCAAGCGCTTTGGCTATCAATTGGGCCGGGCCGGAGCGATCCTTGTGTCGGGACTGGCCGATGGCATCGATGCGATGGGCATGGTGGGTGCGCTCAGTGCGGATGCTCCGGTGGTGGGGGTGCTGGGCTGTGGCGCGGATGTTGTATACCCTGCGAAAAATCGCGCATTATATGAAGACACCATTGCCAGAGGTTGCATTTTGACGGAATATCCGCCCCATACGCCGCCCATCGGCTTCCATTTTCCGGTGCGCAACCGCATTCTGTCCGGCCTGTGCGACGGGGTGGTGATTGTGGAGGCGGCGGCCCGCAGTGGCGCGCTTATTACGGCGCAGCTGGCGCTGGAGCAGGGCAGGGACGTTTTTGCCGTGCCGGGCAACGCGGGCAATGAGGCCTGCGCCGGTTCTAACCGGCTTTTACATGACGGCGCGATGTTTGCAGAAGACGGCTGGGATGTACTGCAAGAGTATACTGTCCGCTATCCCGGACTGAAGAACTATGCGCTTACGGGTCATCGCCTGGGTCTGTCTCCCGACGAGCTTCAGCGAAATGCGGCAATTGTCGAGGAAAAAAGTGAGCTCAAGGTGGCTTCTACGGTACAAACACCAAAAAAAGCCGTTGACAACGGGGACAAAGAGAATTATATTGAGCTAAAAGCCCTCCTGCGCAATCTACCACCTGCGCAGTGTGCCGTGCTGGAGGCACTCAGAGATGGCCCCCAGTCGGTGGACGACTTGATTGACCTCGCCCAACTGCCTGCACAGGATATTGTGTCGAGCATTACTTTGCTGGAAATTCGTCAGTTGATTCGGAAGGTCTCTGCCAACCGATATGCACTGGCGGATCATCTGAAATCGAAATAAAAACCCGGAGGTTTATCCATGGCAAATGGAGCATCAAATCTGGTGATTGTAGAGTCGCCTTCCAAGGCGAAGACAATAGGAAAATATTTAGGAAACGATTATTTGGTCAAGGCCTGCATGGGTCATCTGCGCGATCTGCCCAAGAGTACCTTGGGCGTGGACATTGAGCATTCCTTTGAGCCGCACTATATCCCGGTGAAGGGCAAGGAAGCCCTGATTCACGAGCTCAAGGACGCGGCCAATCACTGCGAGATGGTCTATCTGGCCACCGACCCGGATCGGGAAGGGGAGGCGATTTCCTGGCATCTCAAGGAGCTGATGCGTCTTCCGGATGAGAAAACCCGCCGCATCACCTTCAATGAGATTACCAAGGGTGTGGTCACCCGAGCCATCCACGAGCCTCGCAGCATCGACCAGGACCTGGTAAATGCCCAGCAGGCAAGGCGTATTTTAGACCGCATCGTGGGCTATCAGCTCAGTCCGCTGCTTTGGAAAAAGATTCGAAGAGGCCTTTCCGCCGGACGGGTTCAGTCGGTGGCGACTCGGCTGGTGGTGGACAGGGAGCAGGAAATTCGGAATTTTAAGCCCCAGGAGTATTGGTCGCTGGATGTGCAGCTTGACCGGATTGGCAAGCCGGGCAATTTTGTTGCCCATTACTACGGCGAGAAGAAAAAACGCGAGCTCCACTCGGAGCAGGAGGTGCTGGCGGTTATCGCCGATATAGAGGGAAAAGAGTTTTCTGTCTTGAGCATCAAGCGGACAGAGAAGAAGCGCAATCCCGCGCCCCCCTTCATCACCTCCACCCTCCAGCAGGAGGCCTCCCGCAAGCTTAATATGACCCCCAGGCGCACCATGGCCATTGCCCAGCAGCTCTACGAGGGCATTGACATTTCGGGGGAAGGCACCGTGGGCCTCATTACCTATATGCGTACCGATTCCCTGCGCCTTTCAGACGATGCGTTGCTGGCTGCCAAGGAATATATTACGAACCGGTATGGCGAAGCCTACTACAATGGCACGCCCCGGCGCTTTAAGACAAAGAGCACTGCTCAGGATGCCCACGAGGCTATCCGCCCCTCCAACGTTCACCTTGATCCGGAGAGCATCCGAAAGGATTTAACCCAGGAGCAGTACCGCCTATACCGCCTCATTTGGGGCCGCTTTGTGGCGACGCAGATGGCCAGCGCCGTCTATGACGCGGTGAGTATAGATTCCGAATGCACGGGACATATCTTCCGGGCCAATCATCAGAGCCTCCGTTTTGCCGGCTTTACCGCCGTATACGAGGAGGGCCGGGATGATGAGCAGGAGGAGAAGCAGACTCCACTGCCGGAGCTGCAGGAGGGCGAGCGCCTGACCCAGCGACAGCTTGTGAAGGAGCAGCATTTTACCCAGCCGCCCGCCCGCTATACCGAGGCAACATTGGTCAAAGCCATGGAGGAAAAGGGCGTGGGACGACCGTCCACCTATGCCAGCATTGTTTCCACCATACAAGATCGAGAGTATGTCATCAAGCAGGACAAACGTCTGGCGCCAACGCCTCTTGGCGAGATTGTCAACGGACTGATGGTGGATAGATTCAACGATGTGGTAGATGTGGGCTTTACCGCTAATATGGAAGCCCGTCTCGATCAGGTGGAGGAGGGCAAGGTTCCCTGGCGAACCGTGCTGGAGGAATTCTATGACGTTTTCCACCGAGAGCTGGAGGATGCCGAGGAAGCCCTCAAGGACACCCGGATTAAGGTGCCCGACGAGGTGACAGACGAGGTATGCGAGCTTTGCGGGCGGAATCTGGTGGTAAAGGTCAGCCGTTTTGGCCGCTTCCTGGCCTGTCCCGGTTATCCGGAGTGTAAGTTTACCAAGCCCATCGTGGAGCGCATGCCGGGTCGGTGCCCCAAGTGTGGCAGCGGAATGCTCAAGCGAAAGTCCAAGAAGGGCTATGTCTACTATAGCTGTGAAAAGGGCGCCCAGTGCGGCTTCATGACCTGGGACGTGCCGACGGCGGAGGATTGTCCCCACTGTGGGCAGACCCTCTTCAAAAAATCCGGTCGGGGCCGCATGAAGACCTTCTGTATCAATGAAGCCTGCGAAGCTTTTGTCCCCGAGGATCAGCGGGGCTACCGCCGCAAAGCGGAGACAACAGAAAAACCGCCGGAGCAAAAGGAGAACGCATGATGCAAGCCAAGGTCATTGGCGCAGGACTTGCCGGCTGTGAGGCAGCATGGCAGCTTGCGCAGCGCGGTGTGCAGGTGACACTGTATGAAATGAAGCCGCAAAAAATGAGTCCCGCCCACCACAGCGCCGATTTTGCGGAGCTGGTTTGCTCCAATTCCCTCCGGGGCGATAAGCTGGAAAACGCGGTGGGCCTTCTCAAGGAGGAGCTGCGCCGGGCGGGCAGTCTGATTCTTTCCTGCGCGGACGCGACGCGGGTAGAGGCAGGGGGCTGCCTGGCGGTGGATCGGGGCGCCTTTTCTGCCAGAATTACGGAGCTTGTGCGCAGCCATCCGAATATCACCGTAGTCGAAGGGGAAATGACGCAGATTCCGCCACCGCCCTTCATCATTGCCACAGGCCCACTGACCTCTGATGCACTATCGAAGGCCATTGGACAATATTTTTGCAAGGATGCCTATCTCAATTTCTATGATGCTGCCGCACCGCTAATCACCTTCGATTCCATTGACATGGATCACGCCTGGTTTGCCTCCCGTTATGACCAGGGAAACGCCGACTATATCAACTGCGGCATGGACGCTCAGACCTACCGTGCCTTTGTTCGGGAGCTTGCACTGGCGGAGGAAGCCCCGGTGCACGGCTTTGAGGATAAAAAGGTATTTGAGGGCTGTATGCCGGTGGAGGTTATGGCTCGACGGGGAGAGGATACGCTTCGCTTCGGCCCTATGAAGCCTGTGGGCCTGCGTGATCCCGCTACAGGGAAGGAACCCTATGCAGCGGTTCAGCTTCGGCGGGACAATGCAGAGGGCAGCATTTACAATATCGTTGGTTTTCAGACCCACCTCCGCTTCCCGGAACAAAAGCGCGTATTTTCCATGATTCCGGCGCTGCGGGAGGCAGAGTTTGTCCGCTATGGCGTGATGCACCGCAATACCTTCCTGCGCTCTCCCGGGCTGCTGGATCGCTGGTTCTCGGATCTTCGGGAGCCGCTGGCCTTCTTTGCGGGGCAGCTTACCGGGGTGGAGGGCTATGTGGAGTCCACCGCCTCGGGCTATCTGGCGGCGGTCAGCCTCTATGACCGCCTGTGTGGGAATACGCCCAGAGATTATACCCGCGACACTGCCATCGGGGCGCTGGGCTACTACGTCAGCGATCCTTCAATTGTGAATTTTCAGCCAATGAACATTAATTTCAGCATTATTTCTCCCCTGGATCGTCGGATCCGCAGTAAGAAAGAGAAAAACCTCGCCATCGCAGCGCGGGCTTTGGAGAAGCTGGCGCTGGTGCTCGGGGAAAAGCAGACCTCTGATGGAAAGAAGGAGAGAATATGAGAATCATCATTGACGCAATGGGCGGCGACCAGGCGCCTGGTGAAATTGTGCAGGGCGGTATCCTCGCGGCGGAAAAATACGGGGTGGACATCATCCTGGTAGGACGCGGTGACGAGATTTTGGAGGCCATGCGGGAAAAGGGCATCGAGACACTTCCTTCCGGCGTGGAGATCTACAATGCCGACGAGGTGGTGGATATGCACGATGAGGCCACCGATGTGCTCCACACGCACCCAAATTCCTCCATGGTGCGGGGGCTCAAGCTCCTGGCCGACGGCAATGGCGATGCCTTCATTTCCGCAGGCTCCACTGGCGCACTTCTGACTGCGGCAACGCTTCTGGTGCGTCGGATTCGCGGCATCCGAAGGGCAGCCTTCGGGCCGACCATGCCCACAAAGACCGGCCAATGTATCATCATCGACAGCGGCGCGAATAGCGAGTGCTCTGCGGAATTTCTGCTGCAATTTGGCTGCATGGGCTCGTTCTGCGCAAAGAAGACGCTGGGCATTGCCTCTCCTCGGGTTGGCCTTCTCAATATTGGCGCGGAGGACACCAAGGGCACACCCCTCCAGAAGGAGGCCTATTCGCTGCTAAAAAAGGCCGGAGACGAGGGAATCATCCGGTTTGTGGGCAATGTGGAGGCAAGAGACGTGCCATTGGGAGAAGTGGACGTGGTGGTGTGCGACGGCTTTAGCGGCAATGTGCTCCTTAAGGGCATCGAGGGCACGGCCCTGTTCATGGGCGCCAAGCTGAAAGAGCTGTTCTCATCCAGCCTTTTCGCCAAAATTGGCTATCTGTTTTGCCGCAAAGGTGTCAAGGCATTCAAGAAAATGATGGACTATCGGCAGGTCGGCGGTACGATGCTGCTGGGCATCTCCAAGCCGGTCATCAAGGCGCACGGGTCTTCGGACGCGCTGGCCATCTGCAGTGCAGTTCTCCAGGCAAAGCAGGCGGTGGAATCCGGCGTTGTGGAGGAAATTCGCGCCAATGTAGCTCAGATGCGGATGCCAAAGGAGTAAAAAGTATGTACGAACAATTGCAGGCGGCGCTATGCTACCGATTCCGTGATCCCGCGCTTCTTCGCAACGCCTTAACGCATAGCTCCTATGCCAATGAAAATAAAAACCTGAAGCTTTCGTGCAATGAACGGCTGGAATTTTTGGGTGATTCGGTGCTGGGCTTTATGGTGGCGGAGTTTCTTTTCCGCACATTTCCCGACCGGCCGGAAGGGGAGATGACCCGAATGCGGGCGGACATGGTCTGCGAGGCCACCTTGGCTGCGGCAGCAGATACCATTGGCCTCGGAGAGGAGCTGCTGCTTGGCCGGGGTGAGGATCAGGGCGGCGGAAGAAGGCGAGCTTCCATTCTGGCCGACGCTATGGAATCTGTGATTGCGGCAGCCTACCTTGATGGAGGCTTTGGCGCAGCCCATTCAATTATCGAGCGGCTGATTCTGTGCCGTGTACCAAAGCAGCAGCTTCACAATGCGGACTATAAGACCATGCTGCAGGAGCTGGTGCAGCAGCACAGGGGATCAAGCCTGACCTACTGCCTAATTAGCGAGTGTGGCCCTGACCATGACAAGCACTTTACCGTGGAGGTCTGCCTCAACGGTGCGCCGGTGGGCTGCGGAGAGGGCAGCAGCAAGAAGCGCGCAGAGCAGGCAGCCGCAAAATGTGCCATTAGAGCGCTGTTCCCGGACGAGTGCAAATGAATACTTTTGTGACGCGTTGGATATATTCTGACGCGTCGGTTTTTTTACAGGAAAAATCCGGCATAATGCTGCAAAAAAATTGTTTTTTTCTTGAATTATCATCAGTTTGAACGCTTGACGAAGACCTGCTTTATCCGTCATAATATGGTTATCCAAAAATATACGGTGCGTAATGCATCGGGGTCAGGAGTGTTGATGATGGAGTATTTGTCCGATATTGAAATTGCCCAGTCCACGCCAATGGAGCCCATTACCACCATTGCCCAGCGTGCTGGGATCGAGCCAGCCTATCTGGAGCAGTATGGCTCCTACAAGGCAAAGGTAGACCCGCAGATTTTGAAGGATTCCAAGCGCGGTGATGGCAAGCTGATCCTTGTGACCGCCATCAACCCCACGCCGGCAGGCGAGGGTAAAACCACTACGACGATCGGTCTTGCCGACGGCCTTCGCCGCATTGGCAAGAACGTGCTGGTAGCGCTGCGTGAGCCGTCTCTTGGCCCGGTTTTCGGCGTCAAGGGTGGTGCAGCTGGCGGCGGGTGGGCCCAGGTCGTCCCGATGGAGGATATCAACCTCCACTTCACCGGTGATTTCCACGCCATTGGCGCAGCCAACAATCTGCTGGCTGCCATGCTGGATAACCACATTTATCAGGGTAATCGCCTGAACATCGACCCGCGCAAGATCACCTGGCGCCGCTGTGTCGATATGAATGACCGCCAGCTCCGCTTCGTGGTGGACGGTCTTGGCGGCAAGGTCAACGGCGTGCCGCGGGAGGACGGTTATGACATCACCGTTGCCTCGGAAATCATGGCAGTGCTCTGCCTGGCCTCTGACATTACCGACCTCAAGCTTCGGCTCTCTCGGATCATTGTGGGTTATACCTATGATGACAAGCCCGTCACTGCCGGTGATCTCAATGCCCAGGGCGCTATGGCGGCGCTTCTGCGGGACGCCCTGAAGCCCAATCTGGTGCAAACCTTAGAGCATACCCCGGCCTTTGTTCACGGTGGCCCCTTTGCCAACATCGCCCATGGCTGCAACTCTGTGACAGCCACCAAGATTGCCCGCCGTTTGTCCGACTACTGTGTGACGGAGGCCGGCTTCGGTGCGGATCTTGGCGCGGAGAAATTCCTGGATATTAAGTGCCGCATGGCCGGTCTCAAGCCCGACTGCGTGGTGCTGGTTGCGACGGCCCGTGCCCTCAAGTACAATGGCGGCGTGCCCAAGGCACAGACCGGCGAGGAGAATCTCGAAGCGTTAGAGCGCGGCCTTCCCAACCTTCTCAAGCACGTCGAGAATATCACCAAGGTCTATCAGTTGCCCTGCGTGGTTGCCATCAACCGCTTCCCCCAGGATACCGAGGCGGAGCTTAACCTCATTCGCAGCAAGTGCCAGGAGCTGGGCGTCAACGTTGCGCTGAGCGAGGTCTGGGCCAAGGGCGGCGAAGGCGGCCTGGAGCTGGCAGAGGAAGTGGTGCGGCTTTGCAATGAACCCAATCACTTCACCTTTGCCTATGAATTGGACGCAACCATTGAAGAGAAGATTACCGCGATTGTGCAAAAAATCTACGGCGGCGACGGCGTTAGCTTCACAGCGCAGGCGCAGAAGCAGCTTTGTCAGCTCACAGAGCTTGGCTTCGACAAGCTGCCGGTCTGCATGGCCAAGACCCAGTATTCTCTGTCCGACGATCCTGCCAAGCTGGGTGCGCCCAAGGGCTTTACCGTCACGGTACGCAATATTAAGGTTAGCGCAGGCGCAGGCTTCCTGGTAGCTCTGACCGGCGAAATCATGACAATGCCCGGTCTTCCCAAGGTTCCCGCAGCAGAGCGCATTGACGTGGACGAGAACGGAAAGATTTCCGGTCTGTTCTGATGCCAATGGAGCAGATCAACCGTTCCTGCCGCGAGTTTGTGGCAGCGCTTGCCTCCTCCGCGCCAACCCCGGGCGGTGGAGGGGCAGCAGCGCTTGTGGGAGCCATCGGCACAGCACTGGGCAATATGGTAGGCGCACTGACGGTGGGGAAGAAAAAGTATGCCGCTGTCGAGACAGAGCTCAAGTCCGTGATGGCTCGCTGCGATACACTTCAGGAGGCGCTTCTTTCCCAGGTGCAGGCGGATGAGGACTGTTTTCTCCCCCTGGCGCAAGCCTATGCCATCCCAAAAGACGATCCCGGAAGAGCGGATGCTTTGGAACAGGCTACACTGAATGCTTGCAGTGCACCCTTAGAGATTCTGCGCCTATGCGCGGAAGCCATCGACGCGATTGCGGTTTTTGCGGAGAAAGGTTCCAGGCTTGCGCTTTCGGATGCGGGCTGCGGCGCTGTGCTTTGCAAGGCGGCGATGCAGGCGGCGAGTCTCAATGTTTGGATCAACACCGGCGCACTCCGCGACCGCGCGGCGGCAGAACGACTGAACGAAAAGGTGGAGGCGTATCTTGCCTCCTGTGAAAAAGCGGATCGAATTTTTGATCGGGTTCGCAGCGCACTGTGAGGTAGCTATGGCGCATATTTTATCGGGAAAACCGGTGGCGGCGGCACTTTTAGAGGAAGCTTCCGCCAATGTGGAGCAACTAAAACGGAAAAGCATACGGCCGACCCTTTGCATAGTGCGGCTGGGGGAGGATCCATCCGACCTGTCCTATGAGCGGGGGATTCTCAAGCGTGCCGATCAGGTAGGTATCCATGTCCAGCAGGAGATCCTGCCGCAGGACGCCAGTGCGCAGCAGCTTACGGACGTCCTGCGAACGCTGAGCGAGGACGATGACGTCCATGGCGTCCTGCTGTTCCGGCCGCTTCCCAAGCAGTTGCGAAGCTGCCAGGCGGAAATTTTTGCTGCCCTGGATCCTGCAAAGGATGTGGACGGCATGACCGACGGCTCGGCAGCGGGTGTATTTCTGGGGAAGCCTCTTGGTTTTGCACCCTGCACCCCCAGCGCTTGTATGGAGCTTCTTCGCTATTATGAGATAGATCCCTGCGGAATGCAGGCGGTAGTTGTCGGCCGCAGCCCGGTGGTGGGCAAGCCCCTTGCCATGCTGTTGCTGAATCAAAACGCAACCGTGACTATTTGCCACACAAAAACCAAGGGACTTTCCACTATCGCACGGCAGGCCGAGCTTTTGGTTGCCTGCGCCGGTGTTGCCGGGATGCTAGGGCAGGAGGAAATTGCCCCCGGCGCGGTGGTGCTGGATGTGGGCGTCAATTGGAGCGAGTCTCTGGGCCGCTATGTGGGTGACGTCCGTGCCGAAGAGGCTGAGGCCGCTGCTGCCATCACGCCGGTACCTGGCGGTGTGGGTGCGGTGACAACGGCGATTTTGCTCCGAAATGTGGTAATGGCTGCGATGGAACAAGAAAGGAGAAGCAAATGAACCTCTTTTTGCCGGATGAAATTGTAAAAAATTATTCCCAGGCCGGGATCAAAAAGGCTTCCATGCCCGCCTGGAAGCTGCTACTTCTGGGCATTTTGGCGGGTGTACTCATCGGTTATGCGGCGCTTGTCACCAATATCGCCTGCTACAGTCTGGAAAATCCCTCGGTGATTCGCATTGTGTCGGGCCTGCTGTTTGGCTTCGGCCTTGGCATGGTGGTCATGACTGGAGCGGAGCTGTTCACTGGCAACACCCTGCTTATTCTCAGCGTGTTAGATCGCAAGGTGCGCATTTGGCGGATGCTTCGCAACTGGATCCTTGTGTATGCAGGCAACTTTATTGGCGCATTTTTACTTTCCTTCCTGGCGGCGAGATTTAACCATCTTGGCGCGGGAGATGGTGCCCTTGCCACTTTTGCAATGGCCACGGCCCAGGCTAAGATGACCATGCCCTTTGAAAACGCACTGGTCATGGGCATTTTGTGCAATATGCTTGTGGTGCTGGGCGTGCTTCTGAGCCAGGCGGGGAAGGACGGCATCAGCCGCATTCTGGGCGCCTGGGGGCCTGTGATGTTCTTTGTGGTGTGCGGCTTCAATCACTGCATCGCGGATATGACCTACTGCATGACAGGCCTGTTTGCCACCCGCTACTATGCCAACCATGCCGACGCCTTCGCAAGCCTTGGCTGGGGCCAGTTTTTGAAAGGCAATCTCCTGCCGGTCACGCTTGGCAACATCGTCGGCGGCTGCGCCATTGGCGTGACCTTCTGGCTGTGCTACATTCTGCCCGGTAAAAAAGAAAAAAATAAGGAAAATAATTAAAAATTTTCTTGATTTTATTTCTCAATTGTGATAAAATATCATGGTCTTTGAAATCTGGTGGTCCTCTATCGCAGCCGGTACAAAAGTATTGCGGCATTCCCTGCGATATGAACGCTAAATAATCTAGGAGGACAAAACTATGGATCTGATGAAGGCTCTGACCAGCCAGTACATGAAGGAAGAGCTGCCCGAAATGAATGTCGGCGATACGGTTCGCGTTCATGTAAAGATTAAGGAAGGCGCACGTGAGAGAATCCAGGTGTTTGAGGGCACCATCATTGCCCGCAAGCATGGCGGCATCGAAGAGACCATCACCGTCCGCCGCTTGAGCTACGGCGTCGGCTGTGAGAAGGTTTTCCCGGTGCACTCTCCGTCCATCGTCAAGGTTGAAACTGTCCGCCATGGTAAGGTTCGCCGTGCGAAGCTCTATTACCTGCGTGACCGTCTTGGCAAGGCTGCCAAGGTCAAGGAGAAGGTCTAATCCTACCCTGCATCCAAAGTATAAAAAGAGGCAGCAGCGGCTGTCTCTTTTTATTTCCAGGAAGCTGTCATAATACTTTTCAAAAGGATTTTTTTCGAGTATAATGACTTGAATCCAGTTAGAAAGAGGCGATTTTGTGAAAGATACGAGACCTCACAATAAACAAAAGGATGCCTATGAGCTCCTGCATGATATGATCTACACGCTCGCTGTGGTGACGCTTGTCTTTGTGTTTCTGGTGCGGATGGTCAGCGTCAAAGGAATTTCCATGATGCCAACGTTGTTCGAAGGGGATCGGCTGACGCTTTTGAGCAACACAATCTATTCTGATCCCAAGCCCGGTGAAGTGATTGTAGCCTCCGTGCCAACCTATGAGGATGGGGAGGCCATCGTGAAGCGCGTGATTGCTGTGGAGGGGCAGACGGTGGATATCCAGTACGATAGCAATCTGGTCGGCACCCTTTATGTGGATGGCGTGGCGCAGACGGAGCCCTACATCAATGAGACGATGATGGAACCGCTCTATAGCACCATTTCTTTCCCGGTCACAGTGCCGGAAGGATGCGTCTTTGTTATGGGCGATAACCGCAATCACAGTGCCGACGGCCGATATGTGAAGATCGGTATTTTTGACAAGCGCTATATTTTGGGTAGAGCGCTTATGATTGTTTGGCCTGGTCGGGAAGATGAATTTACGCGGCCAGACTATGGCCGTATTGGGGTGATCCACTGATGGAGGATATGACCATTCAGTGGTATCCGGGGCACATGACCAAGACCCGGCGCATGATGGAGGCGGATCTCAAGCTGGTGGACGCAGTATGCGAGCTGCTCGACGCCCGGATCCCTCTGGCCAGCCGCAACCCGGATATCGACGCCATCTGCGGGAAAAAGCCCCGCCTGATTATCCTCAACCGTATGGACATGGCGGATTCTCAGATGACAAAGCGCTGGGCCGCTTTCTTTCAGGCCCAGGGCTTTGAGGTTCTGTGCACCGACTGCAAATCCAGAAAGGGGATTGCGGGCTTTGTTCCTGCGGTGCGCCGTCTGCTTTCCGAAAAGCTCCAACGTTACGCGGAGAAGGGCCAGCAGGGCAGACCCTTGAAGCTGATGATTGTTGGCATTCCCAATGTGGGTAAATCCACCTTTATCAACCAAATCGCCGGCCGCAAAGGCGCAAAGGCGGAGAACCGCCCCGGCGTGACCCGGGGAAAGCAGTGGGTCACGGTGGAGCAGGGACTGCTGCTTTTGGATACGCCGGGTATTTTGTGGCCAAAGTTTGAAGATCCCCTGGTGGGGCTAAAGCTGGCCTATACCGGTGCGGTCAAGGACGATGTATACGATGTGGAGGAGCTTGCCTGCCACCTGATGGAGCTTTTATGGCAGTCCTACCCGGAGGCAATTCGCGCCCGCTATCAAATCGAGGCAGCGCCGGAGACGACGGGCTGGGAGCTATTGTCGCTGGCAGCCCAGCGCAGAGGTTTCCTGCTGGCCCGGGGTGAGCTGAACACGGAACGGATGGCACGGGTGCTGCTGGAGGAGTACCGCGGCACGAAGCTTGGGAAATTTTCGTTGGAGCAGCCACCTGTGTGAGGAAAGATGATGATAGAGCAAAAATTAGACCTTTGGGCCAATGAAAATAAAAAATTTGAAGAAGGCTTCTCGACGATCTGTGGCGTAGACGAGGCCGGTCGCGGGCCCTTGGCAGGGCCTGTGTATGCGGCGGCGGTCATTTTGCCAAAAGGCCTTTGGATCGAAGGGCTAAACGATTCGAAGAAGCTGACAGAAAAGCGGCGGGAGGCCCTCTATGATGTGATCGTGGAGAAGGCCGTCGCCTATGGCATTGGCAGCGCGGATGAAAAGGAGATCGACGAGATCAATATTTTGCAGGCCACCTTCCTTGCAATGAAAAGAGCCATAGCCGCGCTCCCGGTTTTGCCGGAGTTGGCCCTGATTGATGGCAACCGAAGCTGTGACTTTGGTGTTCCCGCTATGACCGTTGTGCGGGGAGACAGCCTGAGCGCCAATATTGCGGCGGCTTCGATTCTTGCAAAAGTGACCCGAGATCGTGTTATGCAAGACTATGCGCTTGTGTACCCCCAGTATGGCTTTGAGGTACATAAGGGCTATGGGACAAAGCGGCACTATGCGGCACTGGAAGAATTCGGCCCCTGTCCCATACACCGGCAGACCTTCTTAAAGAAATTCTATGGCAAACGCTAAAATTTCTGGCCATTGGGGAGAGGCGCGGGCGGCAGAATATCTGCGCTGCCATCATTATGAAATCATTGCCTGCAATTATCACACCCGCTTTGGGGAGATTGACCTAATTGCCCGCAATCGACGCTATATTACCTTTGTGGAGGTCAAGACCCGGCGCGACAGTCGGCTCGCCCAGGCGAGGGAGTTCGTCACCCTCCGCAAGCAGGCGAGAATTTGTGCCTCAGCCGAGATTTGGCTGGAGCAAAACCCGACAGAGCTCCAGCCTCGCTTTGATGTGATTGAGGTCTATGCCCCGGAGGGGATGGCCACCAAGCAGCCTCGCATCGTCCATCTGGAGGATGCGTTTTAAGAACGTTTTGGAGTTGGATGGACGATGGCGCTATATGCAATCGGCGATCTGCACCTGTCCTTCGGTGTGGATAAGCCCATGGATGTATTCGGCGGCGCATGGCAGGGCTATGCGGACAAGCTGACAGAAGGATTGGCGAGAATTGGCCCAGAGGATACCACGGTCATTTTGGGCGATGTTTGCTGGGCCCTTGACCTGAGCCAGGCCAGGGAGGATTTTGCTTTTGTGGCGGCGATTCCGGGCCGAAAGATCATTCTCAAGGGCAATCACGATTACTGGTGGTCCACGGCAGCCAAATTCTATCGCTTCTGCGAGGAAAATGGCTGGGAAAATATGTACATTCTCAACAATAACTGCTACGAGTACGGTGGCTTTGCCCTATGCGGCACCCGAGGCTGGTTTTATGAAGAGGATAAGGAGGGTACCCACGACGAGAAAATTTTCCGCCGGGAGCTGATTCGCTTGGAGGCCTCTCTGATGGCTGCAGGAGAATTGCCGAAGCTGTGCTTTCTCCACTATCCGCCCCGCTACCGGGGCTACACCTGCCCGGAAATTTTGGAGCTTTTAAAACGCTACCGCGTGGCCGCTTGCTATTATGGCCACCTCCACAGTGACAGCCACAAGCTTGCGGTAGAGGGCGACATTGACGGTACGCATTTCCAACTTGTTTCGGCAGATTATATTGGATTTAAGCCGGTAAAGGTGCTCGAATAAGTTTTTTCTGATTTTTTTGTAATAACGCTGGAAATTTTGTCCATCATCTGATAGAATAATATGAATACGTTTTCATGGTTTATTACGGTCTTTTTGATCGCACCATAAGAGTAGGAGGAAATCACATATGAAAATCACCAATTCAGCCAAAGAAGGCGCCAAGGCAACTGTGACCCTGGAGGTCAGCCGCGAGACCCTGGAAATGGGCAAGACCCTTGCCTACAACAAGGCAAAGAAGAATATCATGCTTCCCGGCTTCCGGAAAGGTCACGCACCCAGAAAGATGGTCGAATCCATGTACGGCGCAGACGTGTTCCTGGAAGATGCGATCGAGGAGATTTTCCCCAAGATTTTAGACTGCCTGACCGAAAGCGGCCTGAAGGTTGTCGGAATGCCCAGCATTACGAAGCTCGATAAGCTCGAAGGTGGCGCCATTGCCCTGACTGTTGATGCACCGCTTTATCCCGAGGTTACCCTGGGTCAATACAAGGGCCTCGAAGTACCAAAGGCAGAGCCAGAGGTCACAGAGGAAGAGATTGATAAGGAAATCGACCGCATGGCCGGAACCGTTTCTCGCCTTGAACGTGTAGAGCGCGAGGCACAGCAGGGCGATATTGCCAATATCAACTTCGAGGGCTTCATGGATGGCGTTGCCTTCGAGGGCGGTAAGGACGAAGACTTTGACCTCAAGCTCGGCAGCGGCCAGTTTGTGCCCGGCTTTGAAGAGCAGGTGGTCGGTATGGCCGCCGGCGAGGAGCGCGACATTCATGTGACTTTCCCCGAGAATTATCAGGAGGATATGGCGGGTAAGCCTGCTGTCTTCCATGTGAAGCTGAATGAGGTCAAGGCGGAGATTTTACCGGAGCTTGATGACGAGTTCGTGAAGGACGTGTCCGAGTTTGACACGATGGATGAGCTTCGCGCCGACATTCGCAGCCGATTCTTGCAGGAAAAGAGCGACTCTATTGAAAGCTCTTTCAAATCTGCTGCGCTAGAGCTGGCGGTTGCCAATATGGAAGCCGACATCCCCGAATGCATGGTGGATGAAGAGCTGGATTATGAGATGCGTCAGACTGCTTATCAGCTGGAGATGAGCGGTATGGACATGGAGCAGTATGCACAGTTCTTTGGCGGCGAAGCCAAGCTGCGCGAAACCATGCGGCCCAACGCTCTGCGCCAGGTTAAGGTGCAGGTAATGCTTGCTAAAATCGCCGAGGTGGAGGCCATTGAGGTCACGGACGAGGAGATTGAGGAAGAATATGGGCGTATGTCTGAAAATTATTTCATGGACGTGGAGGAAGTCAAGTCCCGCATGAACGCCGAGGATGTAAAGACCGATGTTCTTGCGCGCAAAGCCGGAAATCTCATTGCCGAGAGTGCCATTCCTGTTGCACCCAAGGCGGAAGAGAAGCCAGAAGAGGCATAATCAAGCATTTTTCAGCGAACCGGCGGCTCCTTCGCCGGTTCGTCTGTGGTTATTGCCTGGGCATTTTCCTGTCCTGTGCATAATTTCCTCCGATTTCGGTTAGAATGTTACACCAACGAAAGGAGATACCAGCTATGAGTTTAGTTCCCTATGTCGTAGAGCAGACCAGCCGCGGTGAGCGCAGCTATGATATTTTTTCCCGCCTGCTAAACGACCGCATTATTTTTCTCTCGGAAGAGGTCAACGATGTGACGGCCTCTCTGGTCGTGGCGCAGATGCTCTACCTTGAGGCGCAGGATCCCGATAAGGATATTCAGTTCTACATCAACAGTCCCGGCGGCAGCGTCACCTCCGGCCTTGCAATCTATGACACTATGAAGTATATCAAGTGCGACGTATCTACCATTTGCATTGGACTTGCCGCCTCTATGGGCGCGTTCCTGCTGTCGAGCGGTACAAAAGGGAAGCGGATTGCCCTGCCCAATGCGGAGATTATGATCCACCAGCCCTCCGGCGGCGCCCAGGGCCAGGCCACGGATATTGAAATCCATGCCGAGCATATTCTTGCCATGAAGAAGCGGCTGACCGAGATTCTTGCGGAGAACACTGGCAAGGATTATGAGACGGTGCGCCATGACTGTGAGCGCGACAACTTCATGACTGCCCAGCAGGCCAAGGAATACGGCCTGGTGGATCAGGTCATCTATCACAGATAACCCAGAAGGAGTGGTTACCCTTGGCAAAAAATGACGAACGTTCTGTGCGCTGTTCCTTTTGCTCAAAACGGCAGGAGCAGGTACGCCGTATCATGTCTGGCCCCAACAATGTTTATATCTGCAATGAGTGCGTAGAGCTGTGCAATACGCTCTTGCGGGAGGATATGTACGAGATGGAGCCCTCCATCCTGGAATGCCCTGATAAGCTGCCCACGCCCAAGGAGATCAAGCAATATATGGACGGCTATATCATCGGCCAGACGGAGGCGAAGATTGCCCTGTCTGTGGCGGTCTATAACCACTATAAGCGCATCTACTTCGGCGAGGACTCCGAGGTGGAGCTGCAAAAAAGCAATATCCTTCTTATCGGTCCCACCGGCTCCGGCAAGACGCTTTTTGCGCAAACCCTTGCAAAAATTTTGGATGTACCCTTCGCTATTGCGGATGCCACCACTCTGACTGAAGCTGGCTATGTGGGTGAGGACGTGGAGAATATTCTCCTTCGGCTTCTGCAGGCGGCGGATTTTGATGTGGATTTGGCAGAGCGAGGCATCATCTATATCGATGAGGTCGATAAAATTGCCCGCAAGAGTGAGAATACCTCCATCACCCGAGACGTCTCCGGCGAGGGCGTACAGCAGGCGCTTCTGAAAATTCTGGAGGGCACAGTGGCCAATGTACCGCCCCAGGGTGGACGCAAGCACCCTCAGCAGGAATTTATCCAGATCGACACCTCCAGGATTCTCTTTATTTGCGGTGGAGCCTTCGACGGCCTGGATAAAATCATCGAGTCTCGCGTGGATCGCAGTGCCATTGGCTTCGGCAGTGAGATTGAAAGCAAGCGGAGCCGGGATGTCGGAAAATTTTTCCGGCAGGTGCAGCCTCACGATCTTCTGAAATTCGGCATCATTCCGGAGCTCGTGGGCCGTTTACCGGTCATTACCAGCCTGGAGAGCCTCCGCAAGGAGGATCTGGTGCGGATTCTGACCGAGCCGAAGAACGCTCTGTGCAAGCAGTATCAGAAAATGCTTCAATATGATGACGTGGAGCTCAGCTTTGAGCCTCAAGCGCTGGAGGCCATTGCCCAGAAGGCCATCGATCGACAGATCGGCGCGAGAGGGCTTCGGGCAGTGCTGGAATCGCTGATGATTCCGGTGATGTATGAGATTCCGTCGGATAAGACGATTCGTCGGGTGACCATGACCGAGCGCTGCGTGGGCGGCAAAGAGACTCCTCGCATCGAACGGGGAGACCCACCGCAGGGCATTGAGGCTGCCGGCGCATAAACTTCAAATCGTTGCAAATAATGAAATAATGAAGGGGGCGGCGCCCCCTCAGAGTGTCAAAAAAGTTGACAAGACTTGGACGACTGAGTCGCGGGGGAAAGAGCGAAGGGGGGAAAGCCCGTCCTTCCCGTTCAATCAAACCGTTTTTCAAAGCTTCTTCGAAGTTTTGAAAGACGCCCCAGCGTGTCAAAAAGACTTTTTGACACGCTGGGGGTACGGTCCCCTTTTTGCTTCCACGTTCCGGCACTTGCGGGAAGGTGGATTTTGTGATATGCTTTAGAAAACACAGCAGGAAAAGGAGAGCCCCATGAATGAACTTCTGGTATCCGAGCGGCTGCCTGTGCTTCCGCTGCGGGGTCTGACGGTATTTCCCCATATGCTGATGCACTTCGATGTAGGCCGCGACAAGTCCGTGGCAGCGGTGGAAAAGGCGATGAGCCTGAACCAGCGCCTGTTCCTTGTGACTCAGCGGGATATTTTGGTAGATGATCCCACGATGCACGACCTCTATGAAATGGGCACCATCGTTCGCCTCAAGCAGATTCTCAAAATGCCCGGCGACGCCATGCGGGTGCTGGTAGAGGGTGTGGAACGTGCCACGCTTGTGGAACTGGAGAGCGAGGAGCCTTGCCTCTTTGCCCGGGTGGAGACGGTCACAGAGCCGGAAATTTCCAGCATGGGCAACCGCATTGAAGCTCTGCGGCGTCAGAGCTTCCAGCTTTATGACGAACTCCTGACCCTAACCCAAAAGACGCCGCAGGAGGATCTTATCACCCTTTTCACCAGCGGCGATCCAGGAGCGTTAGCCGACGTGATTGGGCAAAACGCGACCTTTGGCTATGCCGAGAAGATGAAAATTCTTCAAACGCTTCATCCGGTCAAGCGGCTGGAAATTGCCAACCGTCTCCTTGCACACGAGCTGCAAATCCTTCGCATCGAGGACGATTTGAACGAGAAGGTGCAGGATTCCATCAACAAGGGCCAGCGGGACTACTATTTGCGCGAGCAGATCAAGGTGATTCGCAGTGAGCTGGGAGACGATGAAGAAGATGAGCTTGCCGAGTATGACGAAAAGCTGCACAGGCTGCATCTTCCACAGGAAATTGAGGATAAGCTCCTAAAGGAAATTGCTCGATTGGAAAAACAGCCGCCGGGCTCATCCGAGGCGGCGGTCATTCGCAATTATCTGGACGTCTGCCTGGCGCTGCCCTGGAATAAGACCACCCGGGAGACAGTGGACATTGCCAAGGCCAGGAAGATTTTGGACGCAGATCACTTCGGCCTGGAGCAGGTCAAGGAACGAATTCTGGAATTCCTCGCGGTCAGGAAGCTGATGCCGGACTATGCCGGACAAATCATCTGCCTGGTGGGGCCTCCCGGGGTGGGCAAGACCTCGGTGGCCTTCTCCATTGCCCGCTGCCTCAACCGGAAGCTTGCCCGCATTGCACTCGGCGGCGTCCACGATGAGGCAGAGATCCGCGGTCACCGCAAGACCTATATCGGTGCAATGCCGGGCCGCATCATCGCAGGTATCCAGCAAGCAGGGACAAAGAATCCCGTATTGCTTCTCGATGAGATCGACAAAATGGGGACAGATTACCGAGGCGATCCTTCCTCCGCGCTTTTGGAGGTGCTTGACAGCGAGCAGAATGCCACCTTCCGGGATCACTATCTGGAGGTGCCCTTTGATCTTTCCCAGTGTATGTTTATCACCACAGCCAATACCACCGACACCATCCCCCGCGCACTGCTCGACCGCATGGAGGTCATTGAGCTTGGCTCCTATACCGATGAGGAGAAGCTGATGATTGCCAAGGAGCATCTTTTCCCCAAGCAGCTCAAGCGCCACGGCTTGCGAAAGACCCAGCTCCGTTTGACCGATGAGGCAATACGGGAGACGATTGCCTGCTATACCCGCGAATCCGGCGTCCGCAGCTTAGAGCGGGAGCTGGGCAAGCTCAGCCGGAAGGCTGCCATGCAGTTTGCCGGGGAGGAGCCTCCCAAGCGGCTGACGGTTTCTGTCAAAAATTTGGAGGAATTTCTAGGCACCAGAAAATTCTTGCCGGACAAGCTTCCGATGGGCGACACGGTAGGCCTTGTCACCGGTCTTGCCTGGACTTCTGTCGGCGGCGAGACGCTGGAGGTGGA
Source organism: Faecousia sp. (assembly GCA_045615685.1). Classification (GTDB taxonomy): domain Bacteria; phylum Bacillota; class Clostridia; order Oscillospirales; family Oscillospiraceae; genus SVMC01. The sequence continues at coordinate 28,077 of JAZLFG010000082.1, forward strand.
GGTCAATGTGGTGGACGGCACCGGAAAGCTGGAGCTGACCGGGAACTTAGGAGACGTGATGAAGGAATCGGTGCAGGCAGCCATGAGCTATATCCGCTCACGCGCGGAACAGCTGCACATTTCTCCCGATTTTTATAAAACAAAGGATATTCACGTGCATTTTCCCGAAGGTGCGGTGCCGAAGGACGGCCCCTCTGCCGGCATTACGGTCTGCACGGCCATGGTCTCTGCGTTGGGGAATCTTCCGGTGCGGCGGGATATCGCCATGACGGGCGAAATTTCCATTCGCGGCCGGGTGCTTCCCATTGGCGGCCTCCGGGAGAAGACCATGGCAGCGCTACGGCATGGCATTCACACGGTCATTATTCCAAAGGACAATGAGAAGGATTTGGCGGAGATTGACCAGACGGTACGAAGGGCTCTTAATTTTATCCCCGTGGAGCATGTGGACGCAGTGCTGCAAGCGGCGCTGGAGCCTCGGCTGACAGAGACCAAGGAAGCCGCCACCGCCCCAACCGATTGCCTTTCTATCCCAATTCAGGACGCACCCACCAAGCCCCAGCGGGGCATCCGGCAGTGAGGTCAGAAATGAATCTACACAATGCGGAATTTATTACCTCAGCGGCGGCGCCCGCAAATTTTAAGCGGGATGGCCTGCCTCAGATTGTGTTTGCCGGAAAATCCAACGTGGGAAAAAGCTCGGTTATCAACCGGGTGCTGATGCGGAAAAATTTTGCCCGTGTGGGCGAATCTCCGGGAAAGACCGTGCACATCAATTATTTTCTGATCGACAAGAAGGCTTATCTTGTAGATTTGCCTGGCTATGGCTATGCAAAGGTGCCTCTGACGGAAAAGCAGCGCTGGGCCAAGCTCATGGAGCGCTATTTTGCCGAGGAAGGGCTGATCACTCTCGGCATTCTGATTGTGGACGCTCGCCATAAGCCCACGGAGAACGACATTGTGATGGCAAATTGGTTCAAAGGCAGCGGCTGCCGCTTTGTGGTCGTGGCCAATAAGCTCGATAAGCTCAAAAAAAGTGAAATCGCGCCAAACCTTGCCACAATTCGGCAAACGCTTTCCTTGCCGGAGGATGTCACGGTGATTCCCTTTTCTGCGGAAAAGGGCGATGGCCGTGACCAACTGGTGGCGGAAATTCTGTCCGTTTGCGAATAAATTTTGATTCCGGCATACTTTTTAGTATGTCGGAATCTTCTTTTGCCTTGGCAATTAGGAAAAGCTGTATTTTTCCTTGTCAAGCGGGGGAGAATTTGGTATAATAATTTAATAAACGAGAGAGGAGGACGCACGATGCGCTTTGCACAGTGGGTGGAGCAGCTTGATTTTTCCTATGTGATTACGCTTGGAATCTCCGCCCTGGCAGCCCTTTTATGTATCTGTTTTCATGAAAGCGCCCATGGGCTGGTGGCGCTCTGGCTGGGCGACCCTACGGCAAAGAAGCAGGGCCGGATTACGCTGAATCCTCTTCGCCATGTGGATCTGGTCGGTCTTATCATGCTGGCCATTGCGCACGTGGGCTGGGCAAAGCCTGTGCCCATCGACCCAAGAAACTTTAAGCGCCCAAAGGCTGGCATGGTGCTTACAGCATTGGCAGGGCCTGTGTCCAATCTGCTGCTTGCGATTTTGACCGGCTTTTTCAGTACGCTGACCTTCTTTTTCTACCAGCAAAATCCGGCGTCGCAGGCGCTTTACTACATCTTTTTGCTGTTCTACTATGCCACCGTAATTAGCTGCGGTCTTGGTGTGTTTAACCTGATCCCCATTTCGCCTCTGGACGGCTCTAAGGTGCTGCTGGCCTTCCTGCCGCAGAAGCTCTACTGGAAGCTCATGCGATATGAGCGCTACGGTATGCTTCTTCTGGTGGCGCTGGTAGCCTTTGGCGCCTTCAACGGCATTCTTTCTGTCTGCGTGGAGACGGTCAGCCATTGGGTGATTGAGCTGACGCTGCCGCTTGTAGCGGCGATTGTGCAATTCTTTCTTTAGGAGCAAGCTATGGACGAGCCCCGTTACCACCTGACCGGCGTGGTGCGTACGAAGGAGGAGCTATTGGAGGACTTTGAGGGCCCTCTGGACGTGATCCTTCTACTGCTGGGAAAAAATAAAATTGAAATTTCGGATATCTCCATTTCCTCCATTTTGGAGCAATACCTGGCCTATCTCGATGAGATGGAGCGCATGGACATGGAGATCGCCTCAGAATTTATCATCATGGCAAGCCACCTGATGCAGATTAAGACCAAGATGCTTTTAAGCTACACGGAGCGCACTGAGGCCGAATCAGAGATGGAAGCGTTGATGGAATCTCTTCGAATGCGGCAGAGTGCCAGTGCGAAGGAGCAGCTCCATACCGCCATTGAACAGCTGGAGGCCCGCAACGAGCTTGGGCTGGGGCTGTTTGTCAAGCTGCCGGAGCCCTTTGTACCGGATGGTACCTATCGCTATCAGCACAGTCCGGAGGATCTTCTAAGGGCGCTCCAGATGATCTCCGAGCGGACAGAGCGGAGAATGCCGCCCCCGGTTTCAGCCTTTGCCGGGATTGTCGGCCATGAGCCATACCCGGTAGGGAAGAAGGCCGCTCAGCTCATTCGGCAGCTTTTGATTCAGGGCTGTAGTCGGTTAAAGGCGCTGTTTCGCGGCTGCGTCAGCCGAAGCGAGATTGTGGCCACTTTCCTCGCGCTATTGGATTTGTGCCGAAATCACTGCATATCCCTTCAGGATACACAGCCAGAATTGACGGTACAGTTTGAGAAGCTGCCGGACGAGGCGATATCCTCGGAATTTGACTAAATTTCTGAAAAGGAGCGGAAAAATGGAGCTTTCCGATTGCCAAAGAAGGATAGAGGCCATTCTCTTTGCCGCCGGAGAGCCGGTGAGCGTCGAGCGAATGGCCATGGCCGCACTAGCCAGTCCCCAAGAGGTGGAGGATGCTGCCCGGGCGCTGATGGATGCCTACGCATTTTCCCGCCGAGGCATCCGACTGGTGAAGCTGGAGGGCAGCTATCAGATGTGCTCCAGCCCCGAGCAGGCCCAGTATGTGACGGCCGCCCTGGAGACGCGCAAGCCCCCAAAGCTCTCGGCCTCCCAACTGGAGGCGCTGACAATCATTGCCTATTATCAGCCTACCACAAAGGCCTACGTGGAGCAGCTTCGGGGTGTGGACAGCAGCTATTGCATAAGCGCCCTTCTCAATAAAAAGCTGATTGAGGAATGCGGTCGGCTCAATGTGCCCGGCCGCCCCTTCCTCTACCGCACAACACCAGATTTTTTGCGTACCTTTGGCCTCCAATCTCTGGAGGAGCTACCGCCGATGGATCGGGCCACGCTGGAGACGCCGAGCATGGAGGAAAACGTACAGCAGGAGATGCAGCTATGAAAGCGCTGCTGATTCTTTTGGCTGTGCTGGGGCTTCTGGCTCTGCTGCCGCTGGGCGTACACGCCCGCTATGACAGCGGGGGCCCTTGGTTTGCACTGGTCATAGGGCCTGTGCAGGTGCAGCTTTTTCCGGGCAAGCCAAAAATTGAAAAGACAAAGAAGCAAAAACCAAAAGCAGCCAAGGTGCGCAAGAAGCAGCGCATTGGAGGATCAATCCGGGATTTTTACCCTTTTTTGCAGTTGGTTTTGGATTTTTGGGATCAATTTTTCCACAAGCTTCGCGTTAGCCGGCTGACAATCCATGTGGGCTTTGGCGGAAGCGGTGATCCGGCAAAAGCGGCGCTCAATTACGGCAGAGCCTGGGCGGCCATCGGTGCGATTATGCCGCCCCTTCGGCATGTGCTTTCCATCAAAAAAGAAAATATTTCCGCCTCCTGTGATTTTACCCGAGGGGAAATGCAAATCTTTGCCGAGCTCAAGGCGACACTCTTTCTGGGCGATCTGCTCACCATGGCGCTTCGGCACGGGCTAAAAGGCGTAAAGCTTTTCCGCGCGATCAAAAAAGCAACGGACCATACAATTTCTGATAAGGCGGTGCAAGCAAATGAATCATCCTCTACCTGATATGATGAATGGAACCATCGGCAAAATTCGCGACATGATCGGCGCCAACGCCATCGTAGGCGATCCCATTACCACGCCGGATCAAGTGACCATCCTTCCCATTTCTAAGGTGAGCTTTGGCTTTGCAGGTGGCGGCAGTGAGTTCACGCCGAAGCGTGCTTCTTCGGAGGAGCTGCCCTTTGGCGGCGGTACCGGTGTGGGGGTTAACATCACACCCATCGCATTTTTGATCTGCAAGGGGGAAAGTGTGCGGCTGCTGCCCATCTCCACGCCGGCGGTCACCACGGTAGACCGCATCGTAGAGCAAGCCCCGGAGCTGATCGACAAGCTGATGGAGTTTCTTGGTGACAAAAAGAAGGCCATGCAGGAGAAAAAAGCTGCGCAGGAATGACCGAATAGCTTTTCACCCGGGTGCACAAACTACCCGTGGTGATGAAATTGAAACAGTTTGCACGCCTGGTGACAATGTTCTTTATTGTGGCCACGGTATTTTGTACGCAGGTTTTGGCCCTATCCGCCCGGCACGCCATCGTTATGGACGCCCAGACAGGCAAGGTGCTCTTTTCTCAGGACGCGGATACTCGCTGCCTGATTGCCAGTACGACGAAGATCATGACCGGGCTTCTGATCTGTGAGGACTGTGAGCTGTCCCGGGAGTTTTGCGTGCCGCCGGAGGCGCAAGGCGTGGAGGGCTCCTCTATCTATCTCCGCGCAGGCGAGCGGCTGCGGTTAGAGGAGCTGCTGTATGGAATGATGCTCCAATCCGGCAATGATGCGGCGACTGCGCTGGCCATTGCCCACAGTGGCAGTGTGGAGGCCTTTGCTGCCTGCATGAACCGTCGGGCAAAAGAGTTGGGGCTGAAAAATACCCATTTTGCCAACCCCCATGGACTGGATGACGAGGGAAACTACTCTACTGCCGAGGATTTGGCACATCTTGCGGCTGCCGCTATGGAAAACGAGACCTTTGCCCGGGTGGTTTCCACAAAGCAGTACCGATTTGGCGAACGAATGGTGACGAATCACAATAAGCTTCTCTGGCGCTATGAGGGCGCGGAGGGGATCAAGACCGGCTTTACAAAGGCTGCCGGACGCATCCTGGTGTCGAGTGCCCGGCGGCAGGGAAGACGTCTCATTTGCGTGACCATAAACGCGCCGGACGACTGGAATGACCACTGCGCGCTGTTCGATGAGGCGTATAGACAGTTTGAGTGCCGCCCCTTGTGCCAAAAAGGGCAGATTTTCGGTGCAGAGGTTTCATTGGAGGGAAAGCTTTCCGGCTATTTGGTGGCTTCTCAGGATTTGGATGCGCTGCTGCTGCCGGAGGAAAAGGTAGATCGGGTGCGCATCGACGGGGAAAGCGTCACATTTTTTTCAAATGAAAGGGCGATTGGGGTTTGTCCGCTTTCGCCCATAGAAATAGGAGAGCACAATGGAGGAGCGGATTCAGAAAATCATATCTGCCCACGGGATGACCTCCCGGCGGAAGGCAGAGGAGTTGATGGAAGCCGGTCGGGTGCGGGTCAACGGTAACACCGCCCACCTGGGCGACCGGGCAGATCCTGCAGAGGATGTCATTGAAATTGACGGGAAACCCCTTCCACGCAGGCAGGAGAAATTGTATCTGATGCTCCATAAGCCCCGGGGTTATATTACTACGATGTCCGACGAAAAAGGGCGGCCCAGCGTTTGGGAGCTGGTGGCAGCTTGCGGACAGCGGGTATATCCGGTGGGCAGGCTCGACTGCAATTCCGAGGGCTTGCTGCTCTTTACCAATGACGGAGAATTTGCCAATCACCTGATGCACCCCAGCCATGAGGTGGAAAAGACCTACCTCACCTGGGTAAACCATTTTTCTTCGGAAAAGCTTGCGCGCCTTTCCAAGCTTCGTAAGCTGGATGATATCCCCATAGTCCCTCCCAGGGTGCGCTTACTCCACGCAAAGGAAGAGATTGCTTTGCTTGAGGTGACAATCCACGAGGGCAAGAACCGTCAGATTCGCCGAATGTGCCAGCAGGTGGAGCTTCAGGTCACACGTCTGCGGAGAATTGCGGAAGGTGGCGTTACGCTGGGAGATCTTCCCACAGGCACTTGGCGTCCGCTGACGCAGGAGGAAGTCCATACATTGATGGCATGAATTCATTCATAAAATAATTTGCGTAAAAAATTGCAGGACCAGATTTTTGGCCTTGCAATTTTGCATTTTCTTCAGTAATATAGGATACGGGTGAGATTATACACAAAGGAGCCCAATGATATTTTTCCTGCATAGACATAGAAAGAACAAGGGGGGAACGATATGAACTCCGATATCCTCACCAATATACAAGCCAATATGTCCGGGTTTTCCAAGGGACAGAAGCTCATTGCCAAATATATCATCGAATCCTACGACAAGGCGGCCTTCATGACGGCCAGCTGTCTGGGCAAAACCGTAGGTGTTTCTGAATCCACGGTGGTTCGTTTTGCGGTGGAGCTGGGCTATGAGGGATATCCCTCCATGCAGAAGGCTCTGCAAGCGATGATCCTGAACCGCCTGACCTCTGTGCAGCGCATCGAGGTCACGAACGACCGAATTGGAAACCAGGATGTGGTTTCCATGGTTCTGCAGGCGGATATTGACAAAATTCGTATGACCAACGAGACAACGGATCGCGCTTCCTTTGAAGCTGCTGTGAACGCAATCATAAATGCAGAGAATATCTACATTTTGGGCGTTCGCTCCTCGGCTTCCCTGGCAAATTTTCTGGGCTTTTATTTCAACTATATGTTTGATAATGTGCGCCTGGTCACCAATTCCGGCACTGGCAGTATGTTTGAGCAGATTGTACGGGTCAATCCACGGGATGTGGTGATTGGTATTTCCTTCCCTCGCTATTCCTCCAGCACCATCAAGGGCATCCAATTTTGCCACGATGTGGGCGCAACGGTCGTTGGTCTCACAGATGCTATGGATTCCCCTGTGGGCAAGTGCTCGGACTATGTGCTGGTGGCCAAGAGCGATATGGTATCTCTGGTAGATTCTCTGGTTGCGCCCTTGAGCCTAATCAACGCCCTGATTGTAGCGACAGCTCAGCGCAGGGAGAAGGAGCTTGCCCGTACACTGAATAACCTCGAACGCATCTGGGATGAGTACGAGGTCTACGAAAAGGTACCGACTTGATATGGCTGCGGAGATGATTGTAGTGGGCGGCGGTGCGGCAGGGATGTTTGCTGCCATCGCAGCAGCCCAGTGTGGCTGCCGGGTGCGGCTGCTGGAAAAGAACGACAAGCTTGGCAAGAAGCTGGGCATCACCGGCAAGGGAAGGTGCAATGTGACAAACAACTGTGCACCTGACGAGGTGTTGGCACAGATTCCGCGAAATGCGAAATTCCTCTACTCGGCGATGCACGCATTTCCACCGGAGAAGACGATGGAATTTTTCGCCTCCCATGGCTGTCCCCTCAAGACAGAGAGAGGCCAGCGGGTGTTCCCGGAATCCGACCGGGCAGAGAGTATTGTGAAAACGCTCAAGACCGCCCTGCGCCGCGCAGGCGTAAGGGTGGAGCAGGCGGAGGTGACCGAGCTTTTGCTCCGCGACGGCCAGTGCTATGGCGTGAAGACCGGCAATAAAGAGCGGAAGGCTTCG
>JAZLFG010000083.1:0-28725 GCA_045615685.1 Faecousia sp.
ACCAGCAGGCGGCCGAGCACAAAGGCCTTGAGGGTATTGGCGTTTTCCGTGGCGGCAGAGAGACTGCCCCGGGCGGTCTGGGCGGTAAAGCGCAGCAGAGCTTGCTGTATCTGCGCATCCAGAGCAGCGTTTCCCTGGACGCTTGGCAGAACACCCAGCACGGTCTCATAGCGGGAAAGGAGCTGTTCCAGCTCGCCGATGCGCGCTTGCACCCCTTGCGCGTCCGCGTCCGCGAAGGTGGCGGCTAGCGCCTCCCCCTTGGCCACCCGCGCACCCTCGTCCTGGAGCAGCAGATGGATGCCGCTGGGAGCCGTCAGCACGGTCTCATCACGCACAACAAAGCCGGTGGCTTGAAACCCGTCACCGACTTCGTAGGCGATGGCTGTCGTGGTGGTGACCGTCTCCGACATAGCGGAAATGGCAGCCGAGACCCCATAGGCAATCAGCGCCAGCAGCAGCATCAACAATATGAGCTTTGTAAGCAATGTGCCCTGCTTCATGGCGATACCTCCGGCAGGGCACAGCTTCCTCAGGGCAGCTTTACCGCGGCTGCGGGCATAATGGTGGAGATGGCGTGCTTATAGATCATCTCCTGCTTGCCATCGGCCAGCACAAACACGGAAAAGCTGTCGCAGCCCGTCACTACCCCTCGAATCTGAAAGCCGTTGACCAGGAATACGGTCACCGGTATCCGATCCTGCCGTAGCTGGCGGAGGAACTGGTCCTGCAATGTTTCTTCTTTAGCCATAGGTATTACCTCACTTTTCTATGTAGTAATACCCATATTTTACCAAATTTAATCGAAATAATTTGTCTTAATCCGTCGAGTCGCCGGAAAATATACGCTTCATCCCGGGAAAATTTGCCTGCTGCAGAATTTCGACGGCCTGCGAAAGGACGGCGGCAAAATCCGGCGAAGCTGGAAGCATCAGCCAGTGGAGGGCCTGATTTTTCCGCAGCCAGGTGAGCTGCCGCTTGGCATAGTTGCGCGAGAGCTGCTTGATTCTGTCAATCGCTTCCTCGCGGGTCAGCTCTCCCCGCCGGGCGCACAGCAGCTCCTTGTAGCCGATGGCCTGGAGGCTGGTGGCCTCAGGGTGAATGCCTGCGGCCATGAGCCGGTCGAGCTCTGCCTCCAGGCCACCGGCCATCATCTCGTCCACCCGCGCGTCGATGCGCCGGTAGAGATCCTGCCGGTCGGCGTAGGTAAGGGCCAGCCACAAGGGCGAAAATTTCGGCGGAATCAGCTTCGATTGCCGGTCGTGCTCGGTGACGGTCTGGCCGGTTTCCAGATAGATTTCCACTGCGCGAATGATGCGCCGCCGGTCCGACGGGTGCAGCCGGGTGGCCGATTCCGGGTCACAGCTTCGCAGGATGGCCTGCACGGCCTCGATGCCCTCGCGCTGCGCCAGCTGCTCCAGCATTTGGCGCTTGCCTGTGGTGGGGAAGGGGGCGAAGCTTCGGCCCAGGACCAGCGCGTCCATATAGAGTCCCGTGCCTCCGGCCAGGATGGCGGTCTTGCCCCGGCGAAGGATGTCTTCGGCGATGGGCGTGGCCATGTCGCAGAAGCGGGCCACGGAGAAGCTTTCCGCCGGGTCTGCCACGTCGAGCATATGGTGGGGTACCCCCTGCATTTCCTGTGGCGTCGCCTTGGCAGTGCCCACGTCCATGCCCCGGTAGAGCTGCATGGAGTCGCAGGATATGACCTCTCCATCCAATATCTGGGCCAGGGCCACGGCCAGGCGGGTCTTTCCTGTGGCTGTGGGGCCGGTGATGCAGAGCATTCGATCCATAAGCCTCCTCCTCAGGTGCGGCCAAACTGGCGCTCAATCTGCTTTTTGGTCAGGCGAATGCAGATGGGTCTGCCGTGGGGGCAATATTTGAGATCGTCCCGCTCCAGCACCTGCCGTACCAGCACCTCCCGCTCCCGGGGATCGGTGCGGCTGCCGGCCTTGATGGCAGCCTTGCAGGCGACGGTGTGGAGAAGCTCGTCGCGCAAGGTCTCCGGCTCTGTCCGTCTTGCCTCCATGAGGCGCTGGGCGAGCTGGTTTAATGCAAGCTCGGCATCCGGCGCGTCCAGCTCCGGCGGAATCTCCCGTAGCAGCACGGCGCCGCCATCAAATTCTTCTATAGTAAAGCCACACCGTAACAAAAGCGCCTGATTCGCAAGCAAGGTGGCCGCCTCCTCCTTCGCAAGCTGGCAGACCATCGGCTTTACCAGCACCTGGGGAGAAATGGGCGCAGCTTCCTTGCGAAGCGTTTCAAATAGGATCCGCTCATGGGCGGCATGCTTGTCGATGAGATAGAGGTTGCTTTCCTCTTCCACGAGGAAGTAGGTGTCAAAGCACTCCCCGATGATGCGGAAGGAGACAGCCTCCGGCAGCTCCATCGCTACTTGTGCAGGGAGCTCTTGAGGAGGGGGGTTTTCTGGGACTTTTTTTGCCGGTTTCCCCGGTTTTTTCTCCTGTACCGCCTGCACAGGCATCTGGGAGGCCGGAGCCTGCGGCGGGATCATTATTGTGCGGAATTCCTCCGTGCGCATTTCCCGGAAGAAGGGCTCGTCCCGCTTTTGTGTGACCGGGGCGGCCTTGGGCGCAGCCAGGGGCGCCTGCACAGGCTTCGGCTCCGGCAGCTTCGCGTCTACCTTGCCGGACAGGTGATTTAGGGCAGACAATGCGCCATAGTACACGCAGTCATAGGCGTCGCGCTCATTTAGAAATTTTATCTCCGTCTTGGCGGGATGAATGTTCACATCCACCGCACCCAGGGGCAGGGTCAGCGCCAGCACGCAGGCAGGGAACCGCCCCACCATGAGCTGATTCCGGTAGGCCTCCTCCAGGGCGGCGGTAAGGATGGGAGATTTCACATAGCGGCCATTGACGAAGAATACCTGATAATTTCGATTGCCCCGGGAGGCGGTGGGCTTGGAGATGTAGCCCTGCACCCGGGTTTTTTCCCATTTGGCGTCAAGCTCCGTCATGTCCATCGCGGTCTGGCGGCCGAAGACGCTGTAGATGGCGCTGAGAAGCTCGCCGTCACCGGCGGTGGACAGCTCCTGCTTGCTGTCGCGCAGGAAGCGGATGGCCACCTCGGGGTGTGCCACCGCCTGCTTTTGCACAGCGGCGAACACGATGGCGCCCTCCGTGCTGTCGCGCTTCATGAATTTCATTCGGGCGGGGGTGTTGTAAAACAAATCCCGGACAATGATCGTGGTGCCCTCGGGACAGCCTGCTTCCTCCTGGGAAAGCACGCGTCCAGCCTCAAGGTGGAGGCTGGCCCCCAAAAGCGCATCCGCCGGACGGGTCAGAAGGTCAATTTTTGACACGGCGCTGATGGCTGCCAGGGCCTCTCCCCGGAAGCCCAGAGTGGCAATGGCGGCCAAATCCTCCTTTTCCCGCAGCTTGCTGGTGGCAAAGCGTTCAAAGGCCAGCGCCGCGTCCTCCGGGGACATTCCACAGCCGTCGTCTGTGATGCGCAGGAAGGTCATGCCGCCGTTTTGAATTTCCACGGTGATGTGCTTTGCTCCGGCGTCGATGGCGTTCTCCAGCAGCTCCTTGACCACGGAGGCCGGACGCTCCACCACCTCTCCCGCGGCAATCAGATCCGCCATGTGGGGGGAAAGTCGATGAATGGTACCCATATGTGCGTTCTCCTATTGCAGCAGCAGCGCAATGGTATTGGAAAGAAGGTGGACACAGAAGCAGCACCAGATGGAGCCGCTATACTCCAGCGCCCAGGCAAGACCAAAGCTGGCCGGAAGATATTGCAGGAAGCACAGCGCCAATGTCTTTGGAGGATAGCTGCCGACATAGCCCAGCACATGGATGAAGGAGAAGGCAAGCATGGATACCGCGTAGGCCCAAAAGCGGCTGTGCGGGTGGATACTGGAGAAGATCAGTCCCCGGAACAGCAGCTCCTCCGCCACCGGGGCCAGAACCAGGGCAAAGAGCAGCACCTTGCCAAGGCCATACTCGGTCATAGCGGTGATGGAGGCGTCGTTGACATTTTTCAGGGCAGGGTCAATGAGTCGGGTAAACCACTCCATGGCAGTGGAGCCAAAGAAATAGATGGCAAGACACCCTGCAAGGGCGATGAAGAACCGGCCGGGGTAGGCCTTCACCTGCCGGGCGGACTTTAGGAGATACCGCCGGAAGAAGAAGCCCAGCACAACAAAATTAAGGATGCCGTAGGTAAGGTTCAGATCGAGCTGCACCTTTATGCTCCGCACATCGTACCCCAGAAGGGCGAAGAGCGTGCTTAGGATCAAAGCCAGCCCCAGGATATAGAAGGGGAGATAAATCCACCCGGCAATTTTTTCGCCCAGGGTGGGGACAATGACGTCCGGACGGTTGCGCTTCATAATGTGCTCCTTTCTCAGCCTAAAAGCTGCTTGAGTTCATAGAGAATATTCAGGGCTTCCAGCGGTGTCAGGGTTTCCACGCTTAGCCCTTTAAGTCGAACGCACAGGCGATCGAGCTTGGGGACACCCATAGAAAGGGGGTGAGGGGGAGGGGGAGGGAGAGGGGGCGCATTGCGGCCGGCCTCCAGCTCTCTGAGAAGCTCGCGGCTGCGGGTGATCACGCTCTTGGGCAAGCCCGCCATCCGGGCCACCTCTATGCCAAAGGAATCGTCCGTGGCGCCGGGGACAATTTTTCGCAGGAATACCATTTCGCCGCCCCGTTTTTTCACGGCGATGTTGTAGTTTTTCACGTTGGGAAGATGGCGCTCCATGTCGGCCAGCTCATGGTAGTGGGTGGCGAAGAGGGTTCTGGCCCCCAGCCTTTGGGGATCGGCCACGTGCTCCAGCACTGCCCGGGCAATGGCCATGCCGTCGAAGGTAGAGGTGCCGCGGCCCACCTCGTCGAGAATCAGAAGGGAGCGCTCTGTCGCGTGGCGCAGAATATCCGCCACCTCCGCCATCTCCACCATGAAGGTAGATTGCCCGGAGGCTAAGTCATCCGAAGCGCCGATGCGGGTGAAGATGCGATCCACCACGCCAATGTGGGCGGATTTTGCCGGAACGAAGGAGCCTGCCTGCGCCATGAGGGCGATCAGTGCCACCTGCCGCATATAGGTGGATTTGCCTGCCATGTTGGGGCCGGTGATGATGGCCACCTGATTGCCCGGCGTTCCAAGGGCGGTATCGTTCGGCACGAAGAGGGCACTTTTCAGCATCTTCTCCACCACGGGGTGCCGCCCTGCCGCAATGCGGATTTCGCTGCCAACGTCCAGGGTAGGACGGCAGTAATTGTTGGCGCAGGCGACGGTGGCGAAGCTCTGCAGGGCGTCGAGCCCTGCAATGGCCTTGGCCGTGCGCTGCACGCGGATGGACTCGCCCGCAAGGCGGTCGCGCAGCTCGCAGTAGAGCTCGTACTCCAGGGCGGTGGCCTGATCCTTGGCGGTCAGGATGGTGTACTCCAGGTCTTTGAGTTCCTGGGTGATGAAGCGCTCGCAGTTGACGAGCGTCTGCTTGCGGATATAGCTGTCGGGCACCAGGTTGAGCTGGCCCCGGCTGACTTCAATATAGTAGCCGAACACCCGGTTGAAGCCAACACGCAGATTCCGGATGCCGGTCTTTTCCTTTTCCTTTGCTTCAATGTCGGACAGCAAATCTCTGCCGCCGTGCATGGTTTTGCGCAGCGCATCAAGCTCCTTCCGATAGCCGGGCCGGATCATATCGCCCTCGCGGACAGTGAAGGGGGGATCGTCCACAATGGCGCTGGCAATGAGGGCCTTCAAATCCTCCAGGGGATCAAGCTGCTCAAAAATGTGCCGGAGCATTTGGGACTGACAGCCTGCCAGCTGGGCGCGGAGGGCGGGCAGGCTCTCGCAGCCGGCGCGGAAGGCGGCAAAATCCCGGCAGTTGGCCCCGCCGGTGACGGTGCGGGCGATAATTCGCTCCAAATCGCTGACAGTGGACAGAAGCTGCGAAATCTCCTGCCGCATGATGGTATGCGAGCAGAGCTCCTCTACGCTGTCGAGCCGGGCATCGATGGCCCGGGGCTGGAGCAGGGGCTTATCCAGCCAGCTTCGGAGCATCCGGCTGCCCATCGGCGTGCGTGTTTTGTCCAGCACCCACAGAAGGCTCCCCCGCTTTTCCTGACCGCGAAGGGTCTGGGTGAGCTCCAGGTTGCGCCGGGCGGTGAGATCAAGCTCCATGAAGCGGCTTGAGCGGTAAAATTCCAGCTTTTGTATGTGCCTGAGGTCTGCACGCTGCACGAGCTTTAGGGTCAGCAGCAGCGCACCCGCAGCCAGCACCACCTCGGGCTGCCGGTCCAGGCCAAGCTCTGTGGGCGCTTTGCCGAATTGGGCGGTTACCTGGGATACGCAGGCAGCCTCGTCGCAGCCCTCGGGCAGTGTGTCGTCAATGTAGCAGTGGAGATGCCCGGTCAGAGTCTCCCGGAGGACTGAGTGGTTTGCGATATCGCCGCAGAGTAGAATTTCCACGGGGCTGAACCTTCCCAGCTCCGAGGTAATGGCCTCGTCGTCTGCCGGGAGGGCGGTGGCATAGAAGGCCCCGGTGGACAGGTCGCAGAAGCACAGGCCGCAGCGCCCATCCCGCTCCCAGAGGCTGGCAAAATAGTTGTTGCGCCCCTCCTCCAGCATGGTGCTCTCGGTCAGGGAGCCGGGGGTGACAATCCGGATGATCTCCCGACGCACCAGCCCCTTGGCCTGGGCCGGGTCCTCGGTCTGCTCGCAGATGGCTACCTTATAGCCCTTGGAGATCAGGCGGGCGATATAGCCCTCGGAGGCGTGATAGGGAATGCCGCACATGGGGATGCGCGCGGCGTCATCCGGCTTGCCCTTGCTGCGGTCCCGGCTGGTGAGGGTTAAGTCCAGCTCCTTTGAGGCAAGCCTTGCGTCCTCCGCGAACATTTCATAGAAATCTCCCAATCGGAAGAAGAGAATGCAGTCCCGGTTTTTTTCCTTGAGCTCAAAGTACTGCTGCATCATGGGGGTCAGCTCTGCCATGGCGCTTCTCCTTCCTCGGGGGGAACCGGCATACCGGTCAGCGACCAGGTGGTACAGCCGGTGATGTGTACGGGCACAAAGCGCCCAAGATATTCGTCAAGCGTTCCCGGCAGCCGAACCAATCTGCCGCCGTCGGTGCGGCCGGTCAGAAGCGCACCGTCGGCGCCGTCTACCAGTACCCGGAGGGTTTTCCCTATATAGGCGCGGTGCTTTTCCTCGCTGATGCGGTTTTGAAGGGCCAAAAGCGCATCAAAGCGGCGATTTTTCTCTTCTTTTGGGGTGGGATCCGGCAGGGAGGCTGCCGGTGTGCCCCGGCGGGGAGAATAGATGAAGGTAAAGAGGGCGTCATAGCGCACCTGGGCGCAGAGGCTCAGGGTATCTTCAAATTCCTCCTCCGTTTCCCCGGGGAAGCCTACAATAATATCAGAGGTAAACACCAGATCGGGCATGACGCGCCTTCCGTATTCGATGAGCGAAAGGTATTGCGCCCGGTCATAGTGGCGGTTCATTTCCTTTAAAATCCGATCGTTGCCGGACTGCACCGGCAGGTGGAAGTGGTGGGCAATATTCGGGTATTTTGCCATGGTATCAAACAGCTTGAAGCTGGCATCCTTTGGATGGGAGGTCATAAAGCGCAGGGTAAATTCCCCGGGAATCTGGGCAATTTCCGCCAGAAGGTCGGCAAAATCCACACCAAGATCCAAATCGCGGCCATAGGAGTTGACATTCTGGCCGAGCAGGGTAATGTCCTTATAGCCCGCCGCAATGAGGCTTCTGCATTCGTCCAGCACGGCCTCGGGCCTTCGGCTGCGCTCTCTTCCCCGGACATAGGGGACGATGCAGTAGGAGCAGAAGTTGTTGCACCCGTACATGATGGATACCCAGGCCTTGACCCTGCCCTCCCGCCGCTGGGGAAGGCCCTCGGCAATCGCGCCGGGCGACGGCTCTGTGGCAAAGATGCGGGTCTTTCTCGTCAGCACCCGCCAGAGGTACTCCGGGAGCTGCCAGAGGTGGTGGGGATTGAAGCACACGTCCACATAGGGGTAGCTCTTCCGAATGCGCTCGGCCACATGGGCCTGCCCTGCCATGCAGCCGCACAGGAAAATCTTCTGGCTGGGATGGCGGCGCTTGGTGTGCGTCAGGGCGCCAAGGTTGCCGAAGACCCGCTGCTCGGCGTGCTCTCGGATGGCGCAGGTGTTGAAAATGACCACGTCCGCCCCCTCGGCCTCCTGGCAGATGCCATAGCCGCAACGCTCCAAAATGCCCCGAAGCTGCTCGGAGTCCGCTTCGTTCTGCTGGCAGCCGTAGGTCTCCACGTAGGCGATGGGCGTAAGTCCCCGGGCGCTCCATAGCTCGCGGATGCGCTGGCAATAGCCGTCCTGGGCGTGCATTTGTTCCGGGGTGATGATGGCGGTGCGAGTTTCCAAGGGGCGTTCCTCCTGCATAAGCAAAAATTCGGACTCATTATATTAATTTTAGCATTTTCCCGCCCGAATTGCAAGGGCATAGCCGCTCCAAAATGCGCATACGCTGGCAAGAGGTGATTGCATGACGATACATGTTGTAACCCCGGGCCAGACCCTCTACCGCATTGCCCGGGACTATGGAACGGCGGTGGGGCTGCTCGCCCAGTGGAACGGCCTTCGCCCGCCGTATTCCCTGGCAGTCGGGCAGAGCCTGCTGATTTTGGAGCCGGAGGAGGTCTACACGGTGCAGCCGGGGGATACCTTGAGCGCCATTTCCCAGCGCACCGGCGTGGATGTGATCCGCCTTTTGCGGGGCAATCCCGGCCTCGGAGGACTCGACCGGCTCTATCCGGGACAGACACTGGTGCTGCGTTACGCAGAAGTGCCGCAGCGATCTGTGGAGGTCAACGGCTATGCCTATCCCTTTGTCGATCCCCAGATTTTACGGGGAATTTTGCCCTACGCCACCTATTTGACCCCCTTTACCTATGGCATCAGAACCGACGGAAGCTTAGTGCAACTCGACGACGCGGCCCTGCTGGCCCTGGCCCGGCAGTACGGCGTCGCACCCCTGATGCACCTGTCCACCCTGACGGAAAATGGGAATTTCTCCACCGAGCGGGCGACATCGGTACTGCCCGATCCGGCGCTTCGGGCACAATTGGTCGCCGAGACGGTGCGTGTGGTGGAAGCACGCGGGTATCAGGGGCTGGATCTGGACTTTGAGTTCCTCGGAAGACAAAATGCGGAGATTTATGCGGAATTTGCCGGAGAGCTTCGAGCCGCCATGAACGCTCTGGGCTATCCTCTCATCACCGCCCTGGCGCCCAAGACCAGCGTGGATCAGCCGGGGCTGCTCTATGAGGGGCATGACTATGCGGCACTCGCGGAAAGCTCCGACGCCGTGCTCCTGATGACCTACGAATGGGGCTACACCTACGGCCCACCCATGGCGGTGGCGCCGATCAACGCGGTGACAAGGGTGGTGGAGTTTGCCCTGACGCAGATGCCGCCGGAAAAAATTTTCCTGGGCTTTCCAAACTACGCCTATGACTGGACGCTGCCCTTTGAAGCGGGCAATTCCCGCGCCCGATCCATCTCGAATGAGGAGGCTCTGGCCCTGGCTGTGGCGAACGGCGCGGAAATCGCCTACGATGAATCCGCGCAGACCCCCTGGTTCTCCTATCTCCGCGAGGGCGTGCCCCATGAGGTCTGGTTTGAGGACGCGAGAAGCACGATGGCAAAATATGACCTTGTGACGCGGTATGGCCTGCGGGGCATTGGCTTCTGGAATTTCATGCGGCCCTTTGCCGTGGGCTTCAGCCTTCTCAACGCCATGTTTGAGATTGCGTAAGCATCGGTTGGATATTTTTTTAGCGAAGCGGCAAACTAGGCTCGGGGTGATACAAATGGAACACAAGCCTTCCCACGAGCTGCGCGATCCCAAGCTGCCGAGAATCAACGCGGGCACAACCGGCAACGGCATGGAAAGCCGCCGGTGCAGCGTCCCTCTGCCCCAGAGCCTTGATGACGCACTGATCCAGCAGAATTTGTCGATTTGAGGCACCGGGGATGCGCCGGACGCATAGAATATTCCGGGGCTGCGCTTCCCCGGAATATTTTTTATCACAGGAGGCTGTAACTATGCGCTGCAATAACTGCTGCAACTCTTGCGGTGGATCCTTCGGCATCGGCATCGGCAGAATGCCGGGGAATTTCCCCTTTATGAATTTCAACCAGGGGTATTACCGTAATAATAACAATAACTGTGACTGCGGCTACGACCACGATTACGACTGCGGCTGTGACCGCGACTGTGACTGCGACCGCAGATAAGTGGCTATCATAATAATCATAGAATAGAAAAACATCTGCGTTCCACCTGTTCTGCTGGGGGAAGGCGACCCCTTTCCCCAGCGGCTCAGTTATTTAAGCTTTATCGACTTTTTCAGCACCCTGTGTTTGTAAAGCTTGTAAATGCAGCGGATATTTTGTATAATAGAGCAAACACCACGAAAGGATGCGTCCCTATGCTAGAACTGGATCTGCTCCTGATGATTTGCTTCCTGTTTGCCGGCCTCTACAGCCTCTATACCGCCCTGCGTCTGCGCCGCACAACGGAGCTGTTCGACAATATGCTCCTCTATCCCGGCAACTGCAAGCGCGAAGATTGCTGCGATCCCGAGGGCTTCATGGCCTATATGCGTCCCCGGCTTACCATTTTCGGCTCGCTGTGCGTGCTCATTTCTCTTTACTATGTGGTAAAACGATACATGGACCTGCCAAAGGCGGTGGCCATTGCCCACATCGTTTTTTCCCTTGGCTCCCTGTGCTGGGGCTTCTGGATCTATAACCGGGCTGCCAGGCGTTTTTGGTGAAAAAACCTATACGCAATTATCACCGGGTCGCTCCGCAAAAACGGGGCGATCCTTGTTTAATATGGCGAAATTGTGTTTTCGCACAAAAAAGCGGGCGGAAATCTGTTGATAATTTTTAAGGGGTGATATATACTAGTCCCATATCAAGAAGACGACCGTTATTTTGCGCCGTTTTTGCATCTATTCAGGAGGTGTTGTCAATGAAATATGGACGTATCTACAATTTTGCTGCCGGTCCTGCCACCATGCCCGAGCCTGTCCTCGAAGAGGTGCGCGATGAGCTGATGAACTATCGCGGCAGTGGCATGTGTGTGATGGAAATGTCGCATCGATCAAAAATGTTCCAGCAAATTGCCGACGAAGCCGAGGCGGATCTGCGCAAGCTCATGGGCATTCCCGACAACTACAAGGTGCTCTTCATCCAGGGCGGCGCGACCCTCCAGTTCTCCATGATTCCCATGAATCTGATGAGAAACGGAAAAGCCGTTTACATCGAAACCGGCGCCTGGTCCAAGAAGGCCATCGCAGAGGCCAAGAAGGTGGGTGAGGTGATCGTAGCCGCTTCCTCTGCCGACAAGAACTATACCTATATCCCCGACTGCTCCGATCTCGATATCCCTGAGGATACCGACTATGTATATATCTGCGAAAATGAGACCATCCATGGTGTCACCTGGCCGAAGCTGCCCAACACCAAGGGCCATATCCTCGTTGCCGACCAGAGCTCCATGTTCCTCTCCCGCCCGTGCAATGTGGCCGACTACGGCCTCATCTACGCCGGCGTCCAGAAGAACGTAGGCCCGGCCGGTCAGGCCATCGTTATTATCCGCGAGGATCTGATCCGCGATGACCTCAAGTCGCTGCCCGCCTATTTGCAGTACCGGTGCCACGCGGACGCAGGCTCGATGTACAATACGCCCAACTGCTGGGCGATCTATGTCTGCGGCAAGGTTTTCAAGTACCTCATGGCCCAGGGCGGCCTGGAGGCTATGCACCGGCGCAACATCGACAAGGCGAAGATCCTCTACGATTTCCTGGATTCCTCTGCCATGTTCCACGGCACTGTCGCCAGCGCCGACCGCAGCCTGATGAACGTCCCCTTCGTCACTGCCTCCAAGGAGCTGGACGCAGAGGTCGTTGCCTACACGAAGGCAGCCGGCTTTGAGAACCTCAAGGGCCACCGTTCTGTGGGCGGTCTGCGCGCCTCCATCTACAACGCTATGCCCGCCGAGGGCGTGCAGGCACTGGTGGACTGCCTGAAGGAGTTCGAAAGAACCCATCAATAAAATAAATGCTTTGCTGCGGCCGGGGTCTGCCCTGCCGCAGCAGTCCTATCAGACATTGTGAAAAGGAGTTTGGATAAAATGAGAATTTTAGTAACCGACGGCATGGACGCCTCCGCCATCGAAGCCCTGCAGAGCCAAGGGCATGAGGTTGTCGAGCAGTATTACGCACCCGAGGAGCTGGGTGCGGCGCTGCGCGAATTTGACGCCTGCGTGGTGCGCTCCAAGACCAAGGTGCGCGCCTGCCACATCGACGAGGCCAAGGGCAGCCGCCTGAAGCTCATCATTCGCGGCGGTGTTGGCGTGGACAATATCGACGTTGCCTACGCGGAGGCCAACGGCATCTG
Source organism: Faecousia sp. (assembly GCA_045615685.1). Classification (GTDB taxonomy): domain Bacteria; phylum Bacillota; class Clostridia; order Oscillospirales; family Oscillospiraceae; genus SVMC01. Next base: position 12,444 of record JAZLFG010000083.1, read on the forward strand.
CGTGCGCAATACCCCCGCTGCCTCCAGCGAATCCGTGGCAGAGCTGGCCATCGGGCATATGTTCGCCTGCGCCCGCTATATCTCCATCGCCGGCAGCACCATGCGGGAAGACAAATGGGAAAAGAAGGCCTACGGCAAGGGCATCGAGCTGCAGGGCAAGGTCCTGGGCATCATCGGCTTCGGCCGCATCGGGCAGAAGCTGTGCAAGCTCGCCAAGGGCATCGGCATGGAGGTAGTCGCCTACGATATCTACCAGGTCGAGGGCATCGAGCAGACGCTCGGCATGAAGTACGTGACGCTCGACGAGCTCTTCGCCTGCGCAGACTTCATCTCCCTGCACACTCCCGCCATCGACGGCAAGAAGCTCATCGACGCCGAGAATATCGCAAAGATGAAGGACGGCGCGGTATTTATCAACACCTCTCGCGGCAACAATGTGGACGAGGACGCCCTGCTGGCGGCTCTGGAGAGCGGCAAGCTCTACGCGGCAGGCCTCGACGTGTACGCCGAGGAGCCCTCTGCCAACCATGCGCTCTACTCCCACCCCCGGGTCTCCTGCACTCCCCACATCGGCGCGGCCACAAAGGAAGCCCAGAAGCGCATCGGCTCGGAGATTGTTTCGATTATATCGAACTTCTAATTTGTAAATATTTGTATAAATATGTGAGTATTGCTGGATTCAGAGCAAATATCCCCCAAATTTTTGGTAGACAGTTTGTTCGGAATTATGCTATAATCAGATTATAAGCTCCCGGTTCTCCGGGTTAATATGTGAAGAATGGAGAATGATATTATGAACGCATATGTAGAACGCACCATCGACGGCGTCAAGAAAAAGTATGCCGGTGAGCCGGAATTCGTTCAGACCGTGGAAGAGGTTCTGTCCTCCCTGTCTCCCGTCATCGACAAGCATCCGGAATATGAAAAGGTCGATCTGCTGGGCCGTATTGTGGAGCCCGAGCGTATGTTCACCTTCCGCGTGGTGTGGATGGATGACAACGGCGCCTACCACACCAACACCGGCTACCGCTGCCAGTTCAACGGCGCCATCGGCCCCTACAAGGGCGGCCTGCGCTTCCAGCCCAACGTCTACCCCGGCATCATTAAGTTCCTTGGCTTTGAGCAGACCTTTAAGAACAGCCTGACTGGCCTTCCCATGGGCGGCGGCAAGGGCGGCTCCGACTTTGATCCCGCCGGCAAATCCGACGCGGAGATCATGCGCTTCTGCCAGAGCTTCATGACGGCGCTGTACCGCTATATCGGGCCCGATATCGACGTGCCCGCAGGTGATATGGGCGTGGGTGGCCGCGAGATCGGCTACCTCTTCGGCCAGTATCGCCGCCTCAAGGGCGTTTGGGAAAATGGCGTGCTGACCGGCAAGGGCTTCAGCTACGGCGGCTCCCTGACCCGCCCCGAGGCCACCGGCTACGGCGCAATCTACTACCTCCAGGAGGTCCTCAAGCATGAGGGCGAGGAGATCCGGGGTAAGACCATTGCCTGCTCCGGCTTTGGCAATGTCACCTGGGGTATCTGCAAGAAGGCCATGCACCTGGGCGCGAAGGTCGTCACCCTCTCCGGCCCCGATGGCTATATCTATGATGAAGCAGGCGTCTCCTCCAGCGCTGAGAAGGTCGATTACCTCCTCGAAATGCGCGCATCCGGCCGCAATAAGGTGCAGGATTACGCGGATAAGTTTGGCGTTCCCTTCTTCCCGGGCGAAAAGCCCTGGGGCGTCAAGGTCGATGTGGTCATGCCCTCGGCCATGCAGAACGATGTCAAGATGGACTCCGCCGAGAAGATCGCCGCCAACGGCGTGAAGTACTATATCGAGGTTGCCAATATGCCCACCACCAATGACGCGCTGGCCTACCTGATGGCCCAGCCCGGCATGATCGTGGCTCCCTCCAAGGCCGTCAACGCCGGTGGCGTGGGTGTCAGCGCCCTGGAAATGGCGCAGAACTCCGAGCGCCTGGTCTGGAGTGCCGAGGAGGTGGACGCACAGCTGCACCGCATGATGGTCAACATCCACGACGCCTCCGCCGAGGCCGCCGAGGAGTATGGCCTGGGCTACAACCTGGTTGCCGGCGCCAACATCGCAGGCTTTAAGAAGGTCGCCGAGGCTATGATGGCCCAGGGTGTGTTCTAAGAAAACAACAAAATTGCAACTGACTGCCCCACGCTCGACGTGGGGCAGTTATTTTTTTGGCTGCGGCGAAATCGCCCATATTTTGCGCGACTTTTTCAGGCTAATTCACTATACTATACAATATATAGTGCACAAAAGAAAATTTTGTGTTATATTGACAAAAAAGGTGAATTGAGGTAGAATAAGGACGGATTCGGTATGAAACAAAAACCGCCAAGAATAAAATATAAAAAGAGAGAAAGTGAATCTCAAATGGCTACGCTGGCAATACCAAAAAAGCATCCGTATGTGCTGAAAAAGAGCTGCGCTGGAACGTTTGAAAAAAACGAGAGCACGAAGCAAGAGATTGAACAGATGAAATATCGGGCGGATTTGTTTGCCCGCTACAACCTGAAAAACAGAGATAATGTTACCTGTTTTTTGAGATTGCATTCATGATATTTATGGATAAAGGCGAATCCGGCGTCTGCTGCGAGCTGCGGCAGGCGCTGATTTTTTATTGCGCGAGGCCAAAAGGACAAAGAACTTATTGTGTAGTTTGAAAAAAGGACTGGGGAAAATATACACAGTGCACAAAACGGAAAAATGCAACTCGACATATTGTATGAAAATATTGACAATAATGGAAGCTCAAAGTATAATGATACTGTGTAGGCTTTTGCCTAAAATACGACAAGCGACGGAGTGGTGCATTGATTATGATGAAAGAAAAAGCAAAAATTACGGTCGAGAACGGCAACGTTATCGGCCAGGTGGAGAAAAATGTGTTCGGCTCCTTTGTGGAGCATCTGGGACGCAGCGTGTACCACGGCATCTATGAGCCCGGCCACAGCACAGCGGACGAATTTGGCTTCCGCAAGGACGTAATCGAGCTGGTGCGGGAGCTGGGCGTCCCCATTATCCGCTATCCGGGCGGCAATTTCGTCTCCAGCTACCGCTGGGAGGATGGCATTGGCCCGGTGAGCCAGCGCCCTGCCCGCCTTGATCCCAACTGGCGCGCAGTGGAAACCAACCGGGTGGGCGTCAACGAATTCTGCGCCTGGTGCAAGCGCGTGGGCGCTGAGCCCATGCTGGCAATCAATCTGGGCACCCGGGGCATCGAGGCTGCACTTGATCTTCTGGAGTACTGCAACCATCCCGGCGGCACCTATCTAAGTGATCTGCGCGCCTCCCATGGCTATCCGACCCCTTGGGGCGTCAAGACCTGGTGCCTGGGCAACGAGATGGACGGAACCTGGCAGGTAGGCTACAAGACCGCCTACGAGTATGGCCGCCTGGCCGAGCAAACTGCCCGCGCCATGCGCATGGTCGATCCCGACCTGAAGCTGGTATCCTGCGGCAGCTCCCATACCTTCATGCCCTCCTTCCCCGAGTGGGAGGCCGAAACCCTGAGCCATACCTATGATGTAGTAGACTATATCTCCCTGCATCAGTACTTTGAGAATGATTTTGACAATCCGGCGGATTTCCTCGCCCAGTCGATGGAAACCGACCATTTCATCCGCACCGTCATCGCTGTGTGCGACTATGTGAAGGCCAGGAAGCGGGGCAAGAAGGACATCATGCTCAGCTTCGACGAGTGGAACCTTTGGTACCACTCCAAAAAGCACGATGACGACGCCATGAAGAACGATCCCTGGAACACCATCCCCAAGCTCCTGGAGGACGTCTACACCTTCGAGGACGCGCTCCTGGTGGGCTGTATGCTCATCACCTTCCTCAAGCACGCCGACCGGCTCAAGATGGCCTGCATCGCGCAGCTGGTGAATGTGATTGCGCCCATCATGACCGATGTGGGCGGCGGCATCTGCCGACAGACAACCTTCTATCCGTTCCAGCACGTGTCGAAATACGGCAGAGGCAGCTCACTGCGGGCCTTTGCGGTGTCGCCCAAGTATGACTCCAAGGTCTATGCGGACGTGCCCTATGTGGAATCGGCCGTGGTGCAGAACGACGAGACCGGCGAGCTGACGCTCTTTGCGGTGAACCGGAACCTCACGGAAGCCGTGTCGGCAGACTTTACCCTGCGGGGCTTCGAGGCCTATCGTCCGGTGGAGCACATTGCCATGGAGTGCGCCGACCTCAAGGCGGTCAACACGCCTGCCAACCCCCTGAACGTCACGCCCTATGTCCGGCAAAATTCTATAGAGGCGCTGGGCGGCGGCGCATATACCGTGGGACTGAACCCGGCATCCTGGAATGTGGTACGCTTCCGCAAAGAAGGCTAAGACACCCACACAATGGCCGATGAAATAGATAAAAAATACTTTGCTTTTGTTGAAACGGAAATCCCCGGTGATTTAGCGATAAAGATAGAAGCGAAGCGGAATAGAAGCAAGGTGTTTTTTTAAAGCGGCAACCGAACCGGTTGCCAGAGAAACTGTTTTAAAGGGGGCGTTTTTGAGAAAAACAAGGCGCGCACAAAAAACTTTAAAATGTATGGAAAAGGAGGCAATTTTTCGAATGCAAAGAACAAAGAAAATCATTGCGATGCTGCTGGTTCTGGCTATGCTGTTCTCGCAGCTTCCCATGGCGTGGGCCGTAGACTCGGTGGACGACGGCATCGTGACTACCGCGGATGGCCTGCATCTTGGCCCGAACGTCATTGCGGATCCGGATTCTCCCACTGGCTATACGGTCAAATTCCTTTATGAGAATGACAAAGCAGACTCTGTCATCTTCGCCGGTGACATTGCCCTGGTCAACTGGGCAGATCTCACCGATACGAAAACCTATACGCCTTATGAGTATAAGCCCGGCCTGATGCGCGCCGGCTCGTGGAGTGCACCAATGACCAAGCGTCAGGACGGCTACTGGTATATCGAGCTGCCGATGGCAGCCGGCGCCAACCAGTACTGGTTCTATGTGAACGGCAATACCCGCTACATGGTACCCGATCCTGCCAATGCGCCCAAGTGGAGCCCGAACAGCTCGGCCAACAAGAACGCCTACAACGCTGTTTACATCCCTTACGACGAGAAGCAGGACTTCGAGCCTCTGAAGGCTCGCACCGCTGAGAATCCCAGAGAGGATCAGAAGGGCACCTGGAGCTACGTTCCCATCCAAATTGGCACCAGAACCCAGTACATGGGCGTGTACCTGCCCTACGGCTTTGACGCAGAGCGCGAGGAGCCCTATAAGACCATCTATGCGATTCACGGCGGCGGCCAGGATGAATCCGACTGGATGGGCATCGGCAGCGTGCAGAACATTATGGACAACCTGGCAGCAGAAGGCCGCACCGAGCCTGCGGTGATCGTCACCCTCGGCTCCGGCTACTTCGGCTCCAACTTCTCCAACCTGTTCCAGGTGATTCTCCCCTACCTTGAGGAAACCTACAACCTCTCCACCGATCCCCAGGATCGTGCCTTCTGCGGTCTGTCCGCAGGCGGCGGCCAGACCCGTAATCTGATCAACTCCTTCGGCGATCAGTTCGGCTACTATGGCCCCTGGAGCTCCAGCAACACCAACGACGGCTACGGCGCAGCGAAGAATCTGGAGCATGCCCACATCATGTTCGGTGTTGGCGTGCAGGATCCCAACCAGCCGCGTCACGTGACCGAAGCGACCATCGCCGAGCTGGAAGCAAAGGGCGCCTTTGTGGTCAACGAGAGAGTGGCCGGTGCGCATGACTTCAATGCCTGGTGCCAGCTGTTCCGCATCTTCTGCGAGAAGTACCTGTGGAACCCCGCTGCCTTCGGTGACGTACCCGAGCCTGTGTGCGAGCACGACTATATGGCTGTAGTCACTGTCCCCACCTGCACCGAGGCCGGCTACACCACCTACACCTGCACCAAGTGCGGCGACTCCTATGTGGACGACGAGGTGCCCGCTCTGGGACACGACTTCGTCGATGGCGTCTGCACCCGCTGTGACGAGGAAGACCCCAGCTATCAGCCGGACGAGCCCATCGATCCGACCATCCCGATCTATCAGAACACCCAGTATAGCTTCGCAGAGCGTGCAGCCGACCTGGTGGCCCGTATGAGCCTGTCTCAGAAGGGCTCCATGCTGGTGGAGAACTCTCCGGCCATCCGTGCCGAGGATCTGGGCGTTGGCGCACTGAACGTGCCGGCAACCCGGGACCTGAGCCACTACTGCTGGTGGAGCGAAGCGCTCCATGGCTTCCTCCGCGACAACGAGCAGCCCCAGACCGATGGCTCCAGAGATAACGTCAGCTATGCCCAGAGCCTGACCATGGCTTCCACCTGGAACCCCGAGCTCTACTACGAGGGCGCAGTGGAAATCGCCAACGAGATCCGTGAGCGCGCTGTGAAGAACGAGCTCGGCAACTGCATCAACCTCGAATTCTACTCCCCCACCATCAACATGCAGCGTGACCCGCGCTGGGGCCGCAACGAGGAGTCCTACTCTGAGGACGTCTACCTGACCGGCATCATGGGCACGCAGTTCGTCCTTGGCATGGAGGGTAAGGATCAGGACGGCAATATGCTCGATCCCAACGGCTACTACAAGACCCTCACCACCATCAAGCACTATGTGGCCAACAACACCGAAGCCATCCGCCAGAGCGGCGGCGCCACCTCCGATCTGCGGGCGCTGCGTGAGTATTATGCCGCGCCGTACCGCAACATCATCCAGGCAGCAGACGTTTCCTCTGTCATGACAGCCTATAGCTCCTTCAATGACGAGCCCTGCTCCTACAGCTCCTACCTGATGGATACGCTGCTGCGCCAGATCTATGGCTTTGACGGCTTCATCACCTCTGACTGCGATTCCGTCAGCACCATGTCCAACCTGGCCTTTGTCAACCCGCGTACCGGCGAGAAGCTGACCTCCATCGAGCAGTGGGGCGGCGCGCTGGCCCACGGCGAAGACCTGGAGTGCAACTCCGGTGGCCGCAGCGACTACCGTAAGCTGGCCAAGTCCATCGTGGAAAACGCCATACAGACCGACAAGGGCACCTTCACCGAGAATACCATTGATATCTCCGCGCACCGCCTGCTGACGGCCCGTATCTCCACCGGCGAGCTCGACGAGAATAACGGCTACACCATTGCTGCCAACGAGCGCATGGCCGATCAGGCCGCCCGCGGCATCAACAACTATACCCCCGAACGTATTGACATCGTCGATCGTCAGGTGGAAGAGGGCGTCGTCCTTCTGAAGAACGAGGGCATCCTGCCTCTGCACATTCCCGAGGCTGGCAACGACTACAATATTGTCATTGTTGGCGACTGGCAGACCAACCTCTATCTCGGCCTCTACTCCTCCGAGCAGAGATTCGAGCGCGACGACATCCATAGAGTCAACATTCAAAGAGGTATCACCGAGGCGATCCAGGCGATCAACCCGGAAATCACCCCCACCTACATTGCAAAGAATTCCTTCACAGCCGATGACGAGGCAGTGATTGCGGCGGCTGACGTGGTTGTCGTTGTGACCGGCACCCCCAACAGCTACTCCGCTGAAGGCAGAGACCGCTCCTCCATCGTCCTGCCCAGCAACCAGGCAACGCTTATTTCTAATGTAGGCAAGCTGAATCCCAACACCGTTGCGATCATGGAAACCTGCGGCCCGGTCCAGGTTACCCAGTTCGAAAATGATGTCAAGGCCATCCTGTGGTCCTCCTTCGGCGGCATCCGCAAGGGCGTCGGCTTCGGCAAGATCCTTGTTGGCACGGTCAACCCCTCCGGCCACCTGACCTCTACCTGGCATCAGAACGACTCCGATATGCCCGGCATCCGCGACTATAATCTGTATGCCACCAACGGCAGCCATGGCCGCACCTATATGTACTACGACGGCTTTGTGCCCGTATCCTATCCGTTCGGCTACGGCCTGAGCTACACCACCTTCGCCTACTCCAACCTCAAGATTGACAAGACCGAATATGACGCCAACGACACCGTAAAGGTCTCCTTCGACGTCACGAACACCGGCTCTGTCGCAGGTAAGGACGTTGCCCAGCTCTACATCGCCCAGCCCGAGGCGCCCGCAGAGCTTCTTCGCCCGATCCGCCGTCTGGAAGGCTTCCAGAAGATCGAACTCGAACCCGGCCAGACCAAGACCGTCGAGCTCGAAGTATCCATCCCCGAGCTGACCTTCTACGATGAAGCAGCCGACTGCTTCGAAGTGGACACCGGCCTCTACCAGGTGCAGGTTGGCGAGGACTCCGCCAGCGCAAACCTCACCGCCGACTTCACCGTGTCCGGCAAGATGGATGTGTATCCCGAAATCCTGACCGTGAAGCCCAACCAGGCAGGCGACTATGCGCTCGGCATCGAGCAGCGCCTGATCTTCGACAAGGGCGCTACCATCGTCCCGCAGCTCACCGTCACCATGAACAACGAGCAGGTCTACGGCTACATCATCCGCGATCAGATGGACCTTGTTAAGTCGCTCAAGAGCACGGCACTTCCCGAAGGCATGACCTTCACCTATGCATCCAACCGCCCGAATGTGGTTTCCGTCAATGGCGACGAAATCAAGGCGGTTGCCCCCGGTGTTGCCACCATCACCGTCACCGGCGAGCTCGACGGCGTGGTTGTGTCCACCGAGTTCGTAGCCTACGTCATGGACAGCGCCGACGTTGACGCGATTACCGTCAACGGTCAGCCGCTCGAAGGCTTCGTCCGCGACCAGTACAGCTATGAGCTGGACTACAATGGCACCGAGCTTCCTGTGGTTGACGCGACCACCAGCAACGAGGATCTGGAGATCACCATCGAGCAGATGGACAAGCTGCCCGGCGTGGCCGTCGTTACCTCCGTCAGCAAGTCCACCGGTACTACCTCTGTCTACCGCATCGGCGCAGGCCCGGCGCCTGTTCCCACCGACTTCTCCGAGGGCTGGGCAGCCGCACAGGCCAAGGGCTGGTTCGTGGAGAATCCCACCGAGAACGCGGTCTTTGGCGAGAATGGCCTGACCATCACCACTGAGCAGGGCGCCATTGTCGGCGAAGCTGCTGCCAAGAACCTGTATATGGAGCCTGCCTTCGGCAGCTGGGTTGCCCAGACCCACATCAAGCTGGATGCAGACCTGAGCCAGGACGGCCCGCAGGTTGGCCTGCTGATCTACGACAACAGCAGCAATTACATCCGTTACTCCTACCAGCAGGTGAGCACCACCACTTGGGGCAGAACCACGGTCAGCCGTGTGCTGCGTGTCTACGCGGTGGAAAATGGCGAGGAAACCCAGATTGCCACTGCCACCTTCAGTGCCGCGGTGTCTGACCTGTACCTGCAGATTGTCAAGCGCGGCAAGGCCTATAACTTCAACTACTCCCTCGACGGAGAAGCATGGACCAGCTTCGCAGACAGCGCAGCGATTAAGATGGTCTATCCGAAGCTGACGGTCTACGCCATCGGCAGCGACGCAGAGGGCCTGACGCCCATCGTTGCCACCTATGACGGCATCAACGTCTTCAAGGTTGGCGACCTCTATCCGCGCCTTACCTCCATCAAGGCCGACGGCGAGCAGATCCCCGGCTTCGACGCCGAGCGCTTCACCTACAACTATGAGATTGGCCGCGACGCTACGAACGTGCCTGTCCTCTCCGCTACCGCCGCCGATCCCGAGCATATCGTGGAAATTTCGCAGCTTGACGCCGCTACCGGCACGGCGACGATTACCGTCACCTCCGGCGCAGCGACCAAGAAGTATCTGGTCAGCTACAACTATGCACCGGAAAGCGAATACTTCGCAGATGGCACCATCGGCGACAATTGGACGATCCTCAACGAGGATCCCGAGGCCTACGCCGTCGAGAAGGGCAAGGGTGTTGTCCTGCCCACGCAGTATGGCGATGTCCGCGGCAACGATGCCTATACCCAGAGCTGGAAGAACGTCTTCGTGAGTCCGGCAATGGGCGATTCTTGGGAGATTGTCACCAAGGTCGTATACCCGGTCAAGCCGGCCGCTGCCAATCAGGCCAACGAAGTCATGGTATGGCAGGATGAGCACAACTACATCCATCAGGGTGTGACATATCAGAGCCGCTATCCGACGTCGATAACCTATGGCTCTGAGATTGACGACGTCTACACCAGCAATACCTCCAGCTGGTTCTTTACCGGCCCGTCGGCGGTTGCCGCAGACGACGGCTCCGTCACCGTGTACTTCAGCTACAAGTATAAGAACGGCGCCTATTCTCTTGCCTGGAGCCAGGACGGCCAGAACTTCCAGTCCCTCGGCGAGATAAAGAACTTCGACCTGGCCAACCCGATGATTGGTCTGCTCGCAACCGAGCGTAGCACAGCGGCTCCCATTGACGTGCAGTACGAATATGTGGCCGTCACCTCCCTCAACACCATCGAGCAGATGAACTACACCGAGATGCTCACCTGGGCAGCACAGAACGTGGCTGACTACATTGTGGCCGATCTGCCTGCAGAAATTGACGGAGATCTGGTTCTTTCCGAAGCGCCGCATGGCTACACTGTGGCCCTCAGCTCCAGCGATCCTGCTGTGATCGCTGCCGACGGTACCGTCACGCCCGCCGATGAGGATAAGAATGTTACCCTCACCGTCACCGTCAGCGAAGGCGCTATCTCCGCCAGCGCTGAAGCTACCATCAAGGTGAAGGCCAGTGAGCCGGAAGAGCCCATCGATCCGACCATCCCGATCTATGAGAACAAGCAGTACAGCTTCGAAGAGCGTGCGGCTGACCTGATTGGCCGTATGACCCTGGCCCAGAAGATCGGCATGTCCACCCACAGCAATACCGCGATCCCGGCTTCCGCTCTGGGCGGCGGCGCACTCGGCGTGCCCGGCACCAAGAACCTGGGCGCTTACACCTGGTGGAATGAGGCCCTCCACGGCTTCTATGTCGGCTGGAGCGGCAACACTGCCAACTCCATGTCCTACCCGCAGAGCCTGACCGTGGGTACCACCTGGAACCCCGAGCTCTACTACACCGAAGCTTCCGCCATCGGCGATGAGCTCCGTGAGCGTACCGGCAAGAACGAATACGGCAACAGCCGCGATATCTCCTTCTACAGCCCGACCATCAACATGCAGCGTGACCCGCGCTGGGGCCGCAACGAGGAGTCCTACTCCGAAGACCCGCTGCTGGTCGGCACCATGGGTTCTCAGTTCGTCCTTGGTATGGAAGGTAAGGATCAGAACGGTGTCCCGCTTGACCCGGACGGCTACTACAAGACCCACACCACCATCAAGCACTACACCGCCAACAACAATGAAGGCTTCGGCGCCAGCGACCCGACCGGCCGTCTGAACAGCGGCGCATACACCGACCTGCGCGCCCTGCGTGAATACTACACCGCGCCGTATCGCCATGTCATCCAGGCAACCAACGCTTCCGCCGTTATGACTGCCTACAACCACGTCAACGGCGAATCCGCCTCCTACAGCTCCTACCTGATGGATACCCTGCTGCGTCAGACCTTCGGCCTCAAGGGCCTGGTCACCTCTGACTGCGACTCTGTCTCCACCATGGCTCGGCTGAACATGATCAACCCCCGCACCGGTGAAATCCTGACCAACCTCGAACAGTTCGGCGGCGCCCTGGCACACGGCGAGGACATCGAATGCGCCGGCGGCCACAGCGTCTCCGGTACCTACAGCTCCCTGCTCAACCAGATCATCGACGCCGGCGTCGAGACCGATAAGGGCATCTTCACCGAGAATACCCTCGATATCGCCATCCACCGCATCATGACCTCCCGTCTGCAGACCGGCGAAATCGACGACGACCTGGCCTACACCATCGCTGCCAACGAGCGCATTGCCCAGCAGAAGCTGGATAAGCCCGACAGCCAGGTGCCCAACCAGACCGACGAGCGTATCGCCATCAACGAAGCAGTCGTGAACGAGGCAGTTGTCCTCCTGAAGAACGACGGCCTGCTGCCGCTGCAGATCCCCGCAGAGGGTGACTTCCGCGTCGCCATCGTTGGCACCCACCAGACCAACACCTACTGGGGCCTCTACACCGCCAGCCAGAACATCCAGGAGAACTGGGTTCCCATCCAGAAGGGCATCCAGAACGCCATCCTGGCCGTGAACCCGAACGCACAGTTCGACATCATCACCGGCTACACGCTGCCCGAGAGCGCGATTGACACGGTCAAGAACGCCGATGTGGCCATCGTCGTCACCGGCACCGACGGCCAGTACGCCAAGGAGGACGGCGACCGCACCTCCATCGCCATCAGCAATGGCCAGGATCAGCTGATCTCCGACGTGGGCAAGCTGAATCCCAAGACCATCGCCATCATGGAAACCAATGGCCCGATGCAGGTGACCAAGTTCGAAGACGACGTTGCAGCGATTCTGTGGTCCTGCTTCGGCGGCCTGCGCAAGGGCGTCGGCTTCGGTAATGTCATTACCGGCGCTGTGAACCCCTCCGGCCACCTGACTGCCACCTGGCATCAGAACGTCAGCGACGACGGCGAATCCGACATCCCCCCGATCACGGATTACCAGCTCTACGCCGACGAAACCCACTCCGGCCGTACCTACATGTACTACCAGGGCGAGACCGAGCCCAGCTATCCCTTCGGCTACGGTCTGAGCTACACCACCTTCGAATACTCCAACCTCAAGATCGACAAGACCGCCTACGACGCCAACGAAACCGTGAAGGCTTCCTTCGACGTCACCAACACCGGCTCTGTCGCAGGTAAGGACGTCACCCAGCTCTACATTGCCCAGCCCGAGGCACCGGAAGAGCTGAAGCGCCCGATCCGCCGTCTGGAAGGCTTCGAGAAGATCGAGCTCCAGCCCGGCGAAACCAAGACCGTGGAAATGGAAATCTCCATCCCCGATCTGGCCTTCTTCAATGAAGAGGCAGACTGCTACATCGTGGACACCGGCCTCTACCAGGTGCAGGTTGGCGAAGACTCCGCCCATGCAAACCTCACCGCGGACTTCACCGTCTCCGGCGAGATGGAAGAGTATCCCACCCTCCTGACCGTCAAGGCCAACGCCGTGGGTGACAACGAGCTCGGCATCGAGCAGCGCCTGATCTACGACAAGGGCGCCACCATCAACCCGCAGCTCACCGTCTGCATGAGCAATGAGAAGCTCTATGGCTACATCATTGCCGACCAGATGAGCCCGATCCACTCCCTCAAGTCCTGCCCGCTGCCCGAGGGCATGACCTTCAGCTACAAGTCCAACCGTCCGAGCGTTGCCAAGGTGACCGGCGATACCATCAAGGCTGTCGGTCCCGGCGTTGCCACCATTACCGTCACCGGCGAGCTCGATGGCCATGTGGTCACTGCGGACTTCGTCGTATACGTTAAGACCTCCTCGCTGATCGACGGCATCACCATCGACGGCGAACCGCTGGAGGGCTTCAACCGTGAGAAGCTCGCCTACGAGCTGAACGCTGCCGACTACCCCGAGCCTCCCGTGATCGGCTTCACCGCCAGCAACGAGGATCTCGACGTGGTCGTGGAGCAGGCTGCCGGTATCCCCGGCGTGGCCAAGGTCATTGCCACCAACCGCGACTCCGGCATTTCTGCCGTCTATCGCATCGCCTTCGGTTATCCGCCCGTCAGCACCGACTTCAGAGAAGGTTGGGACGCTGCAGTGGAGAAGGGCTGGAGCGTGCTGAACGGCAACGAGAACGCTACCTTCGGCGACAATGGCCTGACCATTATCTCCGAGGACGGCCTGAGCAATAACCTCTACTCCGAGCCCGCCTTCGGCCAGTGGGTTGCCCAGACCAATATCAAGCTGGATACCCCGCTGGATGCGAACGGACAGCAGGTTGGCTTGATCGTCCGCGACGATGACAACAACTATGTCCTGCTGGTCTACGAGAACGTGTCCATGTCCTTCTGGACGCTCACGTTCACCAACCGCTACATCACCGCCTATGCGATGAACAACGGACAGCTCAACCAGATCGCAAGAAGCGGCAACCTCAGCTCGCTGACGGATGTTTCCCTGCGCATCATGAAGAACGGCTCGTCCTACAGCTTCGCATATTCCACCGATGGCGAGAACTGGACGGATATGTCCGGTGCCGCCAGTATCACGCTGGCAGAGCCGAAGCTTGGCCCGTTCAACGGCAACGTTGCCGGTACCGTCGCCACCTTCGACGGCATCAACGCCAGCAAGATCAGCGACCTCTATCCGCGCCTGACCTCCGTGAAGCTCAACGGCAGCACATTTGCCGACTTCGATCCGGAAACCTTCGTCTACAACGTGAAGGTTGCCAACGACGCCACCAACGCGCCCATCCTTGAGGCGACTGCGGAGGACGCCGAGGTTGAAATTGAGCAGCTCGATACTGCCTGCGGCGTGGCAAAGATCACGGTTTCCAGTGCGCTTGCAAAGACCACCTACTACTTCTACTTCAACCACGGTCCCGCCTCCGACTACTTCGCAGACGGTGACTTTGATGAAAGCCTGTGGACAATTGAGCGTGAAGACGCGGAAGCCTACAGCGTTGTCAAGGGCGAAGGCCTGGTCCTCCCGACTCAGCGCTACGACATCAGCAACGCCGGCGGCGCATGGGTGAACTGCTTCACCGCACCCGCCCAGGGCAACTGGGAGATTGTCTCCAAGGTCGTATTCCCGGTGGCTCCCACTGCAAATAACCAGCAGGCAGAGCTCCTGGTATGGCAGGATGACAACAACTATGTCCGCATCAATTGCCAGGGCCCGGGCCTTGCCATCAACGGCGGCGTGGAGACCAATGGCGTCCTGAGTGCCAACGGCTTCACCGCAGGTAAGGTCACAGCCGAAGCGGATGGCTCCGCGACGGTCTACCTCCTGATCAAGAAGGAAGGCAACAACTACACCCTCGGCTATAGCCAGGATGGCGTAGCCTATACGCCGGTCGGCACGGCCAACGGTGTAAACCTGGGCGATCCGAAGATCGGCCTGTTTGCAACGCAGAACGCCAACGGCGACCAGCTCAGCGCCAACTTCGAATACGTGGCAGTGACCTGGCTCGATGGCGTACAGAAGATGAGCTATGAAGGAATGCTCGAATGGGCAGCCCAGAACGTGGCCGACTACGTGGCCGCCGATCTGCCCGCAGAAGCAGAGGAAGACATTGTGTTTGCCGCTGTGCCGCACGGCTATCAGATTACGCTGAACTCCAGCGATCCCAGCGCGATTGCTGCCGACGGCAAGGTATCCGGCCAGTGCGCCACGAAGGATGTGCAGGTCTCTGTGACTGCTACCTCCGGAGGCGTCTCCGCCACCTCCGATACCGTATCGATCCATGTAACAGGCTGCCAGGATGCTGCGAAGAAGGCTCTGGAGGAGGCCAAGAAGGCCCTGGCTGCTGCCGAGGCTGCCAAGGCTGCCGCAGAAGCTGCCCAGGCTGCCGCTGAAGCTGCTGCCGGCTCCAACGCCGAAGACAGAGCTGCCGCCGAGGCTGCGAAGGAAGCTGCCGAGGCTGCAAAGGAAGCTGCCGAGGCTGCCCAGGCTGCCGCCGAGGCTGCGAAGGAAGCTGCCGAAAAGGCCGATGCGGACGCTGCCGAAAAGGCTGCCGAGGCTGCTGCCCAGGCAGAAGCTGCTGCCAAGAATGCTGCCGACGCCGCTAAGGCTGCCGAAGCTGCCCAGAATGCGCAGGGCAAGGCAGAAGACGCCCAGGCTGCCGCCGAAGCTGCGAAGGCCGATGCCGAAGCTGCAAAGGCTGCTGCCGAAACCGCCCAGGCCGAAGCCGAAGCTGCGAAGGCAGAAGCTGCGAAGGCCCAGGACGCTGCAGAAGCCGCTGCCGACGACGCAGCTGCCGAGAAGGAAGCTGCCGAGGCTGCGAAGATCGCCGCCGAAGAAGCCCAGGCCAAGGCCGAAGAAGCCCAGGGTAAGGCCGAAGAAGCCCAGTCCAAGGCCGAGGAGGCCCAGGCTGAAGCTGCAAAGGCCCAGGATAAGGCAGAAGAAGCCAAGGCTGCTGCAGAAGCTGCCAATGTAGAAGCTGCCGAAAATGCTGCCAAGGCTGCTGCAAGCGCTGCCAAGGCCGCCGAAGATGCTGCCGAGGCTGCCGAAAGTGCAACGGAGGCTGCTGAAAATGCCGCTGAATCCGCCGCAAGTGCTGCCGAGGCTGCCGCAAGTGCTGCCAAGTCCGCAGCAAGTGCCGATGCTGCTAAGAAGGCACAGGAAGCTGCCGAGGCTGCGAAGATAGCTGCTGCTGAGGCTCAGGCCGCTGCCGAAGAGGCTGCTGCCTCTGCCGCCAACGATAAGACTGCCGCC
>JAZLFG010000084.1:0-18116 GCA_045615685.1 Faecousia sp.
TTCTTCGAAGTTTTGAAAAACGGTTTGATTGAACGCGAAGGGCGGGCCTTGCCCCCCTTCACTCTTCCCCCTGCGACTCAGTCATCCAGGCTTTAGCGACTTTTTTGACAGTCTGAGTCCTATGTAGGATACGGTGCAATCCGTTTGGGTTGCACCGTTTTCCTTTTGTTTACGCCACTTTCGTGGGGTTGTTGCGGATTTCTTCCATAGCGGCAATGATTTCTTCTTCGTCGGGAACGGTAACGATATCCACCGACCGAAAGTGAATTGTGATCGGAACGTGCTTCTTCCCGTCCTCGCCCTTTACGCAGTTGGATATTCCGATTTTCTTAATGAGCGTATTTACAAGCGTTGGGGTGAGTTTTTGAATATCGGTACATTCACGGATATTTTCATATCATACTTCTCATGTTCTTCCGGACGGATCGTAATCCTGCGAACAAAAAGCGGCCCCTCTTCACCGGTTTTCCCTGTCGGGATAAACCCCGATTTTTCAAGGACTCTTTGCGATGCGATATTGGACGCTTCCGTTTCCGCCGTAACGCACGATACTCCGGGTTGATTTAGTGCCCAGTCCACAAGTGCGGATACCGCTTCTGTCGCATATCCGCAGCCCTGATGATCCTCGGCTATGCCGTATCCTATTTCGGTTGAGCCGAATTCGTCAATGCCCTTGAGGCACAACTCTCCGATATGGGTGCCGTCTTTCAGTTCGATCATCCAGATGGCATACCACTCCCACTGTTCGGGATGCGTCAGGCAGCCGTTCAGCATTTCCACGTAAGCTGCTTTCAGAACCTCAACAGACTGCGTGGCAATAAACGTTTCCATCTGCTCTTTGGAAGCTGCGTATATTTTTAACCGTTTCGTTTCTATCATATTTCCTCATTTAATAATGAGATGAATTCTTCCGTATTGCTCATCATGGCAGGATGTCCGCCATTCGCAAAAATGTGTGACTTTGCCATACCGGTCCTGCCACAGATCTCCGCAAAAAGATTTTCGTAATGGCCTTCCGGAAACATCTCGTCTTCACCGCTGCCGGTAAGCAGCAGCTTCACTTTCAATTTAGGCAACGATATCAATATGAATTTGACGCTATTACATCGGTGTTCCGACTTCGATCAGATTTCCATCAAGGTCATAAAAGCGCACCACACGCTGGCCCCAGCTGTGCGTCATAGGCAGATTGACAAATTCGGTTTCGGGATAAAGCGTTTTCAGCTTTTCATAAAAAGCATCCACGTTTTCTTCCTCAAAATACAGCTCGCAGGCGTTGTTTTGCGGAATAATATCTTTGCCTAAAAATGTGCGCCAGTATTTTTCCTCCTGCAAAACAAGCCCCTCCGACAGGATCATATTGCCGTCGTTATCAACAAGCGTTTCAAGACCGAAGAGGTCGTGATAATACTTCATAGCCTTTTGGCAATCTTTTACTACGATCAAAAAACCACTGAATTTCATTATGAAACCTTCCGCTTTTCATTCGTTTTTGCTTCTAATTTGCCAGAGAACAAATACATTCCCAATATGCCGGGTTTTGATAATTTCATAATGTATGAGCCTCTTTCTGATATATAAGAGATATAGCGTTTATCGCTTCCACCGTTTCAGCGTCGGGAACAGTTTTTCGCAATACGCTTTCATTTCTTCGTTGGTCATACCCGCCTGTGCGCCGAACTGACTGCACATTTCGATATATTCCTCCATCGAAACCTTATCGGTAAATTCGCCGTTCGCATAGCAGTATTTGCAATAATCTTCATTGATACTGCCGTCGGCGTCCGTTCCGAAAACGTCTTCCGATTCCATCGGCATTCCGCAGCTTTGACAGATTTTTAAATCTGCCTTTTTCTTTATCGGGACCCAAATACCGCACTCGTAATCCGGCGACTGCGGATTCATTGCGGAATAGATTTCAAGGGATGAAGTGCCGATCTCATACATCGTTTTAATATTCGGCGCCCATTCTTGCCACACCTGCGTGTTGAGTGTCTGTAAGGACTGCGGGATCGCACCCTTCGCCGAGAAGATCGCCCAATCACTTTCGGGGAAGGTGAAAAGCTCAAGTCCCTCCGGTACATCGCCGCCCCTGTAAAGTCCGGCTATCCAGTAAGTAAAGCCAGCGTCGCCGTCGGCGCAGATTGCGTACATCCCGATGCTGTTTGCAAGAATCGCCGCTTCGGTCGGCGTTTTCGGCTGCATTGTTTGCCAGAGGCGTGCGTACCTTTGATTGTACGCCTTGTCCCAAAATTCCGGGCATTTTTGATAGCCCTCATTCGGTGTAATCTCGGTATGAAAACCGATAAAAGTCAGTTCGTTCTTATGTTCATAGGTTACGTCCATTGTATTTTCCTCCATTCTTCTTTCGTCAGCCGTGTAATGTGTTCAATGCGGATATCGTCCATTTGATTTTCACCCTTTTTTGTAAATCCTGATAAAATGCTTCACGAATGCTTCAACCTGCTGCAAGATCTCCGACTCTTTTTCAGGCTCACGGTCGCAAAGGTGAATCAAAGACGTGATCGGAGCCGTATAGGCAAACGCAAGCATTTCCGGATCATCTTTTTTCAAAAGGTCGTTATCCATCATTTCTGCAAAGATCTTCGTGTAGATCTCTTTTGTTCCGCTCAGAAAATGCAGCGTAGCAAAATGACGCGCCCTTTCATTGCGAAACTGCTCCATAAGCAACAGCCGTCTTGTCAGGATCACTTTTTGTCGTGCGTGGTAAAATCCAGCATCCGCGTGGTCATAGTAAGTAGTTCGTCGCAAGAGGCATTTTTTCCGGTGAACCGAATCGGGAAACATAATAAGCCTCCATTGGGATGCTGTTTTTATATCTTCAATATATTATAGATGGCATGAGCGACGCCATCTGCGTCGTGGTGCAGGGTGATGGCGTCCGCTGCGGCCCGGCAGATGGGCGTCGCATTTTCCATAGCGATACCGAAGCCGGCAATGTGCAACAGCTCCGCGTCATTGTCGCCGTCTCCAAATGCGGCCAACTGCTCTGGCAAAAGGTTTAGGCGCTCCAGCACCCACATCACCCCGGTGTGCTTGCCGGTGCCCAACTGAGAGAACTCCAGCCGCTGGATCGATGATGAGGTCATATAGACCTCCGGCATATGCTTTTCAAACCGGCTGCGGAGACGGGCCATTCGGTTGGCGTCCCAGCAGATCACATCCACACTGTCAAGCTCATGGGCGTGGAGCTTTAAAAAGAGCCGAATATCCGCCGCCGATCGCCGGGTAGTGAATAGGTACTCGATTGCCTCAGGGGAGGCGCCATAGCTGGCCGGGTCTTTCATATAGACCGCGTCCGCATAGGCCACTCCATTTACGAAGGCCTCATAGGTTACGCCCGGCTCATCGGAAAGTGCCAAAATTCTCTCCGCACTCTGGGGTGGAAGGCATCTTCGCATCAGTACCTCTCCGCCTGGAATGCGGCAGACCGCCGCGCCATTGGAGGTGACGGCATACTCCACGCCCGAAATGGCACAAATATCCTTTGGCAGCGTAGTAAAGGCCCGGCCGCTGGCGGGGATCACGCAGATACCCCGGGCGATGGCATATTCTAACGCCTGACGGTTGGCGGTAGACAATCGGCCCTCCCGGTTCAGGGTTGTCCTGTCAAGATCCAGGGCGATACAACGAATGTCCATGGCACGCCTCCTCCCTGCTGCTACTGTACCACAAAATGTGGACGGAGGCAAGCATTCAAACCAAATGCCTCAAATATCCATTTACCCAGGCGAGATTTTGCAGTATAATAAGAAATCATGGAAAAGGAGCGTGCTGCCATGAAGGCCTGGTCGCATTTCAAAACCATCCATCGCCATCGCTTCCTTGTGATGAAGCACTGCTTTCAGGTGGGGCTCTACTGGCAGGGACTCACCCACGACCTGTCCAAGCTCTCCCCCACAGAATTTCGCGTCGGTGCAAAATACTTTGCCGGAGATCGCAGCCCCAATGCCCTGGAGCGGGAGGAAAAGGGCTACTCCGAGGCCTGGATGCACCATAAAGGCAGGAACCGCCATCACTACGAGTACTGGACCGACCTGGATTTGCACACCGGTCAGTATGTCGCTGTGCCCATGCCAAGGCGGTATCTGGTGGA
Source organism: Faecousia sp. (assembly GCA_045615685.1). Lineage (GTDB taxonomy): Bacteria > Bacillota > Clostridia > Oscillospirales > Oscillospiraceae > SVMC01. The sequence goes on from JAZLFG010000084.1 coordinate 4,118, forward strand.
AATGGCCATCGACCGAATTGCCGCCTGCAAAACCTACCACAAGGACGCCTACCAGGATGGCGACGCACTGGAATATTTCCTTCATGCCCACGAGACGCCGCTTCTGCACCCGGAGACATCCCGGCAGCTACGACACATTCTGAGACTACTGGCAGATTCCGGCGAGGCTGTCACCTTCCGCTTTCTGCGGGAGGTTGTACTGGCAGGCAAGCCCTTTGCTTCCGAAGAAGAGCAAATTTGCGGAAGATGAATGTTTTTCCTGATTTTGCATTTTTTTCTTGCAGTTTTTGGGAGGATATGCTATATTTAACAGGCTTTTGCATTCTGAATAGAAAGGGGACTTCTTTTGAACATGATTCTAGACGCCCTCGTTGACGCCCTCAAGGACGGACTTCTCAGCATTCCGGTCCTGTTCATTGCCTACCTACTGATGGAGCTGCTGGAGCGCAGCGAACGGCTGGACGAGGCAGTTATTTTAAATCGCTCCCGCAGGGCAGGCCCGCTGCTTGGCTCTGTTTTGGGCATCATCCCCCAGTGCGGCATTTCTGGGGCCGCTGCCAGCCTGTTTTCCACCGGCTCTATTACCGTCGGCACCATGCTGGCTGTGTTCTTTGCTACCTCCGATGAGATGCTGCCTGTGCTCCTGGCCTCCCTGGCCGACGCCTCCACCAGCATCACCCTACCTAAAATTGCCCTGATCGTCCTGTCCAAGGCCGCTTGTGCCATCGTGTTGGGCTATGTGGCAGACCTGCTTCTTCGGCATATCACCAGCGCCAGCCGGGATATCCACAGCTTTTGCGTCCGGGAGCACTGCGCCTGCGAGGAGGAAGAGGGAACGGTCCTCCTCTCCGCCCTCAAGCACACAGTGAAGATTGCGCTGATGCTCATCGGCGTGGGCTTTGGGCTGAACCTGCTCTTCGCGCTCATTGGCACGGAGACCATTTCTCACCTCTTTGTGCGCTTGCCGGTGCTGGGAGAGCTGCTCATCGGCCTGTTTGGGTTGATTCCCAACTGCTCTGTGTCCGTGATCCTGACGCAGTTCTACCTCGAAGGCGTGCTATCCATCGGCTGCCTCTTCTCCGGGTTACTCGCCAACGCGGGCATTGGTCTTCTGGTGCTGGTGCGCAACAACAAAAATCCCAAGGAGAACCTTGCCATTATTGCTGTCCTCTATGGTCTCTCCGCCCTGACCGGCATAGCCATCACACTGGGGCAGATGCTTCTCTCATAAAAACCCCGCAGAACTGTATTGCGTTAGTCTTTTTAGAAATCTCAAATATTTTGGCGGGAGAAACCACGAGTCTTCGTGTTTTCTCCCGCCATCTTTAACTTATAAAGGGAAAGTCTCCTGCAAAAACCGCAGTGTTATTATCTCTGGCTGCGGTTCTGGCTCTGGTTCTGGCTGTTGCTGCTGTTGCTGCTCTGGTTGTTGTTCTGATTGTTGTTCTGGTTCTGGTTGTTGTTCTGGTTCTGGTTACGATTTTCCATGGTATATACTCCTTATTAGAGAATTTTTGCGGCTTACCGCGCTCTTAGTATACCCACCGAGGCGCGCATCATTCAGGATTTATCCCTTGGCTTGAAAAGGAAGGCAGAAAGTAAGCCAAAAAAGATTGCCGCCGTCATACCACCGGCTGCCGCCTTCATGCCGCCAAGCAGGACGCCCCGAATGCCCTGGGTGTCCACTGCCTCCCGGACGCCCTTGGCAAGATTGTACCCAAAGCCTGTCAGGGGCACCGTGGCACCTGCGCCACCCCACTGCACCAAGTATTCATACACGCCCAAACCTCCCAGGATGACGCCGCCTACCACATAGGCCACCAAAATTCGTGCCGGAGTCAGCTTCGTTTTGTCGATCAAAATCTGGCCAAGGACGCACAAAATGCCGCCAAGCAAAAAAGCTTTCAAATATTCCATCATTTACTCCTTTTTCCTGCTGAGCCACACCGCGTGGCAAATGCTGGGGACAGATTCCCCCTGGTTGGTAGACACCGGCGAAAGCAGCGCCCCGGTACCGCAAAACAGGAGCTCATTCAGCTCTCCGTTCTGCATTCTGCGCAAAAGGGAGCCGCACAGCACCGCCGCGCTGCACCCGCAACCGGAGCCGCCAGCGTGGACATCCTGCTTCTGGCGGTCGAAAATCATCACACCGCAGTCATCATAGCGGCCGTCGAGGGGGAACCCATCTTTTTCCATCTGCTCTTTGACAATTTGTTTTCCTATCGCGCCCAGATCGCCGGTGACGATGAGATCATAGTCCTCTGGCTTTCGATTCAACTCCCGAAAGTGCGCTTGCAGCGTTGCAACAGCCGCCGGCGCCATGGCCGCGCCCATATTGTTGGCGTCGCAGATGCCAAGATCGGTGATTGCCCCCACCGTACCGCCTCGCACATAGATATTTCCCTCGTTGGCGTTCAAAATTACGCAGCCCGCGCCGGTCACCGTCCACTGCGCTGTGGGCGTCCGCTGGCCTCCATAGCCCAATGGAAACCGGTACTGGCGCTCGGACGAGGCAAAATGCGATGAGGTCAGGGCCGCCACACAATCTGCAAAACCGCCTGCTACGCTCATTGCCGCCAGCAGCAGCCCCTGGGCCATGGTTGAGCAGGCCCCGTAAAGCCCCAATACCGGGATGCCAGTATCCCGGAGGCAGAACGATGAGCCGATACACTGGTTCAAGAGGTCACCGGAAAAGGCCAGCGACAGCTCGTCCTCGGTCAGCGCGGCGTGATTTAATGCGGTTTGCAGGGCCAACTGCTGCATTTTGGTTTCTGCCTTTTCCCAGGTAGACTCTCCAAAATGGGTGTCCTGGCTCGACAAATCAAAGGACGCTGCCAACGGCCCCTCGCTTTCCTTCTTTCCCACCACAGAGCCAAAGCCCGCCACCGCTGGCGGCTTCTCAAAAATCATCGACTGCCGCATTGGTTTTTGTGACATATCATTCCCCGCTTTCACTGGTTTTTCGTGTTTATTATGCGGCATAACGAGAAAATTATTTTTAATTAGTGCTTTGGTTTATTCGGAAGACAATTTACAAAGGAGGTATGGATTTCCCAGAGCTGTTAGTGCAAGGGCAGCCAGTCCGATCAGGATTCCCGCTCCAATGACTCCAAGCTGCCGTTCTTTTTTCATTTTTTATCCCCCCCCTGATAGGGTTTTCTTTGAAGATATTGAAAAAGTCAAGTGTCAAGGTCTTTTATTTCCATTTGTTCATATCAAACAATAAACAACGGAAAAGGCGAAGGAACCCCGTCCTTCGCCCCTTTCAAACTATTCCCGTGAAAAATATTTCCAAGCCTATTATGAGCAGAATCCCGCCTCCAAGGATCGAGGCCTTCCCTGCCAGCCGAGTGCCAATTCGTCTGCCCAGGGACAGACCACCAATGCAAATAAAAAACGTCACCACGCCGATGATCAGCGCCTCCACCAGCGCCATCCGGTAGTCATATTCCGAGATCGTAAAGCCCACGGAAAGGGCGTCGATGGAGGTGGCAATCCCCTGCAAAATCAGGGCCCAGAAGCCCACCACTGTGCTTTTCTCCTCCACATCTCGGTAGCGAACGCCATCGACCAGCATACTGACGCCGATGTAGCCCAGCAGCAGCAGGGCGATCCAGGGAACATACTTCTGAAAGGCCGAAAAGGCTGCCGCAATGCTATGTACGCACAGCCAGCCGATCAGCGGCATAAGAATCTGAAATCCGGCAAAGACCCCCGCAATTGCGCAGGCTCGGCTCCTGTGCATCGAAGGCTCATTGAGCCCATTGGCCAGCGACACCGAGAAGGCATCCATTGCCAATCCGATTCCCAACAAAATGCTGTTCAGAAAGAAAAGGGCGCTCCATTCCATCTGTACTTCCTCCAAAAGCTGCCGAACTTCGGCAGATTCGTGCCACCAATATACCATAGGGTAACAAATATTGTCAAGGCAGCATCCCCTGCAAAAAAAGGATGCGCCGGGCGGCATTTTGTGGTAAACTAAGCGTATACATTCCGGCATCCATAAGGAGGAGAGCCTATGAAGACCAGAAGACTTCTTTCCCTACTGCTAGGAGCGGCGCTGCTTCTTTCCTGCGTAGCTCCCACGTATGCCACGAGTAATGCCCAGGTGATCGAACGGGTCGATCTGAACGGGGTTGCCGCCGTGCTTGGCCGCAGCGTGGAAGCACCTACTCTGCCCGAGGATAGTCTTTTCCGCCTTGTGTCCTACCAGTGGTACAAGGGTGCGGCAGAGGCAGGCAAGGAGGCTGGCAGTACCTTTGAAAATGCAACCTATTTCCTGCAGGTCACCCTTCGACTCAAGGATCAGAATGCCTACCTCCTCACGGATGACAGCTATATCCGGATTAACAGCGATTATCGAGAGCTGTCGTGCACCGTGGACGCAGATGCCGGAGCGATCACCAGCCTGTTCTGTGTGCCGGTTCTCTCTCCCGCAAGCGTCCGGATCACCCTGCCGGAGTTCTTGCCGGGGGAAAACATTGCGAAAGCGCTCGCAGAACTGCACATGGAGGGGACAGACATGCGCAAGGGGCTTATTCTGCTCTCCTTGTACGATGGCGACGAGCTTCTGGGCATTGGCGGCTGCAATGCCGCAGGCAAGGCCGTCTTCTCTGATAAAAAATTGTGCTTTGCCCCGGAACACTCGTATCGTCTGACCGGTACGGTGCTGCTCTCCGGACAATACATAGAGCCAGCCGATGTCACCGTAACAAATCCGGAGGCTTGCAAAACCTGTGCCGTCACAGGCGGCGCCCAATACGCAGGCTTCAGCGCGGTCTATCCCTGCCCAGACTTCCCGCACATTCGCAGCATTACGCTGGACGGCGTAGTAAAGCCAGTGTCTGGGGCCTACCCGGAAGCAGAGAGCGGCCGGTTAATTTGCGGCGAACCGGAGCTTTATTCCGCTGCCTACTGGGGCAGCACACCCTGGTACGACGCGAAGGGCCGACCAATAGACAACGCCTGGTTCATTGAGGGCAGAGCCTACGACGTGGCCATTGCCATCACGCCGAGGTTCCGGGTGCAGGGCTTGGATGCGGAAAGCGCCGGGGCGTTCCCTATCCTCATTAACGGCGTCCCTGCAATCTTTGATTCTATGTCTGAAAATACTTATATCTACACCGTCCGCTTCATTGCTGAACCTGGCGCGCCCCTTCCCTATACGGACGTGGACAGCACGGATTGGTTCTACCCCGGTGTGGAATACTGCTACCGAGGCGGCCTCATGAACGGCACAGGAGATAACCGCTTCTCTCCTGGCGGCGTCCCCACCCGGGCTCAGCTTGTCACCATTCTCTACCGGATGGCCGGGTCGCCCGAGGTGACCTATCAGGGGGCGTTTGCGGATGTAAAGACAAATCAGTGGTACTCCAACGCCATCGAGTGGGCAGCGGCCAACGGCATCGTCAATGGCGTCGCTCCTGGAACCTTTGATCCCATGGGCCATATCACCCGGGAGCAGATTGCCACAATACTCTATCGCTATGCACTTTGCCCCAAAGTAGATGGTGATCTATCCGCCTTCCCCGACTGTGAACTCGTCCACGACTACGCTGAAAACGCCCTGCTCTGGGCAACGTCCAAGGGACTCATCCAAGGCATTGCTTCCCATGGCGTCACAAATCTTGCTCCGCAAAATAGCGCCACCCGGGCACAGCTTGCCACCATCATCCTGCGTTGGGAGGATCAATAAAATGCAAGACCTGATTTTGGCGCTTCAGCAAATACTCGCCATAGACAGCTCCACAAGGGAGGGGGCTGTTCACTGCCTCCACCGGGTGCTGGCGCTGGCAGAATCCATGGGCTTTCGCACCGGCAGCCTGGATGACCGCGTAGGCTGGGCAGAATACGGCGAAGGCACGGAAATGGTGGGCGTCCTGGGCCACCTGGATGTTGTACCGCCGGGAAAGGGATGGACGAAGCCGCCCTTTGGCGGCGTCATCGAGCATGGCCGCCTTTATGGCCGGGGCGCGACCGATGACAAGGGGCCGATTCTGGCAAGCCTCTTCGCACTGCAAGAAATTAAGGAAAGCGGCCTGCCCCTTCGCAGGCGCGTGCGCATCCTCTTTGGCACCGAGGAGGAGACCGGCTGTGCCGACATGAAATACTATATCGCCCAGGGTGGGGAAATCCCAACCCTCGGCTTCACGCCCGATGGGGAGTTCCCCCTCATTAACGGGGAAAAGGGCCTCGTGATTGAGGAATACGCCTGTCAATTCTCTCCCGGCCCAATTCACGCCCTCTGGGGCGGTACTGCGGCCAATATTGTGCCGGATTTAGCCTACGCGCTTTTGTCCGATGGCACAAAAATCGAATGCGAGGGTCAAGCTGCCCACGGCGCAGAGCCGTGGAATGGGGTGAACGCGATTGGAAAGCTCCTGGAAAGGCTGGTCGAGCTTCCCTTAGAAGGACAGCTCCGGCAGGCCATTCATTTCCTCCATACCCGCATTGGACTTGAGACCGATGGCAATCGCCTGGGCATTGCGCAGGCCGATGCCCCCTCCGGGAAGCTCAGCTTCAACCTGGGGATGCTCCGGGGAGACGAAACCTCCCTGCATGTTACGGTCAACTATCGCTATCCTGTCACCCGGAGCGAGGATGACTGCGTGCCCCAGGTGCACAGCGCGTTTGAAGCGGCGGGCTTCACTTGCGTGCGCTCTGACCGCGAGAAGTGCCTTTTCATTCCCGAGGATCATCCCCTTGTGGAAAAGCTTATGGGTGTCTACAACGAATATACCGGAAGGAGTGCGCACCCTATCTGCATTGGCGGCGGCACCTACGCCAAATCCATGCCCAACACCCTGGCCTTTGGCCCAATCTTCCCCGGAGATGAGGTGACTGAGCACAGGCCGGATGAATACATCGACCTTGTCCGCCTCCGGCAGAACTATGATATGCTCAAGCTGGCCATTGTGGCACTGGCAAAATAAAAAAAATCAAGGGAAAAATAACATGGAAATTCACGGACTGCAAAAACTGACGCTGCTGGATTATCCCGGTACGGTGGCCTGCACAGTCTTTCTGGGCGGGTGCGACTTTCGCTGCCCCTTCTGCCACAACTTTGAGCTATTAGACGGCAGCTATCCTCCCCTGATGGACGATCAGACGCTTCTCACCTTTCTGACAAAACGGCAGGGGCTTCTCGACGGAGTGTGCATTACCGGCGGAGAACCGCTGCTTCGCGCAGAGCTTCCGGCCTTGCTGCGCACCATTCGGGCTTTGGGCTACCGGGTGAAGCTGGACACCAACGGCAGCCATCCCCAAAGCCTGGAAAAGCTTCTTGCAGAGGGCCTTTGCGATTATGTGGCCATGGACATTAAAAACAGTCCTGCCCGCTATGGGGAAACCGTCGGAAAACCAGACTATGACCTCGCCCCGGTGAAAAGAAGCATCCGACTTCTGATGGAAGGAACCACAGACTACGAATTTCGCACCACTGTTGTCCAGCAGCTCCACACTGAGGCTGACTTCCATGCCATCGGCGCATGGATCTCAGGCGCAAAGCGCTACTTCCTTCAGAGCTTCACCGATCGGGATACCGTGCCAATGGCAGGTCTGCGGGCGCCCACCCCGGAGGCTATGCTTCGCTACGCCAGCATTGTAAGGGCCTATGTACCGGAGACGGCGATTCGCGGACTTTGACGCTTTTGCACAAATATTGTCGTGCCCTGTCGAAGCTTCTTTGGCAGGACGAATACTATATGTAGTGTTTGCTGAAATTTAACCATCACTATATATTGACATGCCCTGCGGCTTGTGCTATAGTATGGAGGCACAATAAAATGTAACGGACAGGAGAATCTCTATGTATCAGGTCACCAAACGCGACGGCTCCGTGGCAGGCTTCGAGATCAGCAAGATCAGCGCCGCCATCACCAAGGCCTTCGACGCAGAGAATAAGCAGTACCATCCCACCATCATTGACCTCCTGGCCCTGCGAGTTACAGCAGACTTTGAAGCCAAGGTGCAAGATGGTTATATTGCCGTGGAGGACATCCAGGACAGCGTGGAAAAGGTGCTGTCGGAGGCGGGCTATGCAGATGTAGCAAAGGCCTACATCCTCTATCGCAAGCAGCGGGAGAAAATTCGCAACGTCAATTCCACGCTGCTCAACTATAAAGATATTGTAGATAACTATGTGAAAATCCACGACTGGCGCGTCAAGGAAAACTCCACCGTCACCTACTCCGTGGGTGGACTGATCCTCTCCAACTCCGGCGCGATCACCGCCAACTACTGGCTCTCTGAGGTCTACGACCGGGAAATCGCCGATGCCCACCGCAACGCCGAAATTCATCTCCACGACCTCAGTATGCTCACAGGTTACTGTGCCGGCTGGAGCCTTAAGCAGCTCATCCAGGAGGGTCTTGGCGGTGTGACCGGCAAAATCACCTCCTCTCCTGCGGGCCATCTCTCCACACTCTGCAACCAAATGGTCAATTTCTTGGGCATCATGCAGAATGAATGGGCCGGCGCGCAGGCCTTCTCCTCCTTCGACACCTATTTGGCTCCCTTTGTCAAGGTGGACAACCTCACCCAGAAAGAGGTTAAGCAGTGCGTCCAGTCCTTCGTCTACGGCGTCAACACCCCCTCCCGCTGGGGCACCCAAGCGCCCTTCTCCAACATCACCCTCGACTGGACCGTTCCCCGGGATCTGGCCAACCTGCCCGCTATTGTGGGCGGCAAGGAGCAGGACTTCACCTACGGCGACTGCCAGAAGGAAATGGACATGGTCAACAAGGCCTTCATCGAAATCATGATCGAGGGCGACGCCAATGGCCGCGGCTTCCAGTACCCCATCCCCACCTACTCCATCACCCGGGATTTCGATTGGAGCGAGACAGAGAACAATAAGCTCCTGTTTGAAATGACCGCCAAGTACGGCACCCCCTATTTCTCCAACTATATCAACTCCGATATGGAGCCCAGTGACGTGCGCTCCATGTGCTGCCGCCTGCGCCTTGACCTGCGGGAGCTGCGTAAAAAGTCCGGCGGCTTCTTCGGCAGCGGCGAATCTACAGGCAGTGTCGGCGTTGTCACCATCAATCTGCCTCATATTGCCTACCTTGCCAAGGATGAGCAAGACTTTTATTGTCGGCTCGACCATCTGATGGACATCTCCGCCCGCTCCCTCAAGACCAAGCGCACCGTCATCACCCAGCTCCTGGAGGCAGGGCTATACCCCTACACCAAGCGCTACCTCGGCACCTTTGCCAACCACTTTTCCACCATCGGCCTCATCGGCATGAACGAGGTCGGACTCAACGCAAGCTGGCTCCGGGCAGACTTGACCGACGCACGGACGCAAAAGTTTGCTCGGGAGGTGCTGGAGCATATGCGCGAGCGCCTGAGCGACTATCAGGAGCAGTACGGCGACCTCTACAATCTGGAGGCCACCCCTGCCGAGTCCACCACCTACCGCTTTGCCAAGCACGACAAAGAGCAGTTCCCCGATATCATCACTGCCAACGAGAACGGCACCCCCTACTACACCAACTCCTCTCATCTGCCCGTAGGCTACACCGAGGATATTTTCTCGGCGCTCGACGTGCAGGATGAGCTTCAGACCCTCTATACCTCCGGTACCGTGTTCCATGCCTTCTTAGGAGAGAAGCTGCCCGACTGGCAAGCCGCTGCAAATCTGGTGCGCAAGGTGGCAGAGAACTACAAGCTGCCCTACTACACCATGTCTCCCACCTATTCCGTCTGTGCCACCCATGGCTACCTCACCGGTGAGCAGTACGTTTGCCCCCACTGCGGCGCAAAGACCGAGGTCTATAGCCGCATCACCGGCTACTACCGCCCCGTGCAGAACTGGAACGATGGTAAATCCCAGGAATTCAGTGATCGCAAGGTCTATGACATCAGCCGCTCCCACCTGCGCCGCGCGGGGGCCGCAGGCTGTAGCGTAACCACCCAGTCCCCCCAGCCAGAGGCAGAAGGTGAGCTGCTGCTCTTTGCCAGCCGCACCTGTCCCAACTGCGCCCAGGCAGAGCGAATCCTGAACGGCGCCGGGATCACCTACCGCAAGCTGCTGGCCGAGGAACAGCCGGAGCTGACGATCCGCTATGGCATCCGCCAGGCGCCCACTCTGGTCATCGACAATGAGAAGGATCCAGTGAAGCTCATCGGGCTAGGCGCAATCCGAAAGTATTGCACCGACCACGCGGCAAAAAATGTAGGCTAAAATCATCCGGGCAGGAGGCACCTCCTGCCCGGATATGCAAAGAGGAGAATGCAATGTATGATGTCTTGATCGTCGGAGGTGGGCCCGCTGGATTGACCGCGGCACTTTACTGCGCACGAGCGGGGAAACACGTCCTCGTGTGTGAGCGAGAGGTGCTGGGTGGCCAGATCGTCTACAGCCCCATGGTGGACAACTATCCGGCGCTTCCCCATGTGAGCGGTGCGGCCTTTGCCGCCCAGCTTGTTTCACAGGTGGAGGAGCTAGGGGTCAGCGTGGAATATGTCCAGGTGGAAGCGGTGGAGCGGCAGGGGGAAGCTTTCCTGCTTTGCACCGACGCAGGCAGCTTTTTAGGAAAAGCGCTCATTCTTGCCACCGGCGTCCGCCACCGCACCTTGGGCCTGCCTGGGGAAGAAGATTTGGTCGGCGCGGGCGTGTCCTACTGCGCGGTGTGCGACGGTGCGTTCTACCAGGCCCGGAAAGTGGCCGTGGTAGGCGGCGGAGATACCGCCCTGCGCGACGCCCTGTTCCTTTCCGGTATTTGCAAAAAGGTCACGCTGATCCACCGACGCGACACCTTCCGAGCGGAGGCCTATCTGACCGCGCAGCTCAAGGAGCGAGAAAATATCGCCCTATGTCTCAACGCGGTTGTATCCGGGTTGGAAGAAAAGGACGGAGTTCTTTCCGCCATCACCGTCTCCTATCGGGATGGGCGGGAAGAACAGCACAAAGTGGAGGGCCTGTTCGTAGCCATTGGGCAAAGAAGCGACAACGCCCCCTTTGTCTCTCTCCTGGCTTTGGATGATGATGGATACCTGCTGGCAGGGGAAGATTCCCTTACCTCCTGCCCAGGGGTGTTTGCTGCCGGCGACTGCCGAGGGAAGACCCTGCGGCAACTCACCACCGCTGTAGGGGACGGCGCGGTGGCCGCCATGGCCGCCTGCCGCTACCTGGAGCAGCAGGCATGATTTACCTCGACCACGCCGCTACGTCTTTTCCAAAGGCGCCGGGCGTCGGGAAGGCCATGGGGCAGCCCTGCATGAACATCGGCAGAGGCTCCTATGGCCCGGCGCTGGAGGCCGCAATGGAGGTGCTGTCCGTGCGGCAAGCCCTTTGCCGTCTGGTAGGCTATAGGGCAGACGCAAGAGCCTGCGCTTTCTCCGCCGGCATCACTATGAGCCTGAACCTTATTTTGCAAGGGGCAGCTCGTCCGGGAGATCATCTGCTTCTCAGCGCCATGGAGCACAATGCGGTGGCCCGGACGGCAGAGCTTCTAAAGGCCCGTGGCGCTTTTCCCCGTGTATGGATTGCAAAACGCAGTTCCCAAGCGATTTGGGAACTGCGTCATTTTTTCTTTGCTTCTCTCAAAAGCGCCTCGCGTTCATTTGGAACGCGATCTGCCACCACATCCTCCAAAAGTGCCTGCAAAATTCGGCCAACCTCCGGCCCCGGCTGCCAGCCAAGGGCAAGAAGATCGTGGCCATTCACCGCTAAATCCCGCAGGCAGAAGCAATCGTCTCCTGCCAGAATTTCCCGGGCCAGGGCTTCCAGCGCGTCACACTCCTGCTGGCGACTCCAAAATGCCGGATTCTGGGCCAGGTTGTCTGCCCGCTTGAGCTGCAAGAGTGCCCAAAAGCCCTCTGGAGTCAGCTTCCCCAGGGCATGGCGCACTGCGCGAGGGGTGCACGCAATGGGACTGTCGTGGTAGCGGATGAGCTGATCCACCGCCGCTTGTGTAGCGCGGTCAATCCGAAGCCGCTCCAGGGCACGGGCTGCAAGGGCGCGGCTTCTGTCTGCATGACCGTAAAAATGGCCGACACCCGCCGCATCCATGGTAAAGCTCTCCGGCTTTCCCGCGTCGTGGAACAGCGCTGCCCACCGAAGGGTTGGCTCCGGCGGTGTCTTCTCCACTACCCGGGCTGTGTGCTCCAGGACGTCGTAGATATGGTGGTAGTTGCGCTGGTCAAAGCCCGCCATGGGCAAAAGCTCCGGAATGACCGCTCCCAGAATGTCCACATGGGAGATGAGCACCTCCCGGACATGGGCGCCACAGATCAGCTTGCCCAACTCTGCCCCAACTCGCTCTGCGCTCACATAGGCAAGCTGCGCCTTGCACTCAGCCATGGCCTGCCGGGTTCCCTCCTCCAGAGAAAAGCCCAGCATACTTGCAAACCGAAGCCCCCGCAAAATTCGCAGGGCGTCCTCCGTAAAGCGCTGCATGGGGTCGCCCACCGTGCGGATGCGCTTTCTTTGAATATCATCCCTCCCGCCAAACGGATCACAAATGCTCCCTTGGGCATCCATGGCGATGGCGTTCATAGTGAAATCCCGGCGGGCAAGGTCATCGTGAAGGCTGCGTGTGAAGGTGACAGCATCCGGATGACGGTGGTCAGAGTAGGTGCTGTCCGCACGAAAGGTGGTAATTTCCAGAGGAACACCTGCCTGCAGGAGGGTGATGGTGCCATGTTTGCGTCCGGTCTCAATGAGACGCTCGCCCGCAAAGACTGCCATGATCTCGTCAGGCGTTGCGGAGGTCGTGATATCGTAGTCATGCGGGGCAGTACCCATTAGCTCGTCGCGCACACAGCCACCCACAAGCCAAGCTTCAAACCCAGCCCGCTCCAGCCGCGCAAGCGCGAAAAGCGCAAGCTCCCGCTCCATGATATCGCCCCCCATAAAAGATATTTCTATTATTTTATCCCATTCGGCATTTTTTTGCAAGCGATTTCCGGGTTCCTGTTTATTTTGGCCCTGCAGTGCCGATTGATATGAACCACTTTTGTAGAAAAGGAACAAGTATGGGTTCGCCTTTGGTAGGCTTCGGAGTCGGAGTCTGTAGGGCGGAGGCGAAAAAGCCTACCAAATGTGGCAGTCTACGGCCTATTTAACCTCCGATTGCCTTTCTATAAGATCATTCTGACTGGAAGAACAGTATTTTGATGTGGTCGCCAGTAAGACAGAAATGAGATTTGCAGGGTTCCCATTGTAGACAGGGTGCTGGCGCTCTACAAGGCATGGTATGAAAGCTCTGACTGTGCGTATCTGCTCCACACGCCGCAGAATCAGCACTTTGATTATCGGAACTATTAGGACAGCTACTGGACACCGTTGAGAGACAGTCTCAGATTTGACCACAAGCCGCATGATGCCCGACATACCTGCATTTCCATGCTGGCAGAGGCACATGTTGACCCGACTATGATCAAAAAGATCGTAGGACACTCCGGGGCGATGACGTTGACTGAGCGCGTGTACCCACACCTTGATACGGAAGCCTTGGCGGAGGCTATCAACAAAATCTGAACCAGAAACCGGCGATAAAAACAGGAGATATTCTCCTCGCGGAAAACATCTCCTGTCATTTTAAGCTTTTCAGTGCGATGCATTTAGCTGCATGTATGCTGCTTTTACGCTGCATTCTCTCGAAAACGGGATACCCTGCAAGACGATTCACAGCTACATAATGGGCGAAACATACGCATAAAAGCGTCGTAAAATGCCGTGAATCGCGGTAAAGGTTAGCGCTTGCTGAACTGCGATTATCTCTTGCTGAACTGAGGAGCGCGACGGGCGGCTTTGAGGCCGTACTTGTGTTGTCTTAGCCTTGGAAAGCCTTGATTTTACGGGCTTTTTCAGGCATCCGTCAAAATTTAGCCCATCTTATAGCCCCGGCTGACAGCCCGTTTTTAGCTGCTAATTCTACTTGAAAATGCGTTATTCACAACCGGACGTAAATCGCTGGGTTTATTGTACTTCAACTTGCAGTAGATGTCCATAGTTGTTTTTGAGTTTTCGTGACCGGCAAGGTACTGG
>JAZLFG010000085.1:0-42999 GCA_045615685.1 Faecousia sp.
TCACTCTTCCCCCTGCGACTCAGTCATTCGGGCTTTTGCGACTTTTTTGACAGCCTGGGAGCTGCTGCGAAACGGAAGCTTTGCGGCAGCTCCTTTTTCAATTTCAATTGTGTGAAAAAAATTATACCTTATCTATGCCGCCTTTTTCCACGGTTTTTTCCGAAGAGGGCATATCATAATAATTATGACAAAAAAATATTTATAGTTTATTACAGAATCACCTATTGCAATTACAAGGGGATTTTGGTAGAATAGATAGGGCATAAACTGCGCGATTATTCCTTTGTGTCGATAATACAGCCTGGTTTTTGGAGATTTATTCCAGAATTCAGAAGATACACAGAGAAAATGCGTGCGATGCTGATATGTTTTTGAGGTACGGGTATGACGGACAAAAAGTTGCGGAGGCTCAGAAGAGCGGCACTGATTGAACTTCTGATTGAGCAAATGGAGAAGAACGAGCGCTTGGAGGCGCTGCTGGATGAGGCAAACGAACAGCTTAATAACCGCGAAATTACCATTGAAAACGCCGGTTCTATTGCGGAAGCGTCTCTTGCACTGAATCATATGTTTGCGTCTGCTGAGGCCGCAGCTGTCCAGTATCTGGACAATATCAAAATGACAAATGCCCGAAGCGAAGAGATCATCGAAAATGCCGAGCAGGAGGCAGCAAGGATCATTCGTGAGGCTCAGCAAAAAGCCCAGGAAATTCACACCGTGGATGCAAGTGCGGATGAAAGCAACGAACCTGAGCTTCCCCGTGCTCCGTCTGCGTCTAGAGCCTCCATGGAGCAACGCTTTGATGAGGTTTTTGCCCAGATGCGACGGCGCAACAAATGATTGCGGTACATACCAACCCGCAATTGGCATCAGATGGCCCAAAACCGGAGAATTAATTGGCATGGGGCTGCTTCCAAAGCGGAGGCTGATTTTGCCTGAGTTTTCCTTAGCGAAATTTGGATTGCAAGCAATGCGGACAAATCATTTTGCAGATGCTTTCATTCATAGTACGATCAACGAGAAGGAGGGTATATGATGGACGTAGTTGGAGAACCCCAGGGAGACGAGCTGAACCGAATTGCGAACTATATCAAAAAGCTGAAATTTAAAAAGGCGATTATGGGCGGAATTGAGCAGGAAAGCGCATATCAAGCGATGCGTGAGCTGGTTTCCATGTTTACGGAAATCTATACTGCTGAGACCGAAAAATCCAGTCAGCTAGAGCTGCGCTTGCAGGATCTTCTGCAGGCCCAGGACAACGTCGATGTCAGGTTCCAGGGCATGAAGGAGCAGGCTGCGCAGCGCATGGAAAAGCTCAAGGCGGAAAACCAAGCCCTGAAGCGTCAGCTTGAGTCGGAGAACGGCACGCTCAAGGAGCAGCTTGAGAAGGAAAACTCAAGCTATTCCAAAGAAATTGCCAGAATGCAAAACGAGATGGCCAGTGCGCAAAGCGAGATTGCCAGAGTACGAAGCGAGAATGCGACACTCCTGGATCGGTTGGATGCACTCACTGCAGAAAATGAGCAGCTTACGGCACAGGTGCAGGAGCTGCAGACCCAAGAAGTCGAGACGAATTTCCAACGGGAAACGCTTGAGGAAATTTATCTTGACGCCAATCGCAAACGAATGCAGATTTTGGATGCTGCGTCTACGGAAGCCCAGAACCTGGTGCGGGCCGCTGAGACAAAAAGGACTGAGGATAAGAAGCGCTTTGACGAGGAAATGAGCGCTTGGCGGACAAAATTTTCTCAGGAGAAGAAGCTGCTTGAGGATGAGAGAGACGCCGCCACCACTCAGTTTGAAGCATCCTTTGCAGAGGCCAAAAAGCAGGCTGCTGCCGAAGAAGAAGCAAGCCGCAACCGCAGCAATGCCCTGATCACAGAGGCCGAGGAAAAGTCGGCTGCCATGATTGCGGAGGCGGAGGAAAAGGCACTGGCAATCATCACCGACGCAGAAGCGGAAAGAGACCGTTCGCTCAACGAGGTGCGATCCGAAGTCGATCGATGCAAGGTCGAGGCGGATGCACTGGTCGCTTCAGCGCAGGCGAAATACAAGTCTGAACGGGCAAAGTATGACGGAATGATTCGCCGTCTTGGCGAAATGCGCACAGAGATTCTGCACAACCTCCAAAAGGATGTCAACGAGCTGCAGACCTTGGCCTTCCAGCTCTCTCGCAACGGCATTGAGGCGGATACGGAGAATATCACAAGCACGGATGAACTGAACGATCTGCAAAGAGCGGTCGAAAAAGCCGGAACCAATTGACAGGAGAAAATTACGCATGACGGAGCAACAATTAGATGAGCTGCTAAAGGAAAAAATAAATCACACCCATAAAACGCGATTCCTGCGGAACGCAGTCATGATCGCTCTGTGCGTAATTCTGCTTGCCGCTATCGGCACACTGATTTACTATGTATCCACGCAGGCAGCAGCTCGTTCGTCTGCAAAGCAGCCCGCGCAAGCTTCGCCATCCTCCGTTTCTGAAGATATGCCTAATTTAGATGACGACACACAGCCTGAAGATGATCCTCACACAGAGAGTGATCCGCAGCCTGGAGATACGCCTCAGCCAGAAAGCGACACCCCACAGCTCGGGGATGATTCCGAATTAGAGGGTGATGCGCAGCCTGGAAATGATGCGCAGCCTGAGGGCAGCTTGGCGCCTGAGGGCGATGCACGAGATAGCCAGTCAGCAACCATTACACATCAGGTGCAGATGGTATGGTTTGAAGGGCCAATTGATACATTGCCGGAAAAGCTTGATATTTCGGTCTTTTACGGGGATGAAGAGGTCATTACCTTTGCACTGAACGCAGACAATGACTGGACGTTCACCTGGGAGGATACCTATCCTTCCAATGTCCTGACGCTTTTCGGAGATTTTCCCAGAGAAGTATCTGCGAGCGTTTCGATTAGTGGTGACAACTTTATTATCATGGGTGCTGTCATAGCGCCCATAACGACGCACTACCAAGCGCACGCCGCAGCGGATGTGCGGGAAAGTGACGATGCTGTGCCATCTGCATATATGGTGTCGGACAGCGGCAACATAGATGGCTATGGCCAGGAGGCGGAGCTTCTCCCGCAAACAGGACAGGCCTGGTGGCCGATTGGGCTTCTATCCGCGCTCGGTTGTACGGCAATTGTGGCCGGAGCACGCGCGGCAGCGCATTTTCCCTTTAGGAGATCCTGATGAAAGATACGAATACGCATGAAACGCCTTCCTTACCCCAGCTGAAATCTGAGCTACACCGGGAACGCTATATGAAAAGATACCTCAGCGTTCTGTGGAGCACGTTTTTTGCCCTTGTGGTGGTGGCGGCCTTTGCCATTTTGGCGGCAACGCTGTGGTTTCCGGTTATGGAAATTTATGGAATGTCCATGGCTCCTTCGCTTGTGGAGGGAGAAATTGTCGTTTCCGTCAAGTCTCAGAGTGTTGACTATGGAGAACTGGTTGCCTTCTATTTTGGCAATAAGCTGCTGGTGAAGCGCTGTATTGCGCTTCCTGGCGATTCTGTCATCATCACCGAGGACGGCAGGGTAAGCGTCAATGGTACCTGGCTGGAGGAGCCCTATGTTTCCGAGCCGGACATTGGCGAGTGCGATCTTGAGTTTCCGTATAAAGTGCCACAAGAGCAATATTTTTTGCTTGGCGACCATAGAGCAACCTCCATTGACAGCCGTAGCAGCTATATTGGCTGCGTATCTGGCGATGAAATTGTGGGAATTGTTTTCTTCCGGATTTGGCCGCTGAAAAAAATTGGTATGATTGGGGGGAGTGGATGAAACCAGATATAAATAGCAACAAGTTCATCCAGCTGTTCCGAAGGCAACGGCAAAGAAGTATCTGGCACAGGGCAATCGCCGCTCTTGCGGTGTTGGTTGTCCTTGGTGTCATCCATTACCTCACGATGCCAGCCATTACCATGGAAAATGAGATTGTCTGTGGCCTCGAAGAACACACCCACACGCATGGATGCTATGACGAAGTCGATGGTGAGAACGTGCTGATTTGCGGCCTTTCGGAGCATAGCCACGATGAGCGATGCCTTGCTGCTGCCCAGGAGGAGGAGACGATCTTCTTCTGCGGCTTCGACTATTCGCACCAGCATTCAGATGCTTGCTATGTAGACGGCGTACAGGTCTGTACGTTGGGAGAACACACGCATAGTGAGATTTGCCTTGACCCCTCGGCGCCCAGGGTTTCCCTGCAGGCACCGAAGGTGGAAAAACCGACGCAGCAGCCTGACGCGTCCGCGCAGGCAGAAAATGAAGACGAGGAGGATCCCGAGCTTTCGGCCATGACGCAGGAGGAGCCTCCAATCACAGAAGCCGTTTCGCTCGATTCCCCGGAAAATGGGGAATACGAAAACATTCGGGATCAGGAAAACGCAAGGATTTCTTTTGCCATTCAAGTCAACCAGAAGGAGGTCGAGCCCGCGCACTTCTACGGCGAAGGCTCGTACACCCTGTCAATCAGCAGCGTGGAGCTTCCAAGCTATGAGGGCACCATTTTCTACTGTAAGCTGTACACCCGTGGCTTTACACTGTTTGCAGAAGATGATGGCAGCCTCAAGCGCTTGGAGGAGTTCACTCATCAGTCGCCCGGAAGCACTGCCTCTGTCTATTACTGGGCACAGCGGGATGCCGACGGCTACTATTGCATCTACATTCTGCCCAAGGAGGGCTCGGAAATTGTGTTCCAGGTCTCCATCAGCGGCACCGCTGTCAGCGAGCTGTCAGAGCGGGAGATCAGCGCACAGAAGTCCGGAAGCTGGAGCGCGCAGGATTTGGCCTATCGCTATGAGGCTGCGCTTGTGCTTCCATCCTATGAGAATTTCCGCGATCACGCCTATTCCTTCAAGGACTGGACAGCCATTTCGGATAAGGGGTATTCGCCATTTTTTGGGAATACAAAAGCAAAGGATTTAAAATTTACGTATCAAATTGGCAGCCAGGAGGTCCATACGCTGCGGCCGATCCATGAGGTTTGGAACGATCCTTCGGCGCAAATTGCCTATTACCAGAAGGACGATGAAATCTATCTCATGAACCGAAAGACCCATGAGGGCGCCTGCTTGGTGTCCTCGCCCATAGACGGCTATAGCGACTGGTGTGCCTGCTGGGCACAGGGAGAGGAGACGGTCATCCGCATTTCCTATGTTGATGTCTATGCGCAAAATTATTTTGTGCAATTCCCCAAAACAGTTGTCAGAAACCGCGTAACAATCAATAGCCTCGATGGCAGGAATGGTCAGACGACGCAGGAGGCCTTCGGTGAGGTAAGAAATGTTCTGCCCGCGATTTTGGACAAGAGCTTCAATCCCACGAACAGCCAGTGCAAGATTACGCTGAATGAAAGCAGGCAAGACCTGAGCGGGTATGGCACACTTACCATTACCGATTGCATGAAAAACGCGGTATATGGCGGCAACTTGACCATTACCGCGACGAATGCGGTTAAGGAAACCACAACGCTTCAGCCGGGTACCGATTATGTACTGTCTGTTTCAGCGGAAAAGGATTTATTCACACTGGAGCTGCTGCGGCCAGGCGCCTATTCCTACGCCATCACCTACAATGTGGAAAAGGTGACCGGAGATGGAGGCGTAGCTACAAACAACGTGGAGATAAATACAACCAAGATTTCCAAGAGCATTTCCATTGAGTTTGATTACAAAGTAAGCAGCAACAGCTATGGCTGTGATGTATCGTTTATTAAGCGCTATGATGAGAACAATCCAACGGTAGGTGCGGAATTTGGCCTGTATAACGCGAATGATGATCTTTTGGCGCGTTCTGTCACGACGCCGGATGGCAAGCGCGTGATTGCGAAGGCCGGCAAGTCGGATACCACCTGGGGCGATATTGTGTATACCATCGACAACGGAGACGATCGCGTCACCTTTGATGCGAGAGCCGGTATCCGCAGTGGGCAATTGTTCTACATCAAGGAGATTGCAGCACCGGAAGGCTATCTGCTGGACAAGACGAGGTATTATTTCTTCGTCACCAGCCATCCCAATGAGCCTGCCTTGACGCCGGTGACCATGTACCAGGGAAATCCCGTCAATGTGCTGGACAACTGGGAGCTGAGATTGAATCCATCGCTTCCGGGCTACTATTACTATTATATGTCCTACACATATGATGTGGTTTTCGACAACTTTAAGGCCTATGAGCTCCCGGAGACAGGCGGATCCGGAAATGTGCCGCTGCTACTGTGCGGCGGATTCCTGCTGATTGCGCCGTGCCTGTACTGCCTATGGAAAAAGCGCAGGGAGCAAAGGCTCACCAATTCTTGTAAATAGCAGCAGTTTTGCTATTTAGATAAGTGTTTGTTTACGTACATTTTCAATGAACTGAAAGGAGACTATGAAATGAAAATGACAAAAAAATGCTTAGCAATGCTTTTGGCGATCGTTATGCTGTTCGCCTTTAGCGTCCCCGCACTCGCAGCAAACGCAGACCTATCCGGCCATACCTACGTAACGTATCAGATTTTCTCTGGTACCCAGGCAGATGACGATCCCAGTCTTGCCAAAGTTGAATGGGGCAGCGGCATCAATGGTGCTGCTTTCCTGGAAGCCCTACGAAATTCCACCGCGTTTGGTCGCACCAGCCCGTTTGTTGAAAGCGAATCGGCCAAGGACGTTGCAGTTGTGCTGCAGGCCTGGGGCGACGATTCTGCGAAGGCCAAAGCCTTTGCAAAGCTGGCTTACCAGTACAAAACCAAGGTTTCTGGCGGCACTTCGAATCTGGATGCCGGCTACTACCTGGTTGTGGACGTGACAGAGTTTGATGAGGATGACGTCAACACCGTCTATAACCTTGCGCTGCTGCAGCTTACCCAGAAGGGCGGCTTCAGCATTCAGAACAAGGTGTCCGTCCCTGAAGTCCAGAAGAAGGTCAAGAATGTAGATGACAGCGAGGGCATTACCTCTGGCTGGCAGGATGCCGCTGACTTCGACATTGGCGACAATGTGCCCTTCATGCTAACGGCCAGACTGGCAACGATCTCCGACTATGACACCTATAAGGTCGTCTTCCACGATACGCTGTCCGGCGGTCTCACCTACAACGGTGATGCAGTTGTGAAGGTTGATGGCGCCACGGTGCAGCCCACCTCCATCGACTATGTTGGTAACGCACTTACCGTTACGATTGATAATGTGAAGACCCTTGGTGCAGAAGACGAAAGCAGAGTTACCGTCGAGTACACGGCAAGGCTCAATGAAAATGCTGTGGTTGGCGTTGTTGGCAACCCGAACAGTGTATATCTGGAATACTCCAACAATCCCAACGAAAGTGCTACCGGCACCCCCTCTACGGGCAAGACCCCCACGGATCAGGTAATCGTATTCACCTACAAGGTTGTGGTCAACAAGATTGACCAGGATGAGAACCCCCTGGCAGGCGCAACCTTCGAGCTTTTCAAGAAGGTAGAGGGCGTTGAGGTTTCCTGTGGCTATGGCACAACTTCTGATGACGGCTGCACCTTCACCTGGGCTGGCGTTGACAATGGCGAATATGTCCTGCGCGAGATTACGGCGCCTAAGGGCTACAACCAGGCCGATGACATCAGCTTTACCATTTCGGCAGAGTATGATATCGTTTCGAATACTCCGGGTCTCTATGAGCTGAATTCCAGCAACAAACAGTTTGCAACCAACGTTAATGCTGGCTCCCTGACGGCTTCCGTTATCAACGAAATGGGCATTGTCCTTCCCGAGACCGGCGGCATTGGCACCACGATTTTCTATATTCTGGGCGCCATCCTGCTCATCGGTGCTTCTGTTGTCCTGATTGCCAGAAAGCGCATGACGGCCGAGCAGTAAGCAAGCGCACAAATACATAGCAATTGTTAGCTGATTGCGTCCTTTGTCCTCCCTCTGTTTTGACAGAGGGAGGTAAAGGGCGGCCAGCGAGCCAAATTCTGAATTTATACCGGGCAATGCCACACAGCATGGTGGGATATTCCAGCATGGTGTGGCATTCCATGGAGACTTTTTCATGGCAAAACACAGGCTGACAACAGTGGGATTGCTACTGATTTCCATCATTGGGCTGGCGCTGTTGTTATATCCAACTCTGTCGAATATGTATAATATGCGGCATACCTCCCGCCTGATTGCATCTTATGTGGACCAAGTGGCGGAGCTCGATGACGATCAATATGCCCAGATCCTTCTGGATGCGCAGAATTTCAATGCAAGGCTCCGCGATATGCATGGATATGAGCTGTCATCAGAGCTAGAAGAAGAATATTTAAAACAACTGGATGTATCCGGCGTTGGAATTATGGGATATGTGGATATACCTAAGATTGATGTATCTTTGCCAATTTACCATGGTACATCCGCTGGTGTGTTACAGGTTGCTGTTGGTCATCTGGAGTGGTCGAGCCTGCCGGTTGGCGGGGCCGGCACCCACTGTGTCATCAGTGGCCATCGTGGGCTTCCCAATGCGAAGCTTTTTACAGATTTACCGAAGCTGGAAATTGGTGACGCCTTCTATATCCGGGTACTCAATGAGCTGTTGACCTATCAGATCGACCAGATTTTGACGGTTGAACCGTCAGAAATGGATGAATTGAAGGTTGTAGAGGGGAAGGATTACTTTTCCCTGGTGACCTGCACGCCCTATGGGATCAACTCCCATCGACTGTTGGTGCGCGGGCACCGAATTTCCACTGCAGAGCAAGCGCGAGAAATTATTGTGACGGCCGATGCTGGCCGGGTGGAATCCCTGGTGGTTGCACCTTTCTTTGCAATGCCGATTTTGCTACTGCTGCTGATTATTGTTTTTGTTAACGGCGGCAAGAGCCAAGACGATGAATGATGTGAGGATTATGCAATGAAAAGAATCAAAACAATATTCCACATAATTCTGGTTCTGCTTTTGATGTCGAGCCTTATGCTGCCCACGCAGGCTGCCGACGCTTCGCCATGTGGGCTGATAATGAAATGCGAATACGAACAAACGTCGATTTCGGGTATGCCATTCTCTCTTTATTATGTTGGCAGTATTTCCGGGGCGACAATTCAGATACGGGATGAATTTGCATCCTTCCCGCTGGATTTGCGCGAGCTGGATGATGACGGCTGGAATCAGCTTGCCCTGGCAATGAAGGGCTATGTGCTGTCGAGCGAGCTTCAGCCAACGTATACTGGTCAGTCGGACGAAAACGGAGTCTTAAAATTTGAAAATATTACGGCTGGCCTTTATTATGTGCTGGGTGCGCGTACAACGGTCGATGCGTTCAGCTATACCTCGGTGCCGTTTTTCGTAACGCTGCCCTATTTCGATGCCGAGACCAGCACCTATTATAATCGCGCGACAGTCCATCCCAAATTTACAGCAGAGCCCTATGTCCCTACTGAAACGGTGACTCGCAAGGTTCTGAAGATCTGGAATGACGATGAATATGAAAACGAGCGCCCCAATACAATCACCATGCGGCTGTATTGCGATGGCGTGGAATATGAAGCGGTTTCTTTGAATGCTGCAAACAACTGGCGCCATACTTGGGAGGAGCTTCCCGCCGATCACGACTGGGTCGTGGTGGAGGATCCAATGCAGGCCTACACGGTTTATGTTGAGCAGGAAGGCGTCACATTTACGGTGACGAATACCTATGTGCCATCTCTTCCGCCAAAACCGCCAGATCCTCCGAAGCCGCCACCAGGCGGCGACGATCTTCCACACACCGGACTCTACTGGTGGCCGGTTATGACTTTTTCAGTGCTAGGCCTTTTGTTTGTCTGCTTTGGCGTACTTGGCCGAAAAGGAATATACAATGCAGAGAAGACTGAGTAATGCTTTGACTATGATAGGGCTGCTGCTGATTGCGGCAGCCCTTTTTTGGGCAGTTCATAATTATGTGGAGGATCACCAGGCGGGCAAGCAGTCGATGCAGGCCTTGGAGCGACTCTTGGTCTCCATTCCGGTGATTCCAGCGGAGCCTTTGGAGCCACTACCTTCGTCGATTCTCCAGGAAGAAATTCCGGATTATGTGCTTAATCCGGAGATGGAGATGCCGACGGAATCGATCGATGGGTTGGACTATATTGGCGTATTATCTATTCCCATTTTGTCCCTGGAGCTGCCGATCGTGGCTGACTGGAGCTACGGTGCGCTGCAGGTTGCCCCATGTCGCTATTATGGCTCGATTTACAATGACACGATGGTCATTGCAGGTCACAACTATACGACGCATTTTGCTTCTCTTTATGCGCTTTCCCCTGGAGACGAGGTGCGCTTTACGGATGTGGACGGGAATGTATTTACCTATCGTGTGGCGCTGAAGGATTCGCTGACGCCGGATGCAGTTGAGGAAATGACACAAAGCGATTATGCGCTGACCCTATTTTCCTGCACCATGGGTGGACAATACCGCGTGACGGTGCGTTGTGATCGGATTTCCTGAATTGGGCAATCAAATATTGAATTGAATAGAAGGGAAGTTCCCTCTGCTAACGGAAAGGAGCAGAAAATGGATATTCGTTATAGCGCACATCCCAAAGATGTGCAACGCTATACCACACAGGAGCTGCGGGATGAATTTTTGATCGACGGCCTGTTTCAGCCGGATCGTGTGACCGCCGTCTATTCTCACGTGGATCGCATGGTGGTGCTGGGACTTATGCCTGTGGAGGAGGTTCTCTCCATCGACAAAGGCATGGATGTATGGGCAAACTTTGGGACAGCCTATTTTCTTGAACGCAGGGAGGCTGGTGTATTCAATCTTGGCGGTCCAGGGGAGATCCATGCCGACGGAACACGGTATAAGCTGGGCTTTGAGGACTGCCTGTACATTGCCAAGGAGACAAAGGCAGTGACCTTTTCTAGCGAAGATCCGGCGAAACCTGCTCGGTTCTATCTGGTTTCCGCCCCGGCGCATAAGGCTTGCAAGACCACCTTCCTGTCCTTTGCTGACGCAAACAAGCGCTCTCTCGGCGATGCTGCCACTGCCAATGCCCGCGTCATCAATCAGTTTATCCACCCGGACGTATTGGAAACCTGCCAGCTTTCCATGGGCTTGACAAAGCTGTCGGCGGGCTCTGTCTGGAACACCATGCCAGCCCATACCCATGAGCGCCGCATGGAGGTCTATCTCTATTTTGACATTCCCAAGGACAATGTGGTCTTCCACCTGATGGGTCAGGCTGACGAGACCCGACACATTGTGGTGCAGAATGATCAGGCGGTCATCTCTCCCTCGTGGTCGATTCATGCTGGCTGCGGCACCAGCAGCTATACCTTTATCTGGGCCATGGGTGGTGAAAATAAGGCCTTTGATGACATGGATGTGATTCCTGTATCGGAGCTTCGTTAGAGGAGGGATTTCCATGGAATTACTCGAACAATTCTCCCTGCGAGGAAAGCTTGCCCTGATTACCGGCGGGAGCTATGGCATTGGTTTTGCGATTGCCGCAGCCTATGCAAAATGCGGCGCGACTGTCGTGTTCAACAGTCGATCGCAGGAATCTGTGGACAAAGCGCTGGCAGTCTATGCTGCCCAGGGTATTGCCGCCCACGGCTATGTATGCGACGTCACAGATGAGCTGGCGGTGCAAAATCTCGTCCGCACGGTGGAACAGACGCTTGGCACCATTGATGTTTTGGTGAATAATGCCGGGATCATTCGGCGAATTCCAATGCTGGAAATGGATGTAGACGAATTTCGCAGGGTTGTAGATGTGGACTTGAATGGGCCTTTCATTGTCAGCAAGGCGGTGCTTCCCGGCATGATTCGCAAGGGACATGGGAAAATCATCAACGTTTGCTCTCTGATGAGCGAGCTGGGGCGGGAGACGGTGTCTGCCTATGCTGCGGCAAAGGGTGGCCTACGGATGCTCACCCGGAATATCTGCGCGGAATTTGGGAGTGCAAATATCCAGTGCAACGGTATAGGCCCAGGCTATATTGCCACGCCCCAGACAGCCCCCTTGCGGGAGCGTCAGGCGGACGGCAGTCGGCATCCCTTCGATCAGTTTATCGTGGCCAAGACTCCGGCTGGCCGCTGGGGCACACCGGAGGATTTGATGGGGCCAGCGGTATTTTTGGCCTCGGACGCCTCCAATTTTGTCAATGGACAAATATTATATGTGGACGGCGGCATCCTCGCCTATCTTGGCCGCCAGCCCTGAGAAATTAGATGAATCAAAAACCAACCCCGGAAGACCTAGATCAGGTAATCCGGGGTAATGTATTTGCAATAAGTTAACATAACGTAAAAAGCCTGGAGAAAGCGATCCGAAACGGGAGATCCGTGCTTCTCTCAAAATTCTCCGCAGGCGAACATTAGAGCGGAAAGAGCGCACAGGGGCGCGGTTTCGCAGCGAAGGATGCGGCTGCCAAGCGTGCAAATTTTCATGCCCTGAGCGGCGGCGAAAGCGATTTCCTCTCGTGAGAAGCCCCCCTCGGGGCCTGTCATGAGACTGACGCTGGTGAAGCCGCCGGAGGCGAGGGCATCGTGGAGAGAGAAGCCCACCGCATTCTCGTAGAAATTGATGGACAGATCTGCCTGGCAGGCACGTTCGACCGCAGCGCGGTAGCTCTCCACGGCGAGAACGCGCGGGATTACGCCGCGACCGGACTGCTCTGCGGCTGATTCGGCGATCTTTTGCCAGCGCTCTAATTTTTTGGCAAGGGATTTTTCCTCCAGCTTTGCCACGCATCGACTGCTCGGGAAGGCGACAATTTCGCTGGCGCCAAGCTCCGTGGCTTTCTGGATGACGTGCTCCAATTTGTCCAATTTTGGGAGGGCCATGTAGACGCTGGCGTGGACAGTCGGTTCTGATTGGGAGGGCTGCGCACTATGTACGACCAAGCTGAATTGCCCTTGGGATACATCGGATACGGTGCAAAGATAGTCCGTGCCGCACCCGTCACAGACAGTGACGGTCTCCCCGCATTTGAGCCGCAGCACCTTCGCGTGCTGGGCAAGTGCATCGGTTAGGGTGATAAAACGGGGATCGATCAGCTCCCGAGAAACAAAAAATCGCGGCATTTCGTTATGCCTCCTTTTGACAATTTCCGCCTTTATCTTACCACAAACCGAAAAAAATGCAACAGGCGAAGTGGCTGCAAATCTGACTGAGGAATGGCGACGCATTTTCCTATTATGGGAAAAAAGCGGATGGTTAGTTTTTTGTAAAACTTTTTCCCCATTATCCGTGTGCTTTTCTTGACAAAAATTGTGCGATAAAGGTATAATCCAGATAAATGTTGTATTCCTGCCGCTGGCAGGGGAAGGAGGCAGTTATGGCACAGCTATTTGATTCTGTGCGCTATCTCAAGGGAGTTGGCGAGGCCAGGGCAAAGCAGCTCCATGGCCTTGGAATCGACACGCTCTATGATCTCATCTCCTATTTTCCCCGGGCCTATGAGGATCGCAGCCGGATGGTGACGATCTCTCAGCTTGAGGTGGACACGCCAGCCTGCTTTGAAGCGATGGTGGCGGCAAATCCCCGGCTGTCGCACATCCGCAAGGGGCTTGATCTCATCAAGGTGAGGGTGGCAGACGAGACAGCAAGCCTTCAACTGGTGTTTTTCAACCAGAGCTACATGAAGGATTATCTTGTCTATGGCGAACGCTACATCTTCTATGGCACACTCAGTGGCGACTATCTTGGCTACCAGATGACCAATCCTGTGGTGGAGCGTCCGGATGCCCCGGGCGTGGCGACTCGGCGGATTATGCCGATCTACAGCCTGACGGCGGGCGTCACCAATAAGCTTCTTTCCAAGTCGGTCACCCAGGCGCTCGATAGCTGCCGTGGGATGCTGCAGGAGGTGCTGCCCGATTGGGAACGCTACGGCTTGTGCGATGCGCAGACCGCCTACGACGGCATCCATAATCCGCCGGATTTTGAGACGCTGGCGCTTGCCAAGCGGCGACTCATCTTTGAGGAGTTTTTCGTCTTTTCCATCGGCCTGGCGCTACTGCGAAAACGAAATGCAGAGCATATTCGGGAGCCAATGCAAAAGCTCTCGTTGGAAAATTTTTTTGCGGTCCTGCCCTTCTCTTTGACCAATGCACAAAAGCGAGCGATTTCTGACATTCTTGCTGATGTGCAAAAGCCCATCCCCATGGCACGGCTGATTCAGGGGGATGTGGGCAGCGGGAAGACTATGGTGGCGGCTGCTGCAATTTACCTCGCAGGGCAGAACGGCCTGCAAAGCGCAATGATGGCGCCCACTGAAATCCTGGCCGAGCAGCACTATCACACTCTGCAAGCCTTGTTTGCCTCCCTTGGCATGGAGACGGTGCTTCTGATCGGCTCTATGAAGGCCGCCCAGCGCCGCGCTTCTTTGGAGGCATTGGAAAGCGGCCGGGCGCAGCTTGCCATCGGTACCCATGCACTGCTGAGCGAGACGACGAAGTTCTCTTCCCTCGGGCTGGTAATCGTGGATGAGCAGCACCGCTTCGGTGTGGCACAGCGGGCGCAGTTGGCGCAAAAAGGGGTACACCCCCATCTTCTTGTTATGTCCGCGACGCCTATTCCCAGGACGTTGGCGCTCATTGTGTATGGCGATTTGGACGTATCCGTGGTGGACGAGCTTCCACCTGGGCGGCAGAGGGTGGATACCTTCCTGGTGGGCGAGGATTTGCGGGCCCGCATCAATCAGTTTATTCGCAAGCAGGCGCAGGAAGGTCACCAGAGCTACATTATCTGCCCTGCGGTGGAGGAAAGTGAGCTTGAATCGCTTAAATCTGTAGAGGTCTGGGCCGAGACCTTGCAGCGCACGGTTTTTCCCGACCTCCGGGTGGCACTCCTGCACGGGAAAATGCCGGGAGCCGAGAAGGAGGCTGTCATGGGCGCCTTCGCCCGGGGAGAAACGGATATTCTTGTGTCCACCACAGTGGTGGAGGTGGGCATGGACGTGCCGAACGCGACCCTGATTGTTATTGAGAACGCCGATCGGTTTGGCCTTTCGCAGCTCCATCAGCTTCGCGGCAGAGTGGGACGTGGGACAGAGAAATCCTACTGTATTCTCGTCTCCACCAGCCGAAATCCTGAGACCCGGGCGAGGTTGAAGGCGCTTTGCAAAACCAACGATGGCTTTCGAATTGCGGAGGAGGATCTTTCCCTGCGTGGGCCGGGCGATGTGTTCGGCAGTCGCCAGCATGGTCTGCCCGCGTTCAAGGTGGCAACGCTGGCGGAGGATTTGATTACCCTTCAGCAGGCGCAGGCGGCGGCAGAGGACTTCCTTTTCCGGGAAGACGCGGCCCAAAAGCCGGAATACCAGCCGCTTCTTCAGCGAATTCGGGCGCTCTTTTCGCAGGAAACGGACATTTTCAACTGATTTTCCCCGGTTTTTTCCGGATAATTTGACACTCCGGGAGAAAATAACGATTGTAGTCCGCGAGAAAATGTTGTAGAATAATAAATAGATTATAATCCCATGGATTGGAGGATATATATTATGAAAAAACCGGTCGTGTTGGTGATCATGGACGGCGTGGGTCTTGGCGACGGTGGTGCGGGCGATGCCGTAAAGCAGGCACAGACCCCAACCCTCGACAAGCTCCTTGCAGAATGTCCGCATACTTATCTCAAGGCGCACGGCACCGCTGTCGGCCTGCCTACAGATGATGATATGGGCAACTCTGAGGTCGGCCACAATGCCCTTGGCTGCGGTCAGGTTTATTCCCAGGGTGCGAAGCTTGTGGGAGAGTCCATCGAGACCGGCGTGATTTACCAGTCTAAGGCATGGAAATCCCTGGCAGCCAACGCAAAGGAGAAGGCGCTACATTTCCTGGGCTTGCTGTCCGACGGCAATGTCCATTCCAATATCAGCCATTTGTTTGCACTCCTCAAGCAGGCAAAGGCCGAGGGAATTCGGCGGGTCTACTGCCATATTCTCCTCGATGGCCGCGATGTGCCCGCCACCTCTGCGCTTGAGTATGTGGCGCAACTGGAGACGGTGCTGGAGTGCCTGCGGGAGCCGGGCTATGACTATGCCATTGCCTCCGGTGGCGGCAGAATGCAGATTACTATGGATCGTTATCAGGCCAACTGGGCTATGGTCGAGCGCGGCTGGCAGACCCATGTGCGCGGCGAGGGCCGGATGTTTGCCTCTGCGAAGGAGGCCATCGAAACCTACCGGGAGGAGATCGGCTGCATCGACCAGGATCTGCCTGCCTTTGTCATCGCCCGGGACGGTGCACCTGTGGCGAAGATTGCCAACGGCGACAGTGTGGTGCTCTTCAATTTCCGGGGCGACCGTGCCCAGGAAATTTCCCTGGCCTTTGATCGGAAGGAATTCCCCTATTTCGACCGGGGTGACTACACCGGCGTGAAGTTCGCCGGTATGCTCCAGTATGACGGCGACCTGAATATCCCCGAGAACTATCTTGTGGAGCCGCCGGTCATCCGCGACACGCTGACGGAGGTCTTGTGTGCCCACGGCGTCCATGAATTTGCCCTGTCCGAAACCCAGAAATACGGACATGTCACCTATTTCTGGAACGGCAACCGCAGCGGCAAGGTGGATGAGGCGCTGGAGGTCTATGAGGAGATTCCTTCGGACGTGATTCCCTTTGAGCAGGCGCCCGCAATGAAATCGGTGGAGATTGCCGACCGCATGGTGGAGGCCATTGCCTCCGGTGAATTCCAATTCCTGCGCTGCAACTTCCCCAACGGCGACATGGTGGGTCATACCGGTGTGCTGGATGCCGTCATCTACGCCATGGGCTGTGTGGACCAGGGCCTTGCCAAGATCAAGGCTGCGGCCGAGCAATATGGCTACACGCTCCTGGTCACGGCCGACCATGGCAACGCCGACCAAATGACCGAGACGAAGAAGGGCAAAACAAGCGTGCGCACCGCCCATTCTCTCAACCCGGTACCCTTCGTGATCTATGATCCGGATCAAAGCTTCACGATTCAGGAGGGCAGCTACGGCCTTGCCAATGTGGCACCAACGATTGTCAAGCTAATGGGCTTTGAAGCGCCTGCTAGCTGGGAAAAGAGCATGATCTAATCGAAAATGACTCACCGCCTCAGCCTTGGTCAAGGCTGTAGACGGTGGGTTACTAAAATAGCATGACGATGATTCCTATGCTTCGAATCATCGTCATGCTGTTTTTTCATCATTTAAGGCCAACGTAGCCGGTTTCGTTGATGACGTGCTGACCGTCATCGGACAGGAGCCAGTCTATGACGGCGGTAATGTTCTCGTTGGGGTTGTCTGCGCGGTAGATGGCATAGAAATTGCTCGTAATGGGATATTCGCCACTACGGATATGGGCGGCATCTGGATAGACGCCGTCTATGGAGAGCATTTTAACCTGCTCGTTTTGCACCATTGTTTCCACATAGTAGCGGAAGGAGTAGCCGATGGCCGCGCCGGTGAGGCGGAAGGGCACCTTTTGGATGGGAGTGTCCCCCATGAATGCCAGCATGGCGGTTTGGCTGCCACTGTTTTCCTTGCGCTGGAGGGGGAGAATCGGTCGGTTTGCACCGCCGAGGGCGCGCCAGGAGCGGTATTGGCCGGCGTAGATACCGCGAATTTGGTCGCTATCCAGGCCGTCGATCGGGTTTTTGGCATGGACAAGAAATACCATGGCTTCTCGACCAATGGGAATTAGGGTCAGCTCCACGCCTTTTTCCTCGGCATAGGCCAGTTGTTCTTCTGAGGGAGCGGCGCAGAGAATCAAATCCGCGTCTCCGTCCACCACCGCCCGGTAAGCACCGACCGTGTTGTGGTACTGCACACTGCTGTCTTGAGTAAAATTGCCGTCTTCAAATCGGCAGGCTTCGGGCGGATAGAGAGCCTCCGCTGCCGCGGCATAGACCGGCAAAAGCGCGGTTGCACCATCGAGCACGGGTAAATCTCCTGTGAGGGTGGCCGAAGGCGAGACGGGGACGATCTTCGAATTTTTATCAAAGGGGAGATAGTCCTCCAGTCGGATGGCCTTGGCATCGGTGTCAAAGTTCGCAGTGCAGCGCCGCGTCAGAAGGAGATAGACGCTGCCGTTGAAGCCTGCAAACAGGGCGACTACCAGAAATAGACTGAGAATTTGCTTCCACAGCTTCATCCTGTCACCACCACTCCTTCGAGATAAAGGCAATGAGGGAGCTATCGGGATAGACGCAGAAGGTATAGATACACAGCGCCAGGGTGGCAACGACTCCAAGGAGAACCACCATGGTTAGGATGCTCCGGTAGGTTTTTTCCTTCATGGCAAGCCTCACATATTGGCCACAGCCAGCACAAGCAAAAAAGTGAAGCTCGCAAAGACAAGAAGCAAAACTCCGGCGCAGATTCCGGAAATGAGCAGCATTTTGCGCCGCTTTTGCCGCAGCTCGCTTCCCTTTGGCACGGAACAATAGCGACACAGGCTGATAATAAACCATATAAGCGCAAGGAACGGCAAGGAAATAAAGAAATACAAAAGCATTATATTCTCCATAAAAGAGGTATTTTGTAAAATGTAGATTCCATCATGATGTGCCAATCAATTTTCCACCTTGGGACGAAAAGGCCCACCCTACGGGGGTTGATTCCGCAGGGTGGATTTCATTTATAGCAGGTACAGCTCCTGGGGAGAGGCGGGCTGAATGCCGTTGGCTTCCAGAACCTCTATGGCCTTTTCGTTGTCCTCCAGGCGGAAGATCACATAGGCATTGTTGGTCTTTCGGGTAATGAAGGCGTAGCTGTATTCAATGAACAGCGCCTGCTGTGCCAGCAGCGACAGCACCCTGCACAGGCTGCCCGGTGCGTCCGCTATGGGCACGGCGAGCACCTCGGTGACAGAGACGATGCAGTTGTGCCCTCGCAGGGCCTCCAATGCGGCCTCCGGACGATCCACAATCAGCCGCAGAATGCCAAAGTCGGCGGTGTCGGCCAGAGACATGGCGCGAATGTCGATGCCTGCTTCTGCGAGGATGCCAGTGATGAAGACAAGACTTCCTGCCTTGTTTTCCACAAAGATGGAAAGCTGAGAAATGGTCTTTGACATAAGTTTGTCCTCCTGTGGTCAAATCTTCCGCTTGTCGATGACGCGGACGGCCTTGCCCTCGCTGCGCGCAATCGACTTGCTGGCGACAAGGTGTACCCTGGGCGAGATACCCAGCATGGAGCGCATGGCATCCACCAGGTCGCGTTCGCACTGGGTGATGTGGCGGACGGTATCGCTGAATTGGTCGGGATTCATCTCCACATCCACATCAAAGGTGTCGGTGTTGTTGACCCGATCCACGGTGATCTGATAGTTCGGGGAATAGCCCATGCGGATGAGGACATTCTCGATCTGAGAGGGGAAGACGTTCACACCGCGAATGATGAGCATATCGTCGGTGCGTCCCTTGGGACGCTCCATCCGGACGAAGGTTCTGCCGCAGCTGCACTGGCCTCGGTGGAGCACGCAGATATCCCGGGTGCGGTAGCGAATTACGGGGAAGGCCTGCTTTGTAATGGCGGTGAAGACCAGCTCGCCCTGTGACCCGTCGGGGAGCACCTCGCCGGTCTCCGGGTCGATGATCTCCACGATGAAGTGATCCTCGTTGACGTGCATTCCCGATTGCGCTTCGCATTCAAAGGCGACGCCGGGGCCGGATAGCTCGGTCAGTCCGTAGATATCGTAAGCTTTGATGCCCAGCGCACGCTCAATGTCCCGGCGCATTTCCTCGCTCCAGGCTTCCGCACCGAAAATCCCGGCCTTGAGGCAGAGACCGGAAATGCCTTGCTCCCGAATCGACTCACCCAGGTAGGCAGCGTAGGAGGGGGTGCAGCAGAGGATGGTAGTACCAAGATCTTGCATGAACTGAAGCTGCCTTGCGGTATTGCCAGAGGACATGGGCAGGGTCAGGCAGCCAACCTTATGGCTGCCGCCGTGAAGCCCTGCACCGCCGGTGAACAGACCGTAGCCGTAGCACACCTGGCAGACATCCTCCCGTGTGCCGCCGGCTGCCACAATGGCTCTGGCGCAGCAGTCCTCCCAGAGATCGACGTCGTGCTGGGTGTAGAAGGCGACCACTCGTTTGCCGGTGGTACCGGAGGTGGAGTGAATGCGAACGCATTCGGATTTTGGCACGGCCAGCATCCCATCCGGGTAGCAGTTGCGAAGGTCGGCCTTTGAGGTGAAGGGGAGCTTGTGGAGGTCATTCACCCCGCGGATATCCTCGGGCGTAAGGCCTTTTTCCTCCATAAGATTTCTATAATAGGGAAGGTCGTTGTATACATGCCTGACCTGGGCGACCAGGCGCTCGTCCTGGAGGGCGCGGAGTTCAGGCAGGGGCATGGTTTCGTATTCCGGCTGGTAGTAGTTGCGCATGAAGGTATTCTCCTATGAAAAGTTTCTGCCAAGCTCAAAGGCCTTTTTGTTTAAGTCAAGGAATTTTGCCGGTACCACTGCCTCCAGTGCGGCATACCAGGCATCTTGAGAGAAGTCAAAGTACTTTGAGAACCTGCCAAGCAGGGCAATGTTGACCGCTTTAGAGGAACCGGCTGCATTGGCAATGGCGAGGGCGTCAAAAATGTCGGCGTCCACTCCCAAGGCTGCAATTTTATCTTCCAGATGCTCGGGATAGACTGCCGCGCCGGTAATAACCGGCATGGGTTCCATCTTCTGGTTGTTGGAGACGAGCTTTCCGTTGGGACTCAGATACGGAAGGTATCTTGCTGCTTCCAGAAGCTCAAAGGAAATGATGTAATCTGCCTGCCCTTTGTCGATGATGGGGGAGGCCACGCAGTCGCCGAAGCGCACATAGGTGACAACGGAGCCACCGCGCTGGCTCATGCCGTGGACCTCGGAGACCTTCACGTCGTACCCGGCGTCCATGAAAAGCCTGCCAAGGACGCGGCTTGCCAGAAGCGTACCCTGGCCGCCGACGCCGACGATCATAATGTTTTGTGTTTTCATGGCTCAGTCCTCCTTCCCGGTGCTCGCAAAGGCGTGGAATGCACAAAGCTGGGTGCATACGCCGCAGCCGACACAAAGCGTCTGATCCACGCTGGCTTTGCCATCCCGGATGCGGATGGCCGGACAGCCAATGCGCATACAGGCCTTGCAGCCCCGACACTGGTCAGCGCTGACCTGCAGGGGAGGCTTATGCTTCACGGTTTTTAGAAGGGCGCAGGGTCTGCGGGAGATGATGACCGAGGGTTCAGCGGCGGCCAGTTCTTCCTTCAAAACGGCGTCGCACTGGGCGAGATCATAGGGGTCTACCACCCGTACTCGCCGGATACCAATGGCCTGACAGAGGGCTTCCAGGTCGATCTTTCCGGCAGGGTCGCCCTTGATGTTGAGTCCGGTGGTGGGATTTTGCTGATGGCCGGTCATGCCGGTGATGGAATTGTCCAGAATAATGACAGTGGAGTTGGATTCGTTGTAGGCAATATTGATAAGGCCTGTCACGCCGGAGTGCATAAAGGTGGAGTCGCCAATGACTGCGACGGTCTTGCCTTCGCTTTCGCTGCCCAGGGCCTTGTTGAACCCATGGAGCCCGGAGACTGACGCACCCATGCACAAAACGGAGTCAACCGAGCTAAGGGGTGCTGCTGCGCCGAGGGTATAGCAGCCGATGTCGCCGCTAACCGTAACCTTGTTCTTCATGAGGGCATAATATAGTCCTCTGTGGGGACAGCCTGCGCACATGACCGGAGGACGACCGGGGATCGGCTCGGAGAGTGTTTTGCCTTGGGGCACCGGGACGCCCAGCTTCTCGGCTACGAGATTCTGGGAGAACTCATCTACCGGAGGGAAGAGAGCTTTTCCAACAACTTCGATGCCAAGCGCCTTGCAGTGGGCTTCAATGATGCCGTCCAGCTCTTCAATGACAACCACCTTTTTGACACTTGAGGCAAAGTCCAGAAGGAGCTGCTCTGGCAGTGGGTTGACCATGCCGAGCTTCAGAATGCTGGCAGTATCGCCCAGCACCTCCTTTGCGTACTGGTAGGCGGTGCCGGAGGCGATGATGCCGAGGTCGGTGCCGCCCATTTCTATCCGGTTGATCCCGGCGGTGTCGGCGTATTTGACGAGATTCTTTGTGCGTTCTTCTACGATCGGATGCCTTGCTTTGGCGAAGGCGGGCATCATGATGTACTTGGGACCGTTTTTCTTATAGGGGATTGCCGGGGGTACCACCCGCTGTCCAATCTCCACGATGCTCTGGGAATGGGCAATGCGAGTGCACAGCCGCAGGAGCACCGGGGTATCATATTGCTCGGACAGCTCGAAGGCCAGCTTGGCGTAGGCGTAGCACTCGCCGGAATCCGCAGGCTCCAGCATGGGTACCTTGGCGGCAATGGCATGGTGACGGGAATCCTGCTCGTTCTGGGACGAGTGCATTCCCGGATCGTCCGCAACGCACACGACCAGGCCGCCGTTGACGCCGGTGTAGGACATGGTGTACAGAGGATCGGCGGCTACATTGAGGCCCACATGCTTCATGGCGCAGACACTGCGTTTTCCGGCAAGAGAAGCGCCGAAGGCGACCTCCATGGCAACCTTTTCATTGGGTGCCCATTCGGAATAGACCTCGTCGTATTTTGCGATGACTTCGGTGATCTCGGTACTGGGCGTGCCCGGATAGCTGGAGGCGAGGCTGACGCCTGCCTCGTACAAGCCCCGGGCAACCGCTTCGTTGCCGAGCATTAGCTTTTTCAATGGAAGGACTCCTTTCGGAATAGAATCAGTTATGCCTCTTTAATAAAGAGGTTCAGAACAAGGCCGACCAGGGAGAAGACGGTCAGCATAACGAATACGCTCACATAGGAGCCAGAGGAAGACACAAGCCCGGAGGCCAACGTGGGCACAAACGCGCCGGGAATCAGGACAAGGTTGATGATGCCAAGATTCGAGGCGTAGTCCCGTTTGCCGTAGAACTCCATCGTGAAGGCAGCGGAAACGGTGGGGGAGAAGCCGTAGGAAAAGCCGCACAGCAGAAGACCCGGAATGCCCAGAATGGGGGAACCAAGGAGCGTGCCAGCCAGGGCCAGCAGAGGTGCGACGATGGCCACAGCGCTGGTGACGAACTTGGTGACGGTCAGGCCCCATTTGTCTACGATTGCACCGGAGGCGAGGCGGCCCAGGCTATTGGTCACAGATACCACAGCGGCAAACACAACGGCAGTGCTTTCCAGCAGGCCCAGAGTGACGGTGTATTCCCTGGCAAGTGCCAATGCCGAGGAGCCCACGGCAGAGAAGAGAATGAAGAAAATGAAGAGCTTCCAGAACGAACTCCGGCGGAGCATCTGCGCGGAGGTCATACCCTCGGAGGCAATCGGCTGATTGGCCTTTACGGGGGCGGCCTTTGGCGCCTTAACAATGAAGGAGCCAAGGAAAATGACGATGCCGGTGATAGCGCCCAGGCAGCGGTACACGGTGCGCCAGGCGTCCGGCTGCTTGCCCATGATATTCGCGGTGACAAGGCCAATGAGGAACGCGCCGATGCCGAAGCCCATCATAAGCGCGCCCGAGCAGATGCCCTTCTTATCCGGGAACCAGCCCGACACGGTGGCGATGACCGTGTTGTAGACCACGCCGATGCCGGTGCCGGCCATGAGACCGTAGGAGAGGTAGAGAAGCAAAATGTTGCTGCCCTCCTGCAGGAAGGAGGTGAACAGGAATCCGAGGAAGAGGAGCACAGCGCTCAGGATCATGCGCACCATCGGCGAAAGCTTCTTGGACAAAAAGCCCGAGATCAGGCCGCCAATGCAGAAGAACCATATGGTCAGCGTGTAGTTGAAGGTGAGGGCACTGCCGCTCCAGCCAAGGTTGGCGAGGGGCGCCTTGATATTGGACCAGGCATAGATGATGCCCGCGAACATGAGCACGAGGACAGAGATGATGAGCCGCGTCCAGCGGTTGAGGCCAGCGTTTTTCATGGGGATAACCTCCTTTAGCCCTGGTTTTCTGCTGCGACAAGGTTGGCTGCACCGTAGATTTCACGAAGGCGGGGCTTTTCAATCTTGCCGGTCGGATTTCTTGGAACGTCTGCAAAAATGATCTTTCTGGGCCGCTTATAGCGGGGCATTTGCAGGCAGAACTGATTGATGGTCTCTTCGGTGCAGGTATGGCCGGGCTTGAGCTGGATGATGGCGGTGGCAATCTCGCCAAGGCGGGCGTCGGCCAGGCCGATGACGGCTACGTCCTGAATGTCGGGCTGGGCGGAGAGGAAATTCTCGATCTCTACGGGGTAGAGGTTTTCGCCGCCGGAAATGATTACGTCCTTCTTGCGATCCACGAGGAAGATAAAGCCGTCCTCGTCGTATACGGCCATGTCGCCGGTGTGGAGCCATTCGCCCTTGAGCACTTCGGCGGTAGCCTCGGGGTTGTGGTAGTAGCAGGTCATGACACCGGGGCCCTTGACGCAGAGCTCACCGACCACGTTGGCTTCTTTGATTTCGGTATCGTGCTCGTCGATGATCTTGGTCTCCCAGCCGAAGCCGGCCTTGCCAATCGCACCGACCTTATGTACATTTTCCACGCCGAGGTGGACGCAGCCCGGGCCTATGGATTCGGACAGACCGTAGTTGGTGTCGTAGAGGTGGCTCGGGAAATAGCCCTTCCAGCGGCGGATCAGACTCTGCGGAACGGGCTGGGCGCCGATGTGCATCAGTCGCCACTGGTCAAGCTGATAGTCGGAGAGCTGGACACTGCCGTTTTCGATGGCGGTCAGGATGTCCTGTGCCCAGGGCACCAGGAGCCAAACAATGGTGCAGCCTTCCTTGGACACGGCGTCGAGAATGTACTCGGGCTTTGTGCCCTTGAGTAGCACTGATTTTGCACCTACCAGGAAGCTGCCAAACCAATGCATTTTCGCGCCTGTATGGTACAGCGGCGGGATGCAAAGGAACACATCGTCCTTCTTCTGGCCGTGGTGGTTCTGCTCTACGCGGCACGAGTGCATGAGGGAGCGATGCTGGTGAAGGATGGCCTTGGGGAAGCCTGTCGTGCCGGAGGAGAAGTAGATCGCGCCGTCGTCATCATCGGTCAGGGCAATGCCGGGATTCTCGCCGGAGTAGTCGGCGACCAAGGCGGTGTAATCATAGGCGAAGGTGGGGCAAGGCGGTTCACCGCAGTAGATGAGGGTCGTGGATCTGCCCATGTTGTCGGAAATTTCCTCCATACGTCCAATGAACTCCGGGCCAAACACGAGAATGTCCACATCCGCCAGGTTCACGCAGTACTTGATCTCCTCGGCGGTATAGCGGAAGTTCAGAGGCACTGCTACAGCTCCAGACTTGAGAATGCCGAAATAGACCGGAAGCCATTCCAGGCAGTTCATCATAAGGATGGCGACCTTATTGCCCTTGCCGATGCCATGACTCAGAAGGGCGTGGGCAAAGCGGTTCGACTTCTCGTTGAAGATGCCCCAGCTCATTTCCTTGCGGTAATAGGGACAGTTGGAGGCCTCAATCAGGTCATATTCCTTCCAGGTGCCCTTTTTGACGCCCCGCTGCTCGGGGTTGATCTCTACCAGGGCGATGTCGTTTTTAAAAATGCTTGCGTTTTTCTCAAGAATTTCGGTAATTGGCATGATATTTCCTCCTTTGAATCAAAAATACCGCAGCCGGTTGGCTGCGGTAAAGCGTTTTCTATGCTCTCTACCTATTCAGCCCAACCAGAGAAAGCCGCGCAATAAAAATAGGCGCAGCTAAAATAATAGGTATAGGCATTGTGAAGAAGAGAAGTATGCATAATGGGCTCCGATTCTTTAGTGATTTAAATTACAAGGGATTTAAAGCGACAAAGAACTTCTACGCTGATTGTACCAGATTCCGCCCCCTATGTCAACCGTAAAAAACGAAAAAAACACAATTTTTTACGCCCTGTGTCAAAAAATGCTTGTGGACACAGGGCGTTGGAGTCTACAGATATTCAGGTGATGTGGACATGATTATTGATGTGATCTTCGCAGTAGCAGTAGTAGCCATTGCAGTGGGAGCAGTAGCGAAACTCCAGGGCCGGGTATTGCGCGTCGGTTCGGCCGCAGACGGTACACTTGTGGCGATAAGGGGGTTGACCGGAGCTATTTCTGTAGTTTTTGGCCCAGTCGGGGCCGGGCTGGGTAGATTTCGGCTTTTTCTGCCGCACCCGGCGGTAGCGAAGCTGATCGGGCAAGACATTTGTCACATCCTTGCCGAAGAACAGGAAATAGTTTGCCAGTGCAATTACAGGGAAAAGCCATTCGAGGTAAAGTACGCCGCCCCCCAGCATGTGGAGCATGGCACGAAGTCCCTGCAGGAGCTGCAAAATGGTCAGGCCAAAATAGAACCAGGCAAAGTATTTTGCCTTAATAGGAATGACAAAGAACAGCAGAAACCGCAGCTCCGGAAGCAGGGTGGCGATTGCCAGGAAGAGGGTCAGGTTGAGGTAGGCGGTGGTGGCATTGCAGCCCAGGAGGAGTGCACCCACGTCCATGAGGAGGATGCCGCCCAAATAGTAGAGATTAAAGCGAAGTACGCCCCATTGCTGTTCAAGCATCCGACCAATCTGGTAGTAGCAGAAGAGCATCACCAGGGTCAGGAGGGTGTTGAAGCCACCGCCGTCATTGAGGTAGGTGAAGACATAGGTGACGAGCCGCCAGACCTGCCCCCGGAGGATTGCGCCGCGGTCAAAGTAAAGATAGCTGTAGATCAGTTGAGATTGGTCAATGAGGGTAAA
Organism: Faecousia sp.; assembly: GCA_045615685.1. GTDB lineage: Bacteria > Bacillota > Clostridia > Oscillospirales > Oscillospiraceae > SVMC01. Next base: position 26,630 of record JAZLFG010000085.1, read on the forward strand.
GAAGTACACGATCACGTTGCCGATGGCTACGAACAGCATGAGGTTCGCAATTCCCTTATCCCGGTGGTTGTAGCAAAAGCGCTCAAAGTTACGGCGGAGGTTTTTCAAGAGGAGCCACTTCCTTTTTTGTGATACCTATATCATATCGGAAAAGACTGGGCTTGTCCATAAAGAATGTGTAAATTTTCCAGAAATATCCTACCTAAAAACCGTAAGACCAGACAAAAAATGAGAAAGCTCTTGACAAATTTCCTCCACCTGTTATACTGATACTATAATTTTATACCTTATCCAGAGTGGTGGAGGGACCGGCCCAATGAAACCCGGCAACCTGCTTGTGCAAGGTGCCAATTCCGGCGATAGAATCGACAGATGAGGAAGCGGGAATCATTTCGTACTCTGTCATGCAGAGTGCGTTTTTTCTTTTTATTATACAGAAGGACGGTATTCATTTATGGACTACAGAAGAATCTTTACCTCCGAATCCGTGACGGAGGGGCATCCCGATAAGGTCTGCGACCAGATTTCCGACGGTGTGCTGGACGCCATTCTGGCGCAGGATCCCATGGCTCGGGTGGCCTGCGAATGTGCGACCACCACCGGCATGGTGCTGGTGATGGGCGAAATTTCCACGAGCTGCTATGTGGATATTCCCCGAGTCGCCCGGGAAACTCTGCGGCGCATCGGCTATACTGGGCAGACCGGCTTCGACGGCGAGACCTGCGCGATCCTGACTGCCATCGACGAGCAGTCCGGCGACATCGCCATGGGTGTCAACGCCTCCTACGACGACGAGAGCACCAACGGCGCGGGTGATCAGGGCATGATGTTCGGCTTTGCCTGCGACGAAACCAAGGAACTGATGCCGGCGCCCATTTCCTATGCCCATAACCTGACCAAAGCGCTGACCGCTGCCCGCAAGGAGGGGAAGCTTCCCTGGCTTCGCCCGGATGGCAAGAGCCAGGTTTCTGTCTGCTATGACGAGGCGGGAGTCCCGGTGGCCATTGATTCCGTGGTTGTCTCCACCCAGCACGCGGCGGATATTGCCATTTCTGATCTGCGGGAGGCGGTGATTGAGGAAATTATTAAGCCCAATCTGCCTGCCCGCCTGTTGCAGGGGAATACGAAGTTTTATGTCAACCCAACGGGCCGCTTTGTCATTGGCGGTCCGGTCGGCGATTCTGGTCTGACCGGGCGCAAGATCATCGTGGACACCTACGGCGGCTACGCAGCCCACGGCGGCGGCGCGTTCTCCGGCAAGGATCCTACGAAGGTGGATCGTTCGGCGGCCTATATGGCTCGTTACATTGCCAAGAACATCGTAGCTGCCGGTCTTGCGAAGAAGTGCCAAATTGAGGTGGCCTATGCCATCGGCGTGGCCCAGCCGGTAAGCGTCCTGGTGGATACCTATGGTAGCGGCCGAATGCCTGACGCGAGGTTGTCCCAGCTTGTCACGGAATGCTTTGACCTTCGTCCGGCTGCCATCATCCGGACGCTTGATCTGCGTCGGCCCATCTATCAGCAGGTGGCCTCCTACGGTCACTTTGGCCGCCCGGAGCTATCGCTCCCCTGGGAGAAAACCGACCGGGTGGAAGATCTGCTTGCCCGCGCATAAGGAAAAAACGATGCTGTCCATTGAAAATGAGGCAGCATCATTTTTTTACCTTTGTTATGCTGTTGGACACAGAAGCGGCTGGAGCTGACGGCCCTCCAGGGCAGCGTCCAGGGCACTTGGCAGCGAGGAGAGCTCCGCCACAAGAGAGGCGGGCTTTCCCTGCGGACTGTCCTGATAGAAGGGGACAAAATAATAGTGCTTCCGGTTCAATAGACGGCCCAGGTTTTCCGCGCCGGCGGCCAGGGCGTCGTTGCTGGAAATGGCCAGGACGATGGGGCGGGCATTTCGCAGATGCGCCTTTGCCGCCAGCGTGACCACGGTGTCCGAAATCCCGTGGGAGAGCTTTGCCAGCGTATTTCCGGTGCAGGGGGCAATGACCAGGGCATCCAGGGTTTTTTGGGGACCGAAGGACTCCACCTCTGCCTGGGTACACAGGACCTCGTGGCCACAAAGCTCTCTTAGAAGACGGCGGTGATCCTTGGCGGCGCCGAAGCGGGTGTCCATTTGTGAGGCGGCTTCGGAAAGGATCGGGATGATGTGGTCATAGCGTTGGCGCAGGGTTTTCAGCGCTTCAAAGGTTCGCTCAAAGGTACAAAAGGAGCCGCACAGGGCAAATCCTATGGTTTCATGTCGCATGACGACGCCTCCAGCTTCAGGATATGAACGATCGTATCCGCAATGGCAAAACCGGCGGTTTTGGGGGAGAACCTGCCGGGAAGTCCCGGCGCCTGGACAAGGCACAGATTTTTGGCGCGGCAAAGGGCCTCATCGAAGCCCCCCGGCCGACTTGCCAGCTCAAGGAGTAGGCAGTCCTGCCGCAGATGCCCATAGTCATCCGTAGAGAAGACCGACGCTGGGACGGTGTTGATCACATAGTCATATTCGTTGAGAGGATGCACATAGTGGCAGGTTTGCTCTGCGCGAAGTCCTGCGCTGAGAATTCTGCCAATATCCTCCTCTTTTCGGGCACTGGCGGTGATGTGTGCACCGAGCAGGCGCAATTTATTGGACAGAACCGTACCGATCCGGCCATAGCCAAGGATAAGACCGGCAGAGTTTTGAATTGTTGTGGGAAGGCGCTCCAGAAGGATCGCAATCGCGCCCTCGGCGCTGGGCACTGCGTTTCGATATTGTAGGCGCGTGTCCTGATAGTAATCCACAGCGTGCACACCCTGTGCTTCCAGTGCGTCACGATCCGCGCCAAGACGTCCGCCCAGCACATATTGTCCGGGACGAAGCTCTCCCATGAGCTCAGGTGGCACCCGCATCCCCATGGGCAGTACGAGCACATCTGCTTGCTTCGGGGTGCAGTCTGCCACATAGCAGCCCCGGGCGTTGAGTGCCTCGGCAATGTATCGGCTCACGCGGTCGCGGCCGGGGATCAGAAAGGCAGCAGATTGTTGCAAAGCTTTCACCTCCGCGCTTCATGCTATGCCCGGGCAGTGCAAAAGGTGCAAAACCGCTTGTAACAAAATTGAATCTATAGTATAATGAGGCAAAGAGATCCGGAGGTGACAGATATGGCAGAGCATGGATTTATTCACGATATGCTGGATGTGAAGGTGCTGCTTCTTTATATTATGCGTCGGGTGCAGTATCCTGTAAATATGCAAAGAATTTTTGAGATGGCCTATCAGGATGACAGCTTGAACTATTTTGATGTGGCACAGGCGCTGCCCCAAATGGTGGATACCGGCCATTTGCAGCGTTCGGAACATGGCGAATATTCCATCACTCCCAAAGGAATCGAGACCGGCGAGGTGACGGAGGATTCTCTGGCCTTCCCTGTGATGCAGCGGGTCAAGGCGGCGGTGGAGCGCTTCAACCGGGAGCGCCGCCGGGAGGACTTTGTCCATATCCAGACAATTGCCAATTCTAAGGGGGACTGTGCGGTTGTCATGGGCTTGGACGATGAGGTCGGCAATTTAATGACTCTGGAGATGTCTGCTCCCAACCAGCGGCAGGCACTCATCCTGGCGAAGGCGTTTCGGGAGAAGGCGGAGCTGCTCTATCAGATGATCGTGACGGAGCTTCTTGACGAGGAGGATTGCAATGCGCAAGGATAACTGTCGGCCGGAGCGGCTTGGTACGCTTTTGGAAGAGCGGGGAATATCTCCCGAGGCGCTGGCGAAGGGCACGGATATTCCAATAGCAACGATTCGGGGCTATTTATTTGGGAGAAGAGAGGCAATTAGCACCAGAAATATGCTTTTATTCGCAAATTTTTTCCAGATGCCCATGTCCCAACTGGTAGATTACCTGGCGGGTGTGGATGCGGCAGAAAAAAGTGAAACAAAAGGTTGTCAAAGGTTACAAATCGGTGTATAATGAAACAGATTTTGTAGCGCCAAAGGGCGCGGAAGGATGTTTCCCCTATGAGAAAACGCTTAATCGCTGTATTTCTGACACTGACGCTGCTGGTTTCCTGCCTTGGCACGGTGGGCTTTGCCGCCTCGACCTATCTCCAGGAGGATGTGGAGCGGCAATTGGATGAACTGATGGCCAAGTACTGCGGTACATACTGGACAGCTAACTATCAGGGTGCAACCCAGTGCAAGGGCTTTGCCGATATGATCTTCAACGAGCTGTTTGGCACCCAGGGGCCGGGTCCCTATTCCGGCAACCGCTATACGCTGCCCGAGGCGGAGTCCCGCTCGTGCAGTTGCCTGGGCATCCTGTCCGGGGCGCAGACGAACTACGACAGCCTGAAAGCGCTTTTGTCCCAGGCGCTTCCCGGAGACTACGTCCAGTGCGTTCGTTATACCGGTACCCAGCATTCCATGCTCGTGGTGGAGGTATCGGATGCGGCCATCACCTTTTTTGACTGCAATCTGAAGGGGAGCTGCCTGTGCGCCGTCTATACCTACACCTGGGACGATGCGGTGGAGAATCTCACCCGGGGCATATCCCTCTATCGCCACGATGGCTATGTGCCCAGTGAGACATACCAGATTTTCTTTGATGCCACAGGCGGCGAATGTGAGCTGGACGCCAAGCCGATTACAGTGGGAAGTCCCTACGGAGCACTGCCAACCCCAGAGCGTACTGGCTACCACTTTGACTACTGGTATATGGCGAGCTACAGCTCCGCGAAGGGTGCTTCAGAGCTTCAAGTAGACGCCAACACGATCAAGACCACCTATACCAACACCTACCTCAAGGCCCACTGGACGGAGAATGAGGCTCCCTGCTATACCCAGGGCCATAGCTGGGAGGTGCGGGAGACGGTCAGTGCCTCGTGTATCGCAGACGGCTATGTGGAGGAGGTCTGTACCCTGTGCGGGGAAACCCGGCAAACAGACATTCAGAAAGCGATTGGCCATAGCTATCAATGCATTGGCGTCGTACCTGCCACCAATGTGGAGGACGGCAGTGAGACCTATCAGTGTGAGGCCTGCGGTGCGCTCTATACTGCCACGGTGCTGTGCCAGCTCCACCGATTTACGGACATTGCGGAGACGGACTGGTTCTATCCCTATGTGCGCACCATGGTTTCCGACGCTCTGATGAACGGCACCAGCGAGACCACCTTTGATCCGAATAAGACCCTGACCCGCGCCATGCTGGTCACGGTGCTCTACCGGATGCAGGGGGAGCCGGAGACGGCCCCAGCCGACTTCACGGATGTGGAGCAGGCTGCCTGGTATGGCCCGGCGGTGGGCTGGGCAAGTGAGAATGGCGTTGTTACCGGCTTCCCGGATCATACCTTCCGGCCCAATGCGCCGGTCACCAGGGAACAGGCGGCGGCTATTCTCTTCCGCTATGCGCCGGTTTTGGGCAGGGGCAATGCAGCTCGGGCTTCCCTGAACGGTTACCGGGATAAGGATAAAATTTCTGCTTATGCGACGGAGGCTATGTCCTGGGCGAATGCCTGCGGGATTCTCTCCGGTTTCCCGGATGAGACCCTCCGGCCCCAGGGCAGTGCTGTGCGCTCGCAGATTGCCAAAATGATTGTTACTTTCTTAGAAAATACGGAAGCTGCTGCCGTGGGATGAGGCTTGCCCTATGACGCTGCTGCAAATTCTAAGGCTTCTTATGCCGGAGCTCTCCGAGACCCTGGCTACTGTCTCCCTCTACGGCTCGATTGCCCTGGCGCTGCTGACCTGCTTCTTCGGCTATCGGCTGCGGCAGGTGTGGTACACACTGCTTGTGTTTGGTATTGCGGGATTGATCGGCTTTTCTGTGAGTGTGGTGCTCCTGCCGGATCGGCTGGGACTGTGCCTGCTCATTGGGCTGGGAGCGGGCATCCTTGTAAGCGGGTTTACCTTCCGGCTTTACCGAGCGGTGGTGTTTCTGCTGGCCTTCTACTGTGCCTTTGGGGTGGTGGGAGAAGTGCTTGGGGAGCTCCATCCGGTGCTTTCACTGATTGTGGCGCTGGTGCTGGGCATCATGGCCGGGCTTCTGGCTGCGAAGTTTCAGTACCATGCGGTGATCCTCATCACCGGCGTATCCGGCGGCTGGCGCGCTGCCTCGGGTTTTTGCCAGTGCATTGAGAAAATGACACCCCGATCTATGCTGATTTTGGCGTCGGCTCTCATAGCCGCTGGAATTCTCTTTCAATTTATTTCCACAAGGAAATATACAAAGAAAAGATGACCAAGCCGTCATCCGGCGACAAAGGAGGTGCAGACGGTGACAAACTGGATCCTTCACATACTGGAACGCCGCCACGGAAGCTTGGAAACTGGTACGGCGCGGGCTGCCTGCGGCAGGGCAGCGGGCGCGATTGGCATCGGCTGCAATGTGCTGCTGTTTGCTGCAAAGCTTCTCATCGGCCTTCTGTCCGGTTCTGTGTCCATCACCGCCGATGCCGTGAACAACCTGACCGATGCGTCGGGTTCTGTGCTGACATTGCTTGGCTTTCGCCTTGCGGAAAAGCCTGCCGACGCGGATCATCCCTTCGGCCATGCCCGGGTGGAATATCTGACGGGCCTGGGGGTTGCAGCGCTGATCTTTGTGATTGGTGTGGAGCTTGGAAAAACCTCGCTGGATAAAATTTTGCACCCAGAGGTGGTGGCCTTCTCGATTCCTCTGGTGCTGGTGCTGGTGCTGTCCATCCTCGTGAAGCTGTGGATGATGGCCTTCAACCGTTCTCTTGGTCGGCGCATTGACTCTGCCACCCTCCTGGCTACTGCCGCTGACAGCCGCAACGATGTGATCTCCACGGCGGCGGTGCTTGCTGCCTGCGTCGTGGGGAAGTTTACTGGGCTTCGTCTGGACGGCTATATGGGTATGGCGGTGGCTCTGTTCATTGTATGGTCTGGCGTCGGCATTGCCCGGGATACGATCTCACCCCTTTTGGGGGAGAACGCTGACCCGGCACTGGTGCAGGCGCTGATAGAGGAAGTGCGAAGCCATGAGCTGGTGCTGGGTGTGCACGATGTGATGGTGCACGACTATGGCCCGGGCCAGAAATTTGCGACGCTCCATGTGGAGATGGACAGCCGGGAGAATCCCCTGCGCTGCCATGATGTAATTGATAACATTGAGCGGGAGATTTTAGCCCACCATGGCGTCCATTTGACCATCCACTACGACCCATTGGAGATGGATGATGGGGAAATGCTTGCGATGCGTACAAAGATGGCAGAAATGGTGCAGGGCATAGATCCCCGCCTCACGATGCATGACTTCCGCATGGTGCGGGGCAATGAACACACGAACCTGATCTTTGATCTGGTGGTGCCCGCAGATATGGATCGAAGTGCTCTGCGGTACAAGCTAGCCCAGGCGGCGACAATGCTGCCGGGCAAATGCTACATTGTTGCAACCTTCGACTCCGCAGCCTTCAATCCCCGGACATAAATTGTACATAATTCCTGGCCGCCTCCACCGTTGAGGCGGCCTTTTTGCATGGGCCCTTTGGCGGCTGAATAGAATAAAATGAACATTCTGTGAAAACTCTTGACATTGCTCGGACACGGACGTATAATACGCCGGAAATGCCTTACGATGTAAGATAATTTTTGGAGGTGCCTATGAGCTATGAGCGGCAGGCCCAGGAACTCTTTGCGCTATTATGCTGCCGATCGAAGCCACCCCTTTTTCCTGAGAATGGCTTTCGGGGAAGATATATTATTCTCCGCTGCCTACGCGACGCCGGCGGCGAAATTATGGCCGGAGAGCTTGCCCGGGCGCTGGGCGTGACCACCGGGCGCATTGCCACCGCCATCAAGCGGCTGGAGACCATGGAGCTGGTGCGCAAGCGAAAAGGCATGGAGGACGGCCGCAGGACAGCGGTGGTGCTGACGGAAGCGGGGGCGGCAGCCCTGGAGGCCTGGGAACGACAGTTAAAGAGACATCTTGCCGAGCGGCTGGCCCAACTGACCGAGGCCGAGGCCGACGAATATATTCGATTGACGGAAAAGCTTCTCTGAGGAGGTCATATGCTGAAATTACTGGGAAATTTGAAACGAAGAGAGCGCCTGCTGGCACTACTTTGCGTAGGGCTTATCGCGGCGCAGGTCTGGCTGGACATGACCCTGCCGGACTTCATGAGCCGAATCACAACCCTCATCGTGACTGAGGGCAGCGCTATGTCCGATATTCTTGCGGCTGGAGGAAAAATGCTCCTGTGTGCCCTGGGAAGCGCGGCCTTGGCGGTGGCGGTAGGCTATTTTTCTGCCTGGATTGCCTCCCGCTTCAGCTACAGCGTCCGAGAAAAGGTGTTCAATAAAATCGCTGACTTCGGCACGGCAGAGATGAAGAAATTCTCTGTACCCAGCCTGATTACCCGCACCACCAACGACGTCACCCAAATTCAGATGGTGGTGGCCATGGGGCTGCAGGTGATCATCAAGTCTCCCATTCTGGCAGTCTGGGCCATTGTAAAAATTCTGGGAAAGAGCTGGCAGCTTTCGATCGTGGTAGCGGCAGCTGTGGCGCTGCTGGTTGTGGAAATTGGTGTGCTCATTCTGGTGGTGTTGCCCAAGTTCCGCATCATCCAGAAGCAGGTGGATGACGTCAACCGAGTCACAGACGAAAACCTGACCGGCCTTCGGGTGGTGCGCGCCTTCAACGCAGAACGCTATCAGGCGGATAAATTCGAGGATGTCAGCACCCGGCTTATGCGCACGCAGCTGTTTACCATGCGATCTTTGGCAATTTTGATGCCCTTTCTGTCGCTGGTGATGAGTGCGCTGTCCCTTGCAATTTATAATGTTGGCGCACATCTGATCAACAATATTGCGGTGCCTGCCGACCCCACACTGATCATGACGGCAATCCAATCACGAGTAGAGCTGTTTGGGGATGTGGTGGTATTTTCCACCTATGCCATGTTCGTGGTCATGAGCTTCATGCTGCTGGCGGCCATTTTCATGTTCTTGCCGCGTGCACAGGTGTCTGCGGGGCGTATCAATGAGCTGCTGCGCGAGCCTATTCAAGTTGTGGAAGGTACTGGTGTGGGGAAGACGGAGGCTCGTGGTGTTCTGGAATTCCGGGACGTAAGCTTCCGTTATCCGGGCAGCCAGGAGGATTTTATGCAGCATATTTCCTTCCGGGCAGAGGCCGGGCAGACGGTGGCCATCGTGGGCGCGACCGGCTCCGGTAAGACCACCCTCGTATCCCTGGCAGCACGGCTCTACGACGCCACCGAGGGAGAAATTCTGCTCGATGGCGTGAATATCCGGCAATATTCCTTCGAGGAGCTCTATCGCAAGCTGGGTTATATCACCCAGAAGGCCGTGCTCTTCTCCGATACCATCCGGGGCAATGTGCTCTTTGGGCAGACGTCAGAGAAAATTCCGGATACAGCGGTGTGGGACAGCTTGCAGACTGCCCAGGCATCGGATTTCGTGGAAGCCATGGAGGGGGATTTGTCCCATCCGATTGCCCAGGGCGGCAGCAATGTCTCCGGCGGGCAAAAGCAGCGGCTGTCCATCGCCCGGGCCATTGCGAGAAAGCCGGAAATCCTGATCTTTGACGATAGCTTTTCCGCCCTGGACTTCCAGACCGATCGCCGCCTGCGGCAGGCGCTGGACAAAAGCTGTGCCGGTACGACCCGCCTTGTGGTTGCCAGCCGCATCGGCACCATTCGCAATGCCGACTGCATCCTGGTGCTCCACGACGGTAGTCTCGCGGGCAGCGGCACCCACAAGGAGCTAATGCAAAATTGTGAAATCTATCGGGAAATTGCCCTGTCTCAGCTCAGCCGCGATGAGCTGGATGCCTAAGGAGGTGACGCTATGCCAAGAAGAACCATTCCACAGAAGCCTAAGGATATGAAAAAGACCCTGCGGAACCTCTATTCGTTCTGCCGTCGGGATATTCCTGCCATAGTTGTTGCCCTTCTTCTGGCAGCGGCAGGTGCGGTGCTGACCATTTTGGGGCCGAACCAGATTGGTAGAATCACAAACTATATCAAAGACGGCCTTATGACCGGCATCGATATGGCCGGAATCCAGCAGGTTACGGTTACTCTGGCTATCATCTACGGCACCAGCGCCCTTTGCACCTTTGGCCAGCACTATATCATGGCCACCGTCACCCAGCTTCTGTCCCGCCGGATGCGCAGCGAGATCAATGGTAAAATCCACCGCATTCCTCTCAAGTATTTCTCCAGCCACGCCTACGGTGACGTCTTGTCCAGAATGACCAACGACGTCGACACCATTGGCCAGTCCCTTTCCAATTCCCTGGCTTCCGTGGTCACATCAGCGGCACAATTTGTCGGCTGCCTTGTGATGATGTTTGTGACCAACGCTGTACTGGCACTGACCTCCATTGCTGCCACGATCGCAGGAATGTTCCTGATGCTGGTCATTATAAAGCAATCCCAGCGCCATTTTATCCGGCGGCAGCAGGCACTTGGTGCACTGAACGGCTACATCGAGGAGATGTACAACGGCCATGATGTGATTCGAGTCTGCAACGCCGGAGCCAGCGTAAAGGAAGCCTTCGCCAAGCGCAATGCCGAGGTGCGCGACTCCAATTTCAGCTCTCAGTTCCTCTCCGGCCTCATGCAGCCTCTGATGAATTTCATGGGGAACCTCGGCTATGTGGCGGTGTGTGTGGTGGGCGCGATGCTGACCATGCGGGGGAGAATCGAATTTGGTGTCATCACAGCCTTCATGATCTATGTGCGGCTGTTTGAATCGCCCCTTCGCCAGATTGCCCAGGGGATGACCAATATGCAGTCCGCAGCAGCCGCCTCGGAGCGGGTGTTCACCTTCCTCCAGGAGGAGGAGTTGTCCGACGAGAGCAAAAAAACGGAGGATATTTCTCAGGTGCGCGGTGCGGTGGACTTCGAGGACGTTCACTTTGCCTATCCTGATCAACCCGACCGGGAGATCATCCACGGCTTCACCGCCCGAGTCTTGCCGGGACAGAAGGTGGCCATCGTCGGCCCCACCGGTGCGGGCAAGACCACCATTGTCAATCTTCTGATGCGCTTTTACGATCTCACCGGCGGCAGGATTTTTGTAGATGGTATTCCAGCGGATTCCCTCTCCCGAGCGCAGGTGCATAGCCTGTTCGGCATGGTACTCCAGGACACCTGGCTGTTTGAAGGCACGGTGCGGGAAAATCTGGTATTCAACCTGGAGGGAGTCACGGAGGAGCAGCTAAATACGGTGTGCGCAGCTTGTGGACTGACCCATTTTATCCAAACCCTGCCAAAGAAGTATGACACGGTACTAAGTGATGCCAGTGAAATTTCCGTTGGCCAGAAGCAGCTTCTGACCATTGCCCGCGCAATGCTTCAAAATAGTCCCATGCTGATCCTGGATGAGGCCACCTCTTCTATCGACACCCGCACGGAAATGCTGGTGCAGCAGGCTATGGATCGCCTGACCGAGGGGCGCACCTCCTTCGTCATCGCCCACCGGCTGTCCACCATCCGAAACGCCGACCTGATCCTGGTCATGCAAGGCGGCGACATCGTCGAGCAGGGCACCCACGAAGCGCTCATCTCCCGGGGCGGCTTCTACTGCCAGCTTTATAACAGCCAGTTCGATACGGCCTCATAGATCAATCACTGCCCTACAAGAATGCAAACGCATTTTGTAGGGCAGTATTATAATTATAGATACCTTGCCCGGAGTTCATCCGGTAAGTACGGAGCCAACTCCTGCACCAAGGCATATACCCTTGTTGCTGGAGCTGATTCGGAATCAGTAAGACCCTGGCATTCCTCCATTCGCCTTTTCGCCAAGCGGATAGCAAGCTTCGGGTTTCCTTTTTCGGTCATAATCCGGAACAACTCGGCATTGTTCTTTTCATATTTTGTCCAGCCTAATTCCTTGAGCTTCTTGTGGAGGAAGCGTCGATAATACTTTCTGTCGTTATCTGCATCATAATAAGCGAAATGCAGTATAAACCAATACTCGATACACTGATTCGACCAGGCGACACAGTATCGCACATCATTACTGATACGGTTTAAATTGTCGGCCTCTCGGGATACAGCGTTAAAATTCTGCGAAGGAAAGCTATCCTTGTCATAGACGCACCAGATTTGTGCGTTATGAACAGCCTCTTTTTGTACAAACTCTTTTGCAGCGTCAAGTACCCGGAGCGTTTCTGCGCCGACGCCCTGTAACTCAATATGCACAAGATTGCGATACACAGGATTGCTTTCTATGCTCTCCTTGAAGCCCTTAAAATATAACGGTTCCGTTTGTTCGCCTTCGCAGAAGATATAGTACTTATGAGGAATCTCCGCCAAATGTGCTGTTTTTCTCCCTTTTTTTCTGTTTTGTCGGGCAGGTAACGCCATATTACAGCTTCCCCCAATCAATGATCCTGCGCAAATACGGATCAGCGCCGTATCTGCCTTCTAAATAATGCTTGTCGTATTTTGCGTCTTTCCGTTCAGCGGTACCGTCCGGCTTTTTGAATTCGATAAGAGAGTACATTTTTGCCGACTGGTCGCTACCCTTCGCAATAAACCAAATCTCATCTCTTCTGAAATTCTCATTGTTCATTGTGGATAGATCATGGGAGGTGAAGATCAATTGGGCTTTGTTCTTGTTGATTTCCGGATCATTGTACAGGCGGATGATATATTTCAGCAGCAGAGGATGAAGCTTTGCGTCCAATTCATCTACGACCAGTGTGCGTCCGTACAAAAGGCTCTGTGCAATAAACGGGAGAATGCTAAAGATCTTCATCGTCCCGTTGGATTCTTCGGTGAGGGAAAGCTCATAGCTTTGATTGGTTACAGTGTGCGTGGTAAAAACCTTCAGCCGGTCATCGTTCTCCTCCACCCGGTAATCCGTAATATCAATGTCCATTTCGCGCAGCATCTTAAGAACGAGATCCTTAAGATCATCGGAAATAACTACAGCAATTCTTGCGTCCACCTCTGGATCGCCATAGTTGATAAAGTTAAAGCTATTGTCAAACCAGTCAATAATATCCTTGACGATGGCGTTTCGCCTGTGTGTCATTCCAAAATAGGAAAGTAACGGCAGATTGTCAGAGATGTCTGCACAGGAATAGTTTTTAAAAGAACCCTTTAGCTCCAAACTCCCTTTCTTTCGAGAGAAGACTAACGCATATCGGTAGCCGGAGAGCGCCTTTTTATACAATTCTTCCTGCACGACCTTGTTCTGTGCGACCCATAGCACATATTGGTATTCATAGGACTGGGTTCTAAAGAACAGCTCATATTTTGTAGGGGCATATATTGTCTCCTTCGAAAACTTAAAGGGATGAATCAAAACATTACTGCTGCCTTTCAGACATTCATAATCGTCGTAAGCGGCGGCGCAGATTGGCCGCATGATTTTACAGCCAAGGCTATACAACGCGTGCAAAACGGTGGATTTCCCCGCGCCATTTGGCCCATATATTGCACAGAGCGGCAGAAACTTTTCTCCGTCCACATCCTCTAATAAGGTCTCGCTGTTCTCGGTAATATTTGTAGCTTGCATATCCAATGTCAATTCATCCTTGATGCATTGAAAGTTGCTCACGCTAAATTGGCATAACATGGCCTACGCCTCCAGTTAAATATTTGTCCCTTTCAGTATGGACAAAACCTCTGATTTAAATCCTATACTGTGAGATTTTTTCTCATATTTATCATATACCAATGGAAATAAAAAAGCAATACAATTCAGCGTTATTTGCCTAATTTGTTTTGATTTTTTCGTCCTGCGAAGGCTGCTCGTACTGAAAGTTCGTACCGTTGAGATCATCAAATAATACTTAGGCAAAATGCTAAAACTGCCCCTTGTGAAATTGTGGAAGATGTGGTAAACTACTTTCGTTTAGACATAATGTTAGGATGGAGGGCTATCGTTATGGGCCTGGAAGAAGAAATTCGCCGTCGCCGTACCTTTGCGATTATTTCTCACCCCGACGCCGGTAAAACCACGCTGACTGAAAAATTCCTGCTCTATGGCGGCGCCATTGCCCAGGCGGGCGCGGTCAAGGGCAAAAAGAATAGCCGCGCTGCCGTTTCCGACTGGATGGAGATCGAGAAGCAGCGCGGGATCTCTGTGACCTCTTCCGTCATGCAGTTCCAGTACGGGGGCTGCTGCATCAATATCCTCGACACCCCGGGGCATCAGGACTTCTCCGAGGACACCTACCGTACCCTCATGGCTGCGGATAGCGCTGTCATGGTCATTGATGGCAGCAAGGGCGTGGAGGCCCAGACCCGCAAGCTCTTTAAGGTCTGCGCCATGCGCCATATTCCAATTTTTACTTTTGTCAACAAGATGGACAGGGAATCCAAAGACCCATTTGATCTGCTGGACGAATTGGAAAAGGAGCTTGGCATCGAGACCTATGCGATGAATTGGCCCATCGGCTCCGGAAAGAGCTTCCAGGGTGTCTACGACCGGCAGAAAAGCAGGCTCATTTTCTTCTCCGGTACCTCCGGCAAAAACCGAGCAGACAGCGTGGAGGTGGGTCTCTACGACGATCAGGTGGCAGAGCTGATTGGACAAAGCCGCCGAGACACCCTCATCGACGATGTGGAGCTGCTGGGTGCGGGCCGTGAGTTTGATATGGAGGAGGTGCGTGCCGGTACCCTCTCACCGGTATTTTTCGGCAGCGCTCTGACCAATTTCGGTGTAGAGCCTTTCCTGGAGGACTTTTTGCGGATGACCACCGCCCCTCTGCCGAGAACAGCAGATTGTGGCGAAATTGACGTATTCTCCCCAGATTTCTCCGCCTTCGTCTTCAAAATTCAGGCCAATATGAACAAAGCACATCGAGATCGTCTGGCCTTTATGCGCATTTGCTCCGGAAAATTTGAGCGGGAGCGGGAATTTTACCATGTCCAGGGAGGAAAAAAGCTCCGCCTGAGCCAGCCCCAGCAGCTCATGGCGCAGGAGCGTGAGATCATCGACGAGGCCTATGCTGGCGACATCATTGGTGTGTTCGATCCCGGCATTTTCTCCATCGGCGATACCATCTGTGTGCCGGGGCAGAAATTCCGCTTTGCGGGTATTCCCACCTTCGCGCCGGAGCATTTCTGCCGTGTTAGCCCCCGGGACAGTATGAAGCGCAAGCAATTTATCAAGGGCACCGAGCAGATTGCTCAGGAGGGTGCAATTCAAATCTTCAAGGTGCCGGGCACCGGCATGGAGGAGGTCATTGTGGGCGTCGTGGGTACGCTGCAATTTGACGTGTTCCAGTACCGGATGCGCAATGAATACGGTGTGGAGCTGCGGATGGAGGGGCTGCCCTATGAGGTGCTGCGGTTCATCACGAAGCAGCCGGTGCCGGATCTGAGCGAGCTGAATCTATCCAGCGACGTGGAGCTTCTGGAGGACTATCGGGGCCACAGCCTTTTGGTCTTCACCTCCGGCTGGGCCATCGACTTTACCATTCGCCGCAATCCCGGGCTGGAGCTTTCTGAGACGCTGGAGCAGGAGCTACTATGAGAGCGATTATTTTTGATTTGGATGGCACCCTATGGGATGCCACGGAAGCGCTTACAGTCCTATGGCAGCGGGAGCTTCATCGAGTCGGCATTCGCCGGACGCTGACCCACGAGGACATGGTAGGCGGCATGGGCCTTGGCCCGGAGGCGCTTGCGGCCCATCTGGCGCCTGAGCTGGAGCCTTCCCGAAGGAAGCCGTTCTTTGACTATGTGACCCGAGTGGAGACGGATTTCATCCCTCAATATGGCGCGAAGCTGTATCCCAACCTGGTGGAGACGGTGCAGACGCTGGCTCGCAGCTATCGCCTGATGATCGCCAGCAACTGCGTAGATGGCTATATCGAGGCATTCCTCCGCTATGCACGGCTGGAGCAGTATTTTGGCGATTTTGCCCATCCTGGTATCACCGGCCTTCCTAAATCGGGCAACATTCGTCTGCTGATGGAGAGAAACGGCATCACCGATGCGCTCATGGTGGGAGACACAATTCTGGACTATGAGGCCGCCTGCGAGGCGGATGTGCCTTTCGTCCACGCTGCCTACGGTTTTGGACAGGTAGAAAAAGCCAAATGGCACATTGCTTCTCTTTCGGCACTTCCTTTCCTGGCCGAGCAGATTCTGAAATAAAAAACGGGAAGCTCCAATGGATGCTCCCCAAATATACAGATAAAAAGGATTGACAAGTAAAAATCATTTGGTATAATAGACCCAGAAAGGCTACCGAGTAGACGGTTAGCCCTCCGGTTTAGTTATAGAAATAACCGCACTTTTGAGCTGGGGCGGTTATTTCTTTTTTGTCAGTGTGACAACCAGTGAGATGGTCGATACAATAAACGTGAGCAATAAAAACAGCTCGTTGTATGTAACCATAAGCACCGCCCTCCTTTCCGGAGGGAAAGACGCCCTCCGCAGTGG